>NZ_JAPDCM010000002.1:172647-486586 GCF_027706125.1 Aeromonas sp. Y318-1
GTCTGTGCATCCTGGGTATTCAACACCACACTGTTATCGTCCGTCACCGTAATGGTCACGCTCGGACCGTCATCATCGAACGTTACGTTCCCGCCCAAATCCAGTGTCTTGCTGTCCGTCGCTGTGTCACCGTCTCCGTCTGTGCGCACCACCGTCCCCGTCAGACCAACCAACCCACTCCCCAAGATCGCTTCCTGGTTACCATAGCCGCTCGTCACACCCGGCCCGGCATGGTCTATCTCCTGCATCTGGTTCAAGGTGACGCCACCGCTCCCATTCACCGACAGGGTGAATACCACCGAGGATGAGCTGGTTGTCAACCCGACGCCACTGGCCGCCGTCGACCCCACTATCACATCCCCAACTTTGTACAGGTACACATTGCTGCCATTACTATCCAGACCCGAATCAGCACCACTCGCCGCCAGCAAGGTCAACCCATAACTCCAGCTATCGCTCCCCATGCCATCGGCACCAAAGCTTGTCGCCGAGGCCACAAATGCACTGGCAAAGTTCACCGGACCATCGCTGTCAGTTAGCTCACCAATCGTCTGTGCATCCTGGGTATTCAACACCACACTGTTATCGTCCGTCACCGTAATGGTCACGCTCGGACCGTCATCATCAAACTGGAATACCCCGCCAGTGCCCACATCAATGGCGGCACTGGCTCGGTCGCCATCGGCGTCGGTCACGGTCTGCACCAGGGTCAGCACGCCCTGCCCCAGCGTCAGCGCCACGCTGTCATCCGCATTGGTGGTGTCGCCGTGCCAGACGTTGTCCAGCAGGGCCAGGGTCACTTCGCCGGTACTCGGGTTGATGGTCAGGGTGAAGTAGGCCACCCCGCCGGCGCTGCCGGTGATAACGTTGCCCACCTGGTTCAGCACGATGGCCTCGCCCTGTCCATCGGGAGCCTGCGGATCTACCGCAAACAGGCCGCTGACCACGTTACTCCCCGTGAGCGCCAGGCTGTAGCCGATGCTGCCCGCCCCGTCGGCCCCGAAGGCCGGGTTGAACTGGGCCTGCACGTCGGCCGCACTCAAGGTGGCACTGGCCACCCCGTCAGTGCCGGCACCGCCCAGGCTGACCAGGCTTTCATCTACGGACACAGATCCCAATCCGTCAGAATTGGTAGTAAGGGTGACGCTGGGAACATCATCCAGAATGACCACATCCAGGCTGCCACTGGTATTGTCACCATCGGTATCAACCAGTACCACGCTGAAACTCTCGCTAAGCGAATTGTCATTGGCAGGCTGGGTGTGGGTTTCACTCCCCCCCAAGGTGTAGCTGTAGTTCACGCTACCAGTGCCGGTCACGGGATTGTAACTAATGCCGGTAACGATCAATTGATTACCAAGTGGGCTGGTAATGGTTTGCGGGAAGGCTGTAACTGCTTGCCCATTGGTGACCAAGGCGACGCCCCCCAGCGTCAGACTCTGCACACCATCGGCCGCACTGAAGGTAAAAGTACCGCTCTGAGTCACAGCGGCTGCATTCGGATTACTCCCTCCTGCCAATGAGGCTTCATTTAATGTCAGCTCTCCGCCCTCCAGCTGCAAACCGGCAAGCTCAACCGGTTCATCAACAGGAGTGATCGTGATAGTCAGTATGGACTGTACTGAATCTGTACCATCTGTGACGGTATAACTCACCGCCGGGACAGGGCCGTTATAATTGGTGGCTGGCGTAAATTGATAACTGCCATCTGCATTGACCAGCAGGGTACCAACCCCTGCCAGAGTGACGGGGGTGCCCAGAGTCGTGTTGGCAACTCCACCCCAGCTAAATCCTGTGACAGTAGCAGCCTGAGGCCCGTCATTATCGACGGTGTTGTCAAGCAAATTGCCCGATACCGCCGCATCCTCCGTCACCACGACGTTCTCACCCTGATCAGCAAGATCATTGACTGGCGTGATAGTGAGTTCCAAGGTGGATTGGACCGTATCGGTGCCATCGGTAACCGTGTACACGACAGGGGGGACAGCACCGTCGTAGTTGGGTGCCGGGGTGAATGTGAAGCTGCCATCGCCATTGACGACAAGCGTACCGATCCCGTCGATTGTCACACTGGTTCCGACAGCCACATTGGCGTTGCCTCCCCAGCTGAAGAGCAGAACCGACGCAGCTGACGGCCCATCGGTATTGACCGTGTTATCCAGCAAATTGCCATTCAATACACCGTCTTCCGCAACAACCAGCTGCTCGCCCTGATCCGTCAGTTCATTGACCAGCAAGGGCTCTACTACTTGTTGTGTATCTACAACCGGCTCTGTCTGATATGTGGTGTCAAAGCCTGCGGCAGCAATGGTTGCATCACCAATACGGTCAATGGTGACAAAGCCACCATTGCCACTGGCACCGGCTACACCACCGATCCCGCCACCACCACCACCGGCGGCAGGTGCCCCACCGGCAGCAGAAGCTTCAAAGTTTTGTGTCGGGTCTACCCCTTGCAGAATTGATTTTTGCAATGCAGCGATATCAGGAGAAGCCGCAGTACCCGCATCAGGGGCTTGAGGTTGACCAGGGGCTGGCGCGTCATGAGCGGGAGCATCTGGAGTAGCGGCGGCAGGAGAATCGTCATAGGGAGCCAATACCAGTTTGGCGTCATCTGCAATATTAAGTTTGGCTCCCGGCTGGAGGATCTCGCCTTTTTGCAATGGGCGGCTGCTTCCATCAGCCAGCACGATTTGAACACTGCCTTCAATGGAAGAGACCACAACCGTTTTGTCGATGATTTGAGTGCGCATATCCTTTGCTCCAACGTGACAGATCTCGATGTCTACACCATAGATGTCTGTACGCTTCGCATCCGTTGCAAAAATGTATTGGATTTGTTCCGTCTTGGGGGGATGCAATGTATTAAATCGAAGGGTCTTTTTTATAATGTCAAATCAATCACTTGGTGGCGCCTCAAGCGAATCTCAAACAGAGAGGAGCCCTAAAAATACCTATTCTTATTCATCTTTAGAATAAAAAAAGGGCCCTTATGGGCCCCTTTTGATTTCATAAGATTTAAGCCAGTGGGAATGCGGGATGCACAAAACCCTGATAGCCATCGATATGCAACTTGGCAAGCAACTCAACCTGATGTTGATCTTCAACCCGGGTCGCAATGGTTGTGACTCCTGCATTGTGAGCGGCGCGGCACACTGCTGCCAGGAAGGAGGTATCCGCCCCCGGCTCCATCACCTGACTGGTATAGCCATGATCAACCTTGACATAGGCTGGAGCCAGCTCTTCCAGATATCCCAGTGACTGGAAGTGACGTCCATAATGATCCACCCCCCACTGGAATCCATGTTCTTGCAAGGCCTTCACCAAGGCGGTGACATGATCTTTATGTTTCATGATGGCAGCTTCCGGGATTTCAAACAGCAGCCGCTCTTGCAGCTCGATATGATCCGTCAGATAGCCCGTCAACCACGCTCTGAACTCATCGGAACACAGCGAGCCAGCTGTAATATTGACCGCCAAGACCAGATCCGCCTGTTGTTGGAGCAATGGAATAGAAGCTTCAAGTATCGCCTGATCGAATTCGCCGCCCAATTTGAACTGTTCGATGGCCGGCAAGAATTGACCGGCAAAATAATCTGTGCCATCACGAGAAATAGAGGCAAACAATTCGGCATGCAAACGCTCACCGTTATCAAATCTGCAGGCAGGTTGCGCCTTGAAACGCCACAAGTGCCGAGCGATGGCATCTTGTACCAGATCGCGCCAAGCCAGACGTCCCATCAGTCCTTGATCAACACCACCCTCCATGACTACTGCGCCACGACGTTCATTACGCGCTTTGCCCAAGGCGTTGTCGGCCTTGGTCAGCAACGCTGACAAATCGTCATTACCATCGCGCCCTGCAATACCGATAACGGAGAGTGCACCACCCTCACCCATGGGGTTCACAACCAGGTCGGCAATGCGACTATTGATCACTTCCGCCAAATCTTTCAGCTGGGCCAGATCATCGGTAGGACACAGTAAGGCATATTCCGTGGCCGAAATCCGCGCCAGTGCCGACCCATCCCAGCCTTTCAGCTGCTCCTTCAGAGCCTGTGCTATCGACTTGACCATGTTGTCGCGAGCGGCAAACCCCTCCTCACGGTACAGATCATCCAGCATATCGACAGCGACCAGCATGACGCCGCCTTGTCCTGCCTCGGCAATCCATGCGTTTACCTGACCCACGAAATAAGCCCGGTTGCCCAAGCCTGATACGGCGTCCACATAAACCCGCTCCCGCAATTTTTCAGCCTCATCAGCCTGTTCCTTGAACTGCAGGGCCAGCTTGCTGGAAAGCGTATTGATGGCTTGTACCACCTGTTTCAATTCATGGGTCTTGGGTTCAGGAATGGCGTGGCCAAAGTGGTGGAGCTCGATCTCCACCGCCTGTTCGCAGATCTGCTTGAGCGGCTTGAGCAAATAGTTGAGCGCACGCATCAACAAAATGGTGGTGATGAGAAAGCCTATCAGAAACCAGCTCGCCAGTTCGCTCATACCACGCCACAGCTCGTAGTAGGCTTGCCCGGGGTGGCCAACAACCTTCAATTTGCCCAGTTGCAGCCAGCCAGAGGTCAGTATCGATTCGTTGGAGACTTCGGGAAACAGGCCCAAATTAATGAACCACTGCGGCACTCCCTGAATATTGTTGGTATTTTCCTGCTCAATGACATCTTTGGAAGCCAACAAGTCCAGACGGACCAAGCGATAATATCCCCCATCAAATATCGCCTGAATGACGGATTCAGCCCCCACCTTATCGCCATTTTCCAAATAAGGCGTCAACGCCAATCCAAGGGATGTGGCGGTGTTGATAACAGTGGTTTCCTGTTGCTGCGCCAGATAGGTACGAGTCGAGTTGAATTGCACCCAATAGGTGGCTGCAAACAACAAGCCGAACAGGATCAACATGGTTGCCAGTAATTGTCTGTAGAGCGTCATAGGTTAATCATCCAAATTCAACACAGGCTGAGCCAATCGCCCCGAAGTCATGCGATTGCGTAAATCATTCCATAATCCCAGGCGTGAGGACTGTCCAGCCAGTTCCCCTTGACCACGCGCCTTCATCAACCACAAGTGACTACCGTTAAAGCTGTATATCGGCATCAGATCCCGGCGCTGGCTGGCTGGCCGGATTGACCCAATCAAGTTATCCAAAATCACGGGAACTGAGGATGGTGTTTCATAGTAAGCAACTACCATATGAAACTGGTTGTAATCCAATGCCTTGACATAGACCATCCGCATTTTTTCATCCGGCACCCCCAATTCCAACAGAGTAAAGTACTTTGAAATGCTGAAATCTTCACAATCACCACCAGCAGCGCCCAAAAATTCCAACGGGGTCGCCCAATAGTCTTTTTTACGCCACAACTTGATGTCGTCGATAAAACGCATCTGGTTGAAAAACTGGTTTACCTTCTCCAGTTTCTGGCGGTCAGTCAGACCGGCGGCACGATTTTGCATAACCAGCGTACGCCAAGTCGTGACCCGTTTACCGGCCCTGACACCGTACGTATCTTGTGCACGCTGTACCAGCTTGAGATCTTCGGGGGTAAGAGGCTGGCTGGCAGAAAGCAACAAAGGCAGAGAAACCAGCAGCAGCCAGAGTGACCAGCGCAACCAGCGTGCGCGCAAAAACGGAGCCAAGACGAAACTTGACGCCATGCCGACACTGCCTGCTCGATACTGCTCAGTCACATGCATCTTCAAAAGATCCACTGGCTGTTACAACGCTGGCCAGAAGTGGCCGTCAGAGACAAGGGATGGCAGCAGCCCGGCTGCAGCCATCCCTTTTACTCGCATCAAACCTGATGCGCACTTCATTACTGTTTAGCTTGCCAATCGGCTGGCTGCTTCACATTAAATGCATTGAGCAAACTGCCAGTGGCATTGAGGATCCGATAATCCGCCAGCAAGGAGTCATACTCGGCCGTGATGTAGCTGCGACGGGCCTCAAACAGTTCGTTCTCGGTGTTCAGTACGTCAAGCAAGGTTCGCTGGCCCAACCCGAACTGCTTCTTGTACGCCTGTACGGTGTCATAGCTGGCATCCACGTGCTCTTTCAGGAAGGTCTTCTGCTTGGTCAAAGACTCTTTGGCGTTCCAAGCCAGGCGAGTTCCCTCTTCAACCTGACGGAAAGCATTCATATGAATATCTTTCGCCTGGGAATAGAGAGCGGACGTCGCCTTGCTCTGCGCCAGATCGGAACCACCACGGAACAGGTTGTAACGCATGCGCACCATGGCGGTCAGATCGTCATTGCGTCCCTTGACTGCATCAATGTCCTCGTTCCAGTTCTGATCCACTTCAAACGTGACATTGGGATAAAAACCGGACTTGGAGCCTTCATGCTGATATTTGGCGGCTTCGATATCCTGCAAGGATGACAGCAAGGTCGGATGCACCTCGGTCGCCGTCTTCAATGCGGCATCCAGGCTGCTCGGAATGAGCTGAGCATCCGGCACCGGCTGTACCAAATCTTTTGGCATCTCGTTGACTACCCGGATGAATTCGCTCTCGGCATCCCGGTAGTTATTTTCGGCAGCCGCCTGATTGGCGTAGGCTCTGGCAACACGACCATCAATTTGAGTCTGGTCTGCCGTGGATCCCAAACCAGAATCGGTCCGCTTGCTGATGTCGCTGCGGATCTGCTCGTGCGTTTCCAGGTTCTGTTTGGACAGCTCCAGGATCTCCTGCTGACGCAGCATGTTGAGGTAAACCTCAGCCACGCGCAGGGCGGTATTCTCCGCCTCAGAGATCATGGCCAGACGCTGAGCATTGGCTTCGGCATCGGTACGAGCTACGTTGCTGCTGACGTTGAAACCATCAAACAGCATCTGGCGCAGGCTGATACCGGCCTCTTTACGGGTCATGGAGTCATCGATGGTGGTCGAGTTAGCGCCGGCCGCACGAGTTGACGGGCTGTCAGTCTTCTCATAGCCGACACCACCACGCAGATCGATGGTGGGATAGTAACCACCTTTGGCTCCATCATGCTGATACAGTCGCGCCTGATAGAGATCAAAAGCTTCCTTGATTTTGGGATGGGTAGCCAGTGACTGTGCCACTGACTGTTCCAGTGTTTGGGCCTGGGTAAGGCCCGGGAACAGCACGGCGCCACTTACTAACATGGCAACAATCGTCTTCTTCATGGTATCTCCAGTCATGTTGTTTTTAGATTGTTGGCTTATCGTTCTCTCAGTGCCGACTGCTTTGCCCGTAAAATCGGCTTAAGCAAATAGTCTAGGACACTTTTTTTACCAGTAATAATATCTGCACTGGCTAACATACCGGGGATGATGGGAAGTGCGTTAAGCTCATCGCCCAAGTAACTTTTCTCGGTGCGTACTCGTACCAGGTAAAAGGAGTTGCCATCTTCATCCTGGATCGAGTCAGCACTTATCTGTTCAACCTTGCCATGTAATCCTCCATAAATTGTGAAGTCATAGGCAGTAATCTTGACCACGGCCTCCAGCCCTGGCCGCAAGAACGCAATATCTTTGGGCGACACTTTGGCCTCGACCAGCAGAGTGTCTTCCAGCGGAACAATTTCCATCAGATCCATGCCCGGTTGCACCACACCACCCAGCGTGTTGATCTTGAGCTTCTTGATGGTGCCCTTGAGCGGCGCGATCACGCTGGTGCGATCCACCCGATCCCGCAGCCCAACCTGGCCTTCGGACAGCTGGCTCAATTTGCCTTGCCGTTCATTGAGCTCGGTCTGTGAATCGGCCCGGAATTTCAAGGCAATGTCGTTGCGCTTGGAGATGGTCTCCCGCAACACGGAATCGAGCTTGGGAATAAGCAGCCGGTTGCTCTCCAATTCCCCCTGCATCTCGTTGACCTGCCGTTCCAGCTTGATCAGTTCGACCTGAGGTACTATCCCCTCCTTGGCCAAGGGGCGGCTGATATTGAGCTCCTGCCGCGCCAGATCCACGCTACGCGCCACCGTCCTGATCTTGGCGTTGAGCTCTATGGTCTCCTGCTCTTTCTGTTCAATCTGCTGCCCCAGAATATAGAGCTGGTTGTTCAAGTTGTTGAGGCGCTCATCCTGAACTGATTTTTCTCGAGCCGCATATTCGGCAAAGACGTTTTCGAAACCGTCCGGGAAATCGATGGGTTGCTTGTCGACCACGACCTGCTCGCGCCACCCCAGATTGGGGCCGGTCTTGACCACCACGCTCTGGATTTCGGAGCGCAGCCTGGCAATATCCCCCTTGAGAGTCACCAGCTCCTGCTCCCGTTCACGAAAATCGGAGCGGAAGCGAGTATCATCGATGCGCAAGAGCGGCTGCCCTTTTTCAACGATGTCACCCTCTTTGACGAAGATCTCCTTGACGATCCCCCCCTCCAGATTCTGGATCACCTGCAACTGACGGGAAGGGATGACCTTGCCCTGTCCAACGGTGACCTCATCGAGCTCGGCCCATGCGGCCCAGACGATGGCGCTCATGAAAAACAGGAAGCAGGCCCATAGCAATGCCCTGGCTCGAGTCGGAGTACTCAGCAGTACCGCAGCCGCACCGTCATCGACGAATTCGAGGTGCTCCGGTGCCGGCAGTACGGTATCGGATGGCGCCTTCTTGAACAGGCCAAATTTAGCCATTGGACGCCTCCTGCACACGCACCTTGCCCTCTTTCAACTGTTGCAGCACAGCCTCTTTGGGCCCATCGGCCACCACCTGCCCCTGCTCAACCACGATGACCCGTGAAGCGACATCGAGCATGGAGGTTTTGTGAGTGATCAGGATCAGGGTCGTTTCCGGCCCCAATCGTGCCAACTCATGCTTGACCTGCATCTCGGACTGGTTATCCATGTTGGAGGTGGGTTCGTCCATCACCAGAATGGGGGGGTCGTTGAGCAAGGCTCGCGCCAGCAGGATGGCCTGACGCTGGCCCCCCGAGAGCTGGCGACCCCCCTCACCTATCTGCCGATCCAGCCCGTTGGGATCCCGATTGGTAAAATTGGTGACGCCGGCCCGTTTGGCGGCCCGCATGACCCGCACATCGTCCACCAGCGGATTGCCCAGCATGATGTTGTCGCGCACCGAGCCAAAAAACAGGGTCACGTCCTGCGGGACACAACCTATGTTGCGCCGGATCACCGAGGCCGGCAGCTGATCCAGTTCAAACCCATCGAGTCGTACCGAGCCATCGGTGGGCCGATACAAGCCCATCAAGATCTTCTCGAGCGTGGTTTTACCCGCCCCGATCCGGCCTATGATGGCCACCTTCTCGCCCGGCTCGATCCGCAGATTGATGTTGTGCAGGGTGCTGGTTTCCATCCCTGGGTACTTGAACGATACATTGTCAAACTCGATCCGACCGGAGATCACGGGATGGTGGATATACTGTTTTCCCTCTTCCTGCTCACCCGGTGTCACCATGATTTTTTCCAGGATTTCCAGTGCGGACTTGGCTTGGTTGTAGCGGGTGGAGAGCACCGACAGCTGTACCATGGGCGCAATGGCACGGCTTGACAGCATGACGGCGGCAATCATGCCACCCATGGTGACCAACCCTTCCGAGATCTGATAAACGCCGACAATCACCAGTGCCACCGTCACCACCTGCTGGATATAACTGGCCAGCGAAGACATGGAGTTGGTGATGCGGCGAGTCTGCACGCCCCAGGTCGAGATATGGGAGACGGCCTGCTCCCAGCGATGCTGGAACATGCTCTCAGCCCCGAAAATCTTGACGGTCTCAAGGCCTGAAATGCTCTCGATCAGGTTGGCGTTCTTCTGGGAAGCAAGCCGCGATCCCTCTTCGATGGACTGCTTGAGCGGCGCCTGAATATAGAAGCTGTAAATAATGAGGATCAGCATGGCGACGATCGGTACCACGACCATGACACCGGCAAAAATCCAGATGATGAACAGGAAGAAGACCGCGAACGGCAGGTCGATGAGGGTAGAGACGGTAGCGGAGGTAAAAAACTCCCGTACCGATTCGAACTCCTGCAGATGTTTGGCAAACGCACCGGTCGAGGCCGGCCGCGACTCCATCCGCATGCCCATCACCTTGGCGAAGATCTTGGCCGACAACAGCACATCCGATTTTTTACCGGCGATGTCGATGAAGTAGCTGCGCAGCTGACGCATCACGAAATCGAAGGTGAACACCACCATGGCCCCGACCGCAAGCACCCAAAGAGAATCAAATGCCAGATTGGGCACTATCTTGTCGTAGACGTTCATGGTGAACAGCGGGCTGGCGATGGCAAACAGGTTGATGAGGATGGACGCGATCAGTACGTCCCGATAGATGCCACGGGATTCAAACAGAGTGCTCCAGAACCAATGCCCGTCACGGGTCTCCAGCACCTTGGGGGAGCGCTCATCAAACTTAAACTGCTTTTTGACAAAAAACAGTCGGCCCAGATATTCATCACCCAGTTGGGCCGCACTGAGCCACTGGGCCGCATCTCCCGCCTGAGGAAAGATGACCTTGCCCTGACTCCTGTCTTCATTCCACTCCAGCAGAATGCAGGCACCGCCATTGCGCATCTGCAACACGCAAGGCAGCAACAAGGGGGAGATTTCGGCAAGCGGTTGGATCACTTCCCGGGCCGACAGCCCGCCCCGCTCGGCGGCACGGCTAAACAGGTTGGGCGTCAGCAGGCCGGACACCAGTGGCAAACCGGTCGTCAGGGCATCCTTGCTGTTGGGCACCCCATAAAAGCGGGTCAGAAAGACCAGACACTCCAACAACTCGTCAATACGGTTAGTTTCTGCTTGCATAGCATCCTGTCACTGCATGATTGGGCCGGCTCTATCGCCACACCGATATTCAAGCTTCACGGGCGCAGTTTGGCGCAGACGATCCCGTGACATAAAGAACAGAGCTCCCCGAGAAGGGATCAACAGCCTGATACACATTAAGCACAGGTACATGACACTGAATGTCATTGGCAGACCTGATAGGCATTACACCCAAAGGCGAGACGGGCAGTTTGGTTGCGGATCGCGACACAAGATGGCGCCACCTCCGATATATCCCGTCCAAATTGGAAATAATACAAGCTTATTGATAATGATATCTTTTTCAAGCCAAGTACTATATCAAGACAATTTTACCGAAACTATACCGCAAAGACTGAATTTCATCTAATAACTCACTGTTTTTTTGATGGAATCTGATTACCTAGTCGATATTGCCAGAAAGCGAAAAAGGGCGCCCCAGCGCATGACCCTGGGCGCCGGATCGGGCCAGTTCACTAGCAATGTCAGCCATGGCTGTCCAGCGATTCTCGCACCAGGCCGGCGCCAACAGAGTCGGACGGCGTGCCGATGCCGAGATGCGGTGGTACACCACCTCGGGCGGCGTATGCTGGATCATGGCAACCGCCGCTTCCACATACTGCGCCAGGCTCGGCACCTCCAGTCGACCCGCCTGCCACGCCTTGCCAAGGGTGCTTCCCTCTACCACGTGCAGCGGGTGCAGTTTTATCCCCTCCACCCCCGTCTCCACGATGCGCTGCAGCGTATTCAGGCTGTCCATGGCGACTTCACCGGGCAGACCGACGATCAGGTGTGCGCACACCTTGATGCCGCGCTGATGGGCCCTGGTCACAGCGTCAACATAGGCGGCATAGCCATGACCCCGGTTGATGCGCTGCAGCGTCTTGTCGTTGGCGCTCTGCAGCCCCAGCTCCAGCCACACCTCGTAACCCCGGGCTTGATAACCGGCCAGCAGGTCCAGTACCGCATCCGGTACGCAATCTGGACGCGTCCCCACACACAAGCCCACCATGTCGCTCACCGACAGCGCCTCTTCATACATGCGCTGCAGGTACTCCACCTCGGCATAGGTGCTGGTATAGGCCTGAAAGTAGGCGAGATAACGTTTGGCTCGGGTCACTTCATCCCGGCGAGCCAGCAGTTGCTGCACCACCGAAAGCTGCTGGGCCGACTCGTCGGCAAAGGAGGAGACATTGCAGAAGGTGCAACCGCCACGGCCCAGCGTGCCGTCCCGGTTCGGGCAGGTGAAGGCACCGTGAATGGAGAGCTTGTGGATCTTCTGGCCATGGCGCTGCTTGAGATCCTGGCCGAATGTATTGACGAGTTCGTGTAACTGCATGACACCTCCAGTAAAGGGGCGTCATTGTACGAGCTTGGCCGCGCGCAGCGCTGCGCTGGATCAAGAGAGGAGAGAGTCGGGAAAACATATAAATATTCATCAATAACCGGATAAATATCAGCAAATGGGTAGTTATCGACGCTTTCGAGACTCATCCCCAATTTGACGAAGGCTCAACACCACCACAAAACCATCTTCTAACAGTTTGTTGAATAATGAAAATTTTCTCATAGACGGTGGTTTTGCAAATGCAAGTCACCTGCATCGTTATTGTGATCTCGGCCATTCACTTGTCGAGTGGATTGGTAAAATTACTACAAATCCTTGCCCCCATTGAGTCAACCAGCAAAGTCCAATATGGCAATACAAAACTCCACGAAAACAAAAATAACCAGAGCAATCGCCAGTTAATACCCCATATATACCCGCACCCCGACATTTTGTTATGGGTTTGTGATAATGAAAACAGCCGGGATGTCCAATTGACCTTGCCGAAAAATCCCATTAGTTTGGAGATTCGCCACCTCAGGCGGACGGAACCACAAGAGCCAATCGCAATTTATGCAGTCTGTTGATGACAGTGCGATGCAAGGCCGAGCAAGGGAGAAATGCAATGTCACTATATGATCCAAAGCTGGAGAGGGATAACTGTGGCTTCGGCCTGTTGGCCCACATGGAAGGTGAAGCCAGCCACAAGCTTGTCCGTCTCGCGATGTCAGCATTGGCTCGCATGCAGCACCGTGGCGGCATCTCCGCCGACGGCAAGACCGGCGACGGCTGCGGTCTGTTGCTGCAAAAACCCGACAGCTTCTTCAGAGCTGTCGCCGAAGAGAAGGGATGGCACCTGGGCCGCAACTACGCGGTCGGCATGCTGTTTCTCAACCCCGACCCCGTCTTGGCGCAAGCCACTCGCGACATCATCGACGAAGAGCTGGAAAAGGAGACCCTGAGCCTGGTCGGTTGGCGCAAGGTGCCTATCGATACCAATGTACTCGGCCCCATCGCCAAGGCCTCCCTGCCCAGCATCGAACAGGTCTTTGTCAACGCCCCGCCCGGCTGGGTCGACAAGGATCTCGAGCGCCGCCTCTATATCGTGCGCCGCCGCATCGAGAAACGCATCAGCGACGACTACTTCTACGTGGTCAGCCTCTCCAACCTGGTCACCGTCTATAAAGGACTGTGCATGCCGGTGGATCTGCCGCGTTTTTATCTGGATTTGGCCGACATTCGCATGCAGGCGGCCATCTGCGTGTTCCACCAGCGTTTCTCCACCAACACCAGCCCGCGCTGGCCGCTGGCGCAACCGTTCCGCTATCTGGCCCACAACGGCGAGATCAACACCATCGCCGGCAACCGCCAGTGGGCCAAGGCGCGCAGCTACAAGTTTGCGACGCCGCTTATCCCCGATCTGCAAGAGGCCGCCCCCTTCGTCAACACCACGGGGTCGGATTCCTCCAGCCTCGACAACATGCTGGATCTGTTCCTGGCCGGCGGCATGGACCTGTTCCGTGCCATGCGCCTGTTGATCCCGCCTGCGTGGCAGAAACACCCGAACATGGATGACGACCTGCGCGCCTTCTACGACTTCAACTCCATGCACATGGAGCCCTGGGATGGCCCGGCCGGCATCGTCATGACCGACGGTCGCTACGCCACCTGCGCGCTCGATCGCAATGGCCTGCGTCCGGCCCGTTACGTCATCACCAAGGACAAGTTCATCACGCTGGCCTCTGAAGTGGGCACCTGGGACTACACCCCGGACGAAGTGCTGGAGAAGGGCCGGGTCGGCCCGGGCGAGCTGTTCGTGGTCGATACCAGCAACGGCAAGATCTGGACCAGCTTCGAGATCGATGACGATCTCAAGAGCCGTCACACCTACAAACAGTGGATGGACAAGCACTGCAAGCGGCTGGTGCCGTTTGAGCAGATGGATGACGCCAGCACCGGCGCCCGCGAGTTCTCCGACGATCAACTGAAAACCTATCAGAAGCTGTTCGGCTACTCCTATGAGGAGCTGGATCAGATCATCCGGGTACTGGGTGAAAACGGCCAGGAAGCGGTGGGTTCCATGGGGGATGACACCCCGATGGCGGTGCTCTCCTCCAGCCAGCGCACCCTGTACGACTACTTCCGCCAGATGTTCGCCCAGGTCACCAACCCGCCCATCGATCCGCTGCGGGAAAACCACGTCATGTCGCTGGCCACCTGTATCGGCCGCGAGCAGAACGTGTTCAACGAGACCTTCGGCCACGCCCACCGGGTGCTGTTCCAGTCGCCGATCCTGCTCTACTCCGACTTCCACCAGCTGCTGGCGCTGGAAGGGGAGCACTATCGCCATCAGGTGATCAGCCTCAACTTCAAACCCGAAGAGGGCCTGGAAGCGGCCATCCTGCGCATCTGTGAAGAGGCCAAGGCTGCCGCCAAGGCCGGTACCGTGCTGCTTATCCTCTCGGATCGGGACGTCAGTGCCGACACCCTGCCCATCCCGGCAGCCATGGCGGTGGGAGCGGTGCAGCGTACCCTGGTGGACAACAACCTGCGCTGCGACGCCAACATCCTGGTGGAGACCGCCAGCGTGCGCGACCCGCACCACTTCTCTGTGTTGCTGGGCTTTGGCGCCACCGCCATCTACCCCTACCTCGCTTACGAAACCCTGGCCAAGCAGGTAGAAGAGGGCGTGCTCAAGATGAGCCTGCGCCAGGCCATGCTCAACTACCGCAACGGCATCAACAAGGGGCTCTACAAGGTGATGTCCAAGATGGGCATCAGCACGGTGGCCAGCTACCGCTGCTCCCAGCTGTTCGAAGCGGTGGGCCTCTCCAAAGCCGTGGTCGAGATGTGTTTTCGCGGCGTATCGAGCCGCATCCAGGGCGCCGATTTTGCCGACATCCAGCAGGATCAGTTCAATCTGGCCCGTCAGGCTTGGCTGGCCCGCAAGGCCCTCACTCAGGGCGGCCTGCTCAAATTCGTCCACGGCGGCGAGTACCACACCTACAACCCGGACGTGGTACAGACCCTGCAAGTGGCGGTGCGCTCCGGCAACTATGCCGATTACAAGGAGTACGCCCGCCTGGTGAACGAGCGGCCGGTCGCCACCCTGCGCGATCTGCTTACCCTCAAAAAGGTCGACAACCCGGTGGCGCTGGAGCAGGTGGAGCCGGCTGCCAAGCTGTTCCCCCGCTTCGACTCCGCCGCCATGTCCATCGGCGCGCTGGGCCCGGAAGCCCACGAGGCCCTGGCCATCGCCATGAACCGGCTCGGCGGCCAGAGCAACTCGGGTGAAGGCGGCGAGGATCCCAAGCGCTTCGGCACCGAGAAGAATTCGCGCATCAAGCAGGTGGCCTCGGGGCGCTTTGGCGTCACCCCCCACTACCTGATGAACGCCGACGTGGTGCAGATCAAGGTGGCTCAGGGGGCCAAGCCCGGCGAAGGGGGCCAGCTGCCCGGTGACAAGGTGACGGCCCAGATCGCCAAGCTGCGTTACTCGGTGCCCGGCGTGACCCTGATCTCGCCGCCGCCCCACCACGATATCTACTCCATCGAGGATCTGGCCCAGCTCATCTTCGACATCAAGCAGATCAACCCAAGCTGCCTGGTGTCGGTGAAACTGGTGTCCGAGCCCGGCGTTGGCACCATCGCCTGCGGCGTGGCCAAGGCCTATGCGGACTTCATCACCGTCTCCGGCTACGACGGCGGCACCGGCGCGAGCCCCCTCACCTCGGTCAAATACGCCGGCTCCCCCTGGGAGCTGGGCCTGGCCGAGACCCAGCAAGCACTGGTGGCCAACGGCCTGCGTCACAAGGTGCGGCTGCAGGTGGACGGTGGCCTCAAAACGGGTCTGGACATCATCAAGGCGGCTATTCTCGGCGCCGAGAGCTTCGGTTTTGGCACCGGCCCCATGGTGGCGCTCGGCTGCAAATACCTGCGTATCTGCCACCTGAACAACTGCGCCACCGGCGTCGCTACCCAGGATGAGAAGCTGCGTCGCGAGCACTTCACCGGCCTGCCGGAGATGGTGATGAACTACTTCAAGTTCATCGCCGAGGAGACCCGCGAGCTGATGGCCCAGCTGGGCGTCACCCAGCTGACCGACCTCATCGGTCGCACCGACCTGCTGGAAGCGCTGCCCGGCCTCACCGCCCGTCAGGCCAAGCTGGATCTCTCCGGTATTCTGGCCAGCCCGGTCGCACCGGCAGGCTCCAGCCTGTTCAGCCAGCAGCACAACCCCACCTTCGACAAGGGGCCTTTGAACCTCAAGATGGTGGAAGATCTGCTGGAGGCGGTGGAAAACATGAGCGGCGGCGAGTTTCGCTACGACATCCGCAACACCGACCGCTCGGTGGGGGCGCGCCTGTCCGGCGAGATCGTCAAGCGCCACGGCAACCAGGGCATGGCGGCCGATCCGGTGCGGGTTCACTTCAACGGCACCGCAGGCCAGAGCTTCGGCGTCTGGAACGCCGGCGGCCTTGAGATGATCCTCACGGGGGATGCCAACGACTACGTGGGCAAGGGGATGACCGGCGGCAAGCTGGTGATCAAACCCCATGTCGGCGTGGCATTCAAATCCCACGAGGCGGCCATCATCGGCAACACCTGCCTCTACGGCGCCACCGGCGGCAAACTTTACGCTGCGGGTACCGCTGGCGAGCGCTTTGCGGTGCGCAACTCAGGGGCGCTGGCGGTAGTCGAGGGGATTGGTGACAACGGCTGTGAATACATGACCGGCGGCATCGTCACCGTGCTCGGCACCACCGGCGTCAACTTCGCCGCGGGCATGACCGGCGGCTTCGCCTACGTGCTCGACGAGTGCGGCAACTTTGCCAAGCGCACCAACCCCGAGCTGGTAGAACTGCTGGACGTGGCGGATCTCGCCATCCATCAGGAGCACCTGCGCGGCATCATCACGGCGCACCTCAATGAAACCGGCAGCTCGCGCGCCGAGGAGATCCTGGCCAACTTCGACTCCTATGTGCCCAAGTTCAGGCTGATCAAACCCAAGTCCAGCGACGTCAAATCGCTGCTTGGCCACACCAGCCGTTCCAGTGCAGAACTCAGAATCCAGGCGCAATAAGGAGGGAACCCTATGAGCCAGAACGTATTTCAGTTTATCGACGTGCAGCGGGTCGACCCGCCCAAGAAGCCGCTCAAGATCCGCAAGATCCAGTTCGTGGAGATCTACGAGTCCTTCAACCAGGCCCAGGTCGGCATGCAGGCGGATCGCTGCCTCGACTGCGGCAACCCTTACTGTGAGTGGAAGTGCCCGGTGCACAACTACATCCCCAACTGGCTGAAGCTGGCCAACGAGGGACGCATTCTGGAGGCGGTGGAGCTCTCCCACCAGACCAACAGTCTGCCGGAGGTGTGTGGCCGGGTCTGCCCGCAAGACAGACTGTGTGAGGGTGCCTGCACCCTCAACGATCGCTTCGGCGCCGTCACCATCGGCAACATCGAAAAATACATCACCGACAAGGCGTTCGAGATGGGCTGGAAGCCCGATCTCTCCAAGGTGGTCAAGACCGGCAAGCGGGTCGCCGTCATCGGCGCCGGCCCGGCGGGCCTCGCCTGTGCCGACGTGCTGGCTCGGGGCGGTGTCACCCCGGTGGTGTTCGACAAGTATCCGGAGATCGGCGGTCTGCTCACCTTTGGCATCCCCTCCTTCAAGCTGGAAAAAGAGGTGATGCAGCGTCGCCGCGAGATCTTCGAGGGGATGGGGGTGGAGTTTCGCCTCGAGACCGAGGTGGGCCGCGATGTCACCTTCGCCGACCTGCTCGGCGAGTTCGATGCGGTCTTCCTCGGGGTCGGCACCTACAAGTACATGAAGGGCGGCTTTGCCAACGAGGAGGCGCCGGGAGTCTATGACGCCCTGCCCTACCTCATCGCCAACGCCAACCGGTTGCTGGGCTTTGAGAAGGCGCAAGCCGATTACATCGACTTCGCCGGCAAGCAGGTAGTGGTGCTCGGCGGTGGTGATACCGCCATGGACTGCGTGCGTACCGCCATCCGTCAGGGGGCCGACAAGGTGATCTGCGCCTATCGCCGCGACGAGGAGAACATGCCGGGCTCCAAGCGGGAGGTGAAGAATGCCCGCGAAGAGGGGGTTGAATTCATGTTCAACCTGCAGCCGGTCGGCGTCGAGCTGGACGCCCAGGGCCGCACCTGCGGCATCAAGGTGGTGAGCACAGAGCTCGGCGCCCCCGATGCCAATGGCCGCCGCAATCCGGTGGTTGTGACAGGCTCCGAGCAGGTGCTGGCTGCCGATGCGGTGGTGATGGCGTTCGGCTTCCAGCCCAATCCTCAGCCCTGGATGGCGGAACACGGCATCGAGCTTGACGGCCGGGATCGCATCAAGGCCTCGGAGCAGGCCGAGCATGCCTTCCAGACCAGCAACCCCAAAGTATTCGCCGGTGGCGACGCGGTGCGCGGCTCCGATCTGGTGGTGACCGCCATCTATGAGGGGCGCAAGGCGGCCGAAGGGATCATGGACTATCTGGCCGTGTGATCTGCCGTCGCAACCAAGCCATCATGCAAACAGCCCCGCTCGTGCGGGGCTGTTTTTTTATGTCGCTCAGCCACAACCGGCTAGATGCTCCAGCTCTCCGGCAACCGCTCGGTGAGGGTGGAGATGTATTCGAAGGTACGCGCCCGCTTGGGGGTGGTGAACATCTGGCGCGCACTGCCCGCCTCCACCACCTCTCCCGCCTCCAGAAAGATCACCTGCTGGGCGATCTGGGCCGCCAGACGCAAGTCGTGGGTGGCGATCAGCATGGTGGTGCCCTCACTGGCCAGCTGGCGCAGCACCGCCACTACCTCCTGGGCAAGCTCGGGATCCAGCGCCGAGGTGGGCTCGTCACAGAGCAGCACCTTGGGGGCCGGCGCCAGCGCCCGGGCAATGGCCACCCGTTGCTGCTGACCGCCGGAGAGGGTGGCAGGTACCGCCTCGGCCTTGTGCCTGAGCCCCACCTTGTCGAGCAGTTGCAGGGCGCGCGCCACTGCCCTCTCCCTGGGCCACTTCAACACGGTCACCAACCCTTCCATCACGTTCTCCAGCACCGTCATGTGCGGGAACAACTGGAAATTCTGGAACACCATGCCGGTCTGCTGGCGCAGAGCCAGCACGCTTTGCCGTGACAGATGCCGGGTAAAGTCGAGCTCGCTGCCCCCCAGCACCAGCTGGCCCGCATCGGGTCGCTCCAGCAGGTTCACGCAGCGCAGCAAGGTACTCTTGCCGCTGCCGGAGGGGCCGATCAGGGCGGTGACGCTGCCCGCGGCCATCGCCAGCCCCACCCCTTTCAACACCCGCTGCCCCGCAAACTGTTTCTCGATGCCACTCAAGCGGATCATAGGGCGACCTCCCGGGTCTCTTTGTAAGCCAGTCGCTGCTCCAGCTTGTCTTGCAGGGTGGAGAGCACCGAGCTGAACAACAGGTAGATGAGGGCCGTCTCGACATAGAGGATGAGCGGCTCATAGGTGACGGAGGCGAGCCGCTGAGCCGCCTGAAACAGCTCGGGCACGGTCACCGCCGCCGCCAGCGAGGTGTCCTTGACCAAGGAGATGAAGGTGTTGGAGAGCGGCGGCACCGCGATGCGCGCCGCCTGCGGCAGGATCACCCGCCACATCACCTGGGGCCAGTTCATGCCGATGGAATAGGCCGCCTCCCACTGCCCCTTGGGGATGGCCGCCAGGGTGGCACGGATGATCTCCGAGCTGTAGGCACCGATGTTGAGGGTGAAGCCGATCACCGCGGCGGTGAAGGCATCCAGCACTATGCCGGCGCTCGGCAGACCGTAAAAGATCAGAAACAGCTGCACCAGCAGCGGGGTGCCCCGAATAAGCCAGACATAGAAGCGGACCAGCATCACCAGCGGGGCCGGACCATATAATCTGGCCAGCGCCACCGACAAGCCGAGCACGATTCCCAGCACGAAGGTGATCAGGGTGAGTGGCACGGTAAAAATAAGCCCCGCACTGAGCAGGGGCCAAAAAGAGTCGATCATTAACTGCAACCAGGCCGGCACGTTAATATCCTCAGTTGTTATTATGTTGCCGCGATATTATTGCGAGACGTCGGTGCCGAAATATTTCTGCGATATTTTCTGATATTCGCCATCCTGCTTGGCATTGCGCAGCGCCTGATTGATGGCGGCCAGCAACTCGGGTTGTCCCTTGGCGAGCAGGGCGGCAGATTGATCCCCCTTGGCCTCGGTGGCCGCCACCTTCAGCTTGGCGTCCGGCTTCTGTTTCTTGAAGTCGAGGAAAGAGAGACTGTCGTTGATGGTTGCATCTACCCGCCCGGTCAGCACCAGTTCAAGGGACTGGTTGAATCCCTCGGTGGCTACCACCTCGGCGCCCGATGATTTCGCCAGCTGGGCAAAGTTGCTGGTCAGCGACTGGGAGGATTTCTTGCCCTTCAGATCGGCAAAACTCTTGATGTTGTGGTTGTCGCTGTGCACCACGATCACCGCCTTGGAGGTGATGTAGGGGTCTGAAAAATCATATTTTTTCAGCCGCTCAGGGGTGATGGCCACTTCGTTGAGCACCAGATCATAGCGCTTGGCATCCACCCCGGCGATGAGCCCGTCCCACTTGCCCTCGACGAACTGCGGCTTCACGCCGAGACCGCTTGCGATCAGCTCGCCGATCTCCACGTCAAAGCCCACCAGCTTGCCGCTCTTGTCGTGATAGGTGAAGGGAGGATAGGCCCCTTCGGTGCCGATCTTGATCACCCCGGCCCGCTGGATCTCGGCCAGGCTTGACTGTGCCTGTACCGAGGTCATCAGTGCCAGCGGAAGTGCCGCCATTAAAAACAGGGAGTGCCGTTTTTTCATTATTCACCTCGTTATATTTTATGAACATCCAGAACGCTTGCCCACCACCACAAAATAAAACCAGCCGGTTATCATCTTTAAATTAATTATCGGCTGAGAGAACTTTCATAATGCTGGCTGGCGGTATGGATGAAACATAACGTGGCGCATGGCATGACCCAACCATGAAATACGGGGATATTTAGCGAAATAATGGATAACGAAAAAATAATGGCCGGGCTGACCGAGGAATAGCCCCGCTGGCGGCGCTCCGCCAGCGGAAACCATGTCAGGCGGGTTGCGACTCCCGCGGGATGCTGGTGACCCAGTGACGACGCCAGTGCGGCGCCTCGTAGAGATCGGGCCAGAATTCGGTCTGATGGCAGATGGTATTGCCACGCACCGTGTGGAAGGTGATGGCGCGCGCCTCGACTTCACCGTCGGTGATCACCACTTCGGTCACCACCTCCCGCCCCTGCTCCAGCAGGCGGACGACATCGAAATTCCAGGGCCCGGCCGCCGGGTAGCGCCGATTGATCTCGACGAAGTTGGCCCGTCCCTCGATCCGCTCCCCCGACTGGGGCCAGTCACAGAGGAAGTCATCGCTCAGCCACCTGGAGGCCTTGACAAAATCGTTGCTCTGCATGGCCTGCCAATAGGCCTCCACCACTGCTTTTGGTTCCATGGTCTTGTTTTCCATGCCTGCCCCCTACAACCGCACCACCAGCCACTCCCCCTTGCCCACCGGCACCAGCGAGGTCGCAAAGGCCGGATCCTGCTCCACCTCTGCCATCCACTCGGCCAGCTCCTCGCGATGGGAGATGGCATTGTCCACCACCAGCAGACCGCGGGGGGCCAGCAGGCGCTGGATCTCGGGCCACCAGGCCTGGTAGTGCTGGCGATCGGAGTCGAGGAAGATGAGCGGGTAAGCGGTCGTCGGCAGGGTGGGCAGCAGCGTGCCTGCTTCCCCTGCCAACTGCTCAATCCAGGGGTCGAGCCCGGCCCGCTGAAAGTTGGCGGCCGCCATGGCCCGTTTGCCCTCGTCCAGCTCGATGGTGGTGACCCGGCCCCCCAGCCGTTTGACTGCCTCGGCCAGCCAGAGGGTGGAGTAACCGTTGGAGGTGCCGATCTCCAGCACCGCATCGGCCCCCCTCGTCTGTACCAGCACCGCCAGCAGCTCGCCGGTATCGCGGGTAATGTTGAGCATCTTGCTGCCACGGGACTGTTGCGCGCCGTCATTCTGCTCGCCAAACAGCTCCAACTCCCGTTTCAGTTGTTCCAGTGCCATGTCTCCTCCTTGACGGTGTAAACGAGTCGGCCCGGTGCATGGCATGGCTGGACCGCCCCTCATGTTCATCATTTTGCTGCCGGCCCGCTCGGTGGCGTATCCCCCAGCAGGTAGCGGGGACCCTCGCCCTGCCCGGCGGCCTGATCATCCGGATTGTAAAGTGCGCAGTGCTCCAGCGAGAGGCAACCGCAACCAATGCAGGCGCCAAGCTTCTCCTTGAGCTGCTGCAGAGCCGTGATGCGCCGATCGAGCAGGCTCTGCCACTGGCCGGCAATGCCGTCCCAGTCGCGGCGATCCGGGGTGCGCCCTTCCGGCAGACCGGCCAGGGCCTCCCCTATCTCGCCCAGACTCAACCCCATGCCCTGCGCCACCCGGATGAAGGCGATGCGGCGCAGCACATCCTGCGGATAGAGCCGCTGGCCCCCCTCGCTGCGCACACTGCCAATCAGCCCCTTCTGCTCGTAGAAGCGCAGGGCGCTGGCCTTGACGCCCGAGCGTTTGGCTATCTGGCCGATGGCCAGCCATTTGCGTTCCATCGCCACGCTTGACCTCAAGTTAGCTTTAACTTGCACAATCCTGTCTCCCCTTATGAAAGGAGTCAAATGATTATGCATCATCTTCATCATCTTCATCATCTGCTCGATGCCAATCGAGCCTTTGCCCTCAACGGACGCGGCACCACCAACCACTGCCCGATGGCATTGCACGCCCTGCTCGAGATGGGCGCCAATCCCCGCCAGCTGCAGCAGTTCTTCGCACACTGGCAGACCAACTATGCCCTGCCGGGGGGTGAACAACAGCAGGGGGATGAGGAGGAGCTGCAGTTTGTCCGGCTGCGTCAGCAGTTGGCAACACGGCTGGCCGACGAGGGGTGGCTGCCCACCTTTGCCAGCCTGCTGGAGCAGGGTCTTTCACCGGCCGGCGGCGCCTTCCATCCGCTGATCCGCTTCGCCTGCGCGCTGGAAAATGGCCATCAGGGAGAGCAGGCCGCCGCATTGGCCGCCTGGCAGTGCAGACCCTTGCGGGTGCCGGCCGGGCAGCGGGCGCCGGTGCAGGATATCGACACTTTGCTGAGTGCGCTGGCCCGGCAGTGGGAAGGCGCACGCTGGCGGGGCGAGTGGATCACCGAGCGACTGCGGCAGGTGACGGATGCGCCGACCTGGGCAAGCGGGTTGCCGAGCGAGGTAGCATCATCGGATCTGCTGGTGCAGCTGGCCGACGCGGCCCTCGCCCTCTACTGGCAGACCGGCAATTTTACCGTGCTGCACATGGTGACCGGCAGTCGCGCCGCCGCCATCGTCGCCAGCCACCTGCCCACGCCATGGCAAGCGCGCTGGCAGACCCTGATGTGGCAGGCGGTGGCGGCCGCCTATGTCACGGTCGGCGCGCCGTCACTGCAGGCGCCGGTCTGGCCCGATACCGGCAAGCTGTCGTGGCAAAACGTGCTGGCCCGGGCGGTGGCGAGTCTCGACGATCATGTGATCAAGCTGGTGCATTGCTGCTGGCGAGAGGGACTCGCCAGGCCTTTGCTGGCAGACCGTTATCTGGCGGTGGCCGCCCGTGCGGCGGGGCTGCTGGCGCCTCTCACCGAGCCGGATGCCATCTAGGTAGTACGCAGAGGCTGCCCTAGGAGGCGGGCAGCCGGGTGAAGTGAATGACGGGGCAGCGGGGAGCCACGCCCCGGGTCAGGGTCAGCGGCTGGGCGCGGTAGCTCAGTTGGTAGCGGCCGGGGTGGGAGAGATCGTAGACCAGGGTCAGATCCGCGTCGGCCTGGCTCTGCTGACCGGCCCCCAGCAAGAAGAAATCCTCGCCGCCCGGGTTGCCCCGCTTGGCCAGCGGGCCCTTGTAAGGTATCGGCCTATCATCGAGGGTGAGATCGATGGCATCGGCAAACCAGCCTTCGAACGGTGTGAACCAGCTCAGCACCTCGAGCGGCCCCTCCCCCCGATTGGTCAGGGTCATCACCAGCGGCAGCGGCTCGTTGACCCGGCTTTGTGCCTTGACCGACAGATCGCACTGCAGGGGGGCCAGCGCCAGGGTGGTGAGCAAGAGTGTCATCATGGTCGCTCCTTCCTATGACAAACGGCATGGACAAGAAGGGGCCTTGCGGCCCCCGGTCGGCAAATCAGTTTTCGCTCGGCGTATTCTCGGCGAAGTACTCGTGGTTGTCGGCGTTGTTGAGCGCCTTGACCGGATCCGTCTTCGCCAGGTTGCGGGCATTGGCCTGACCGTAACCCAGATCGTCGGTGCCCGCCACCACGTTGAAGTGGCTCAGCTCGTGGACGATGGTGCCGGCACGGGAATCGGTCCCGCTGACCGGTGCGGTCCAGAAGCTCTTGCACAGGTAGACCTTGTAGGGCTGATCCGGATAGACGTAGGCAAAGTAGCTCTGCTTGCAACCGCAGTCGAAGGTGAGCGGCTTGTTGTCGATGGCATCCTTGATCTTGCTGAAGTGGGTCTCGGCCTGATCCCAGCGCGAGGCATCATAGGCGCCAAACCAGCTGCGATAACGCTGGCCTTCCGGCTTGTCCACCGCCAGGTAGCTGCTGGAGTTGTTGGTGATGCCGCTGGCCGCATCGAGCGCCGCCAGGATGTCGCTCTTCTGAGTGTTGGTACAGCGGCCGCTGAAGCTGACCGACGCGGTCACCGCCTGCGGCTCGGCCAGGGGGGCCGCCTTGGCCAGCACCCGCTCGTCACTCACCCCGTCCACCCACAGGGTCACCGCATTGGATTCGCTCGCCTGGGCCTGCTTGGCCTTGGCGGCTTTCGCCTCTTGCGGCAACGTCGGCAGCAGGTAGCGGATGCTGTACTGGCCCTGGGCGCTCATGTCGTAGAGACCGGATACCTCGGCCTGCACCGTCAGGCTCTGGCCGGCCTTGAGCAGCTGGAAGTCCTTATCGGTCGGTGCGGCCCGCTTGATCAGGGCCCCCTCGTAGCTGACCGGCTGGCCATCCCGCTCCACCAAGAACAGGGGGGCATCTTCGCTGCCCGGCAGTTGCCATTTGAGCAGGCGAACCGGCTTGTCCCCGCTGTTGGTCAGGGTCAGGTTGACGCGTACGTCGTCACTGTTGCCATCCACCAGGGTGAGCTGGGCATCGAGCCCTGCGGCGCAGAGCGGGGAGGCCAGCACGCCGGCCAGCAACAGGGCAATGGGAGTCGCTTTCATCATGTTTCCTCAT
Organism: Aeromonas sp. Y318-1; assembly: GCF_027706125.1. Lineage (NCBI taxonomy): Bacteria > Pseudomonadati > Pseudomonadota > Gammaproteobacteria > Aeromonadales > Aeromonadaceae > Aeromonas > Aeromonas sp. Y318-1. The sequence continues at coordinate 198,006 of NZ_JAPDCM010000002.1, forward strand.
TCATTGAGTGTCGCCTTGTCAGGCGGTTTGCTTCCTTCAAGGCCCTCTTTGGGGCCCACTCACCCTAGAGCAGTTTTTTTCCGCGACCATCCCACCATATGGGGGACGCCCCCCAGGATAGGGGGAATGCCAGATGCCCCTCTTGCTGCGACAAGAGTCGCGCCGCCCTCCCCCTTTCCCCTGCCTGCCACCCCGCCCCGCGCTCATAAAAAACCCCGGCACCGGGCCGGGGTATCAGACAGATGGAGCACTCCCTGTTCAGGGGCCTACCAGCAGCGCCAGCGCTGGCTGCGCGTTGCCCGGCACCAGCCGGTAAGCCTTGTGGTGCTTGACCAGGGTGGTTTTCTTGTTGCCCTGGCTCAGCAGCAGGCGGTGGGCAAAGGCCGCCCGTGCCAGCCGGGCCTCGTCGCCGCGCACATAGAGGGTGAGCGGCTTCACCAGCTCGCCCGCCTCGATGTGGCCCTGATACTCGCTGGCGCTGATGATGAGGCTCGGCTGACCGCCCGATTGCAGGCGCAGCTTGGCACTCACCTCGCTGTCGGTAATCACTAACCAACCCTCGGCCGCGAGCTCGGCCAACAGGGCGGCCAGCCGGCTGCCGAGCACGGTCGGCTCGGCCATGGCCCGCTCATACTGGCTCATGATCCGCTCAAGCAGCCCCTTGAGATCGGCGCCGGCCCCCAGGGTGCGGCCAAGCTGCACCCAATCCTTCAAATCCTCCATCACCAGCCGGGAGAAGCGCTTCTCCTTGAGGGAGTCAGCCATCCAAGTGCAGAGAAAATGGCTCTCTTGCGCCGGGGTACGCTTGCCAGCCTTCTGCTCGGCGGTGCGGGCCAGTTCGGCCAGACTCTGGCTGGCCATCTCGAACAGAGCCTGATTGTAGGTAGGAGCGGTCATAAGCAATCCTTGAGTTGACCACCAGGGGTCAACACCGATGACAGAGATGGCAAAGGCGCCAGTGGCGCCTTTGCGGTTCAATAGAGCGGCCTGCGCGCCTTATTTCGGCTGGCGCGGCTTCTTGGCGGCAGCCAGGCGCTTGAGGCGCTGGCCCTGCAGCTTGGCCTCGGCCATGGCCTGGGCGGCGGCGTTGTCTTCCCGCTGCGGGCGCTTGCCGAAGCGGCGACGCTCCTGCAGCTGCTTGATCAGCTCGTCGCGGCTGCTCACCTCATAGCCCGGCACCATGATGCGGCGGATCTTCTGGCCGATCAGCGCCTCGATCTCCAGCAGGGTGCGCTCTTCTTCGCGGCTGACGAAGGAGATGGCCATGCCGCTCTTGCCGGCGCGGCCGGTACGGCCGATGCGGTGCACGTAGTCTTCCGCCAGGAACGGCAGATCATAGTTGACCACGTACTCGAGATCCGGGATGTCCAGGCCACGGGCGGCCACTTCGGTGGCCACCAGCACCCGCAGCTTGCCTTCGGTGAACTCGCGCAGGGCGCGGCGACGGCTGCCCTGCGCCTTGTCGCCGTGCACCACGGCCGACTTGATGCCGTCGAGGTTCAGCTCAGCCACCAGTTCGTCGCAGCTCTCGCGGGTACTGGCAAACACCAGCACCTGCGGCCAGTTCTGCTTGCCGATGAGCTCGGAGAGCAGCTCGCGCTTGCGCTTCTGCTCCACCGGATAGACGGTGTGGCTGACGGTATCGGCGGTTGAGTTCTGCTTGTTGACGCTCACTATCTGAGGCTTGTCCAGCATCAGGTTGGCCAGCTTCTTCACCGCCTCGGAGAAGGTGGCGGAGAACAGCAGGTTCTGACGGGTCTTGTTGACCGCTTGCAGGATCTGCTGCACATCGGCACTGAAGCCCATGTCGAGGATGCGGTCCGCTTCATCCAGCACCAGGCACTCGACACCGGAGAGACTCAGGTTGCAGGCGGTGAGGTGCTCCAGCAGCCGGCCCGGGGTCGCTACTATGATGTGAGCGCCCGCTTTCAGTTTTCTGGCCTGCACATCCTGCTTGCCACCGCCGTAGATGGTGAGGGTGGTGATATCCAGATGCTTGGCGAAGTCATTGATGTTGCTCGCCACCTGGGCCGCCAGCTCGCGGGTCGGGGTCAGGATCAGCACCCGGGCGTTGGAAGGCTGCACCGGCGCCGGATTGTCCACCAGCCGCTGCAGGATGGGCAGGGCAAAGGCGGCGGTCTTGCCGGTACCGGTCTGGGCGCTGGCCAGCACGTCGCGACCGCGGCGAATGGCCGGGATCGCCTGCTGCTGCACAGGGGTCATCTCCTGATAACCGCACTCTGAGATGGCGCGCAAAATCTCGGGGGCAAAATCGAACGATTCAAATCTCATAATGGGTTCCTGTGTTCCAGCTGGACTGTGGCTGGCTTGGTTAGCTCGGCATGAGCGAAAAGTCGGTGCAGACCACCGACGGCTGTGCCTGACATCAAGTCAGAGAGTGGCCGGAAAATGGCGGGCGCGAAGTGTAACAGATAGATGGCGCAAATTCTGCCTCAAATACGCGCCCTTTTCATGGGGCCAGAGCTGCCTGGCTGGCAAGGCGAACACGCCCCGCCAGCAGCCCTTCACGTCCGTGCGGGAGTTCAGCCACCTCGACCATTCTGGGCCAGGAAGTCTCTTTGGAACAGGCACATGCGAATGGCGGTGCGATATTGGCCATCGATGAAGAACTCCTCTTTGAGCTCCCCTTCCGGCTCGAAGCCCAGCTCCTGATAGATGTGGATCGCCCGGGCGTTGTCCCGATCGACGATGAGATAGAGCTTGTGCAGGTTGAGCACATTGAAGCCGTACTTCATCGCCTTCAAGGTGGCGGTCTTGGCATAGCCCTTCCCCTGATGGGCGGGGGCGATGATGATCTGGAATTCGGCGCGGCGATGGATGCTGCGGATGTCCACCAGCTCCACCAGCCCCACGTTGTCGCCCGCCACCTCGAGGATGAAACGGCGCTCGTGCTGGTCGTGGATGTGCTTGTCATAGAGTTGGGCCAGCTCCATGTACGCCTCGTAAGGCTCCTCGAACCAGTAGCGCATGATGCTGGCGTTGTTGTTGAGTTGATGGACGAACTTGAGATCCTCGCGCTCGAGGGGGCGAAGGGTCAAGGTGTCGTGGGATGACATAAGGTACCTGCTTGCAGCGTGAAGGGGCGCCAGCCAGGGGCGGCGGCGCCATGAAGAATGAGAGCAACAGACGGCGGGGCCCCTGCCCCGGCCGGTCAGCGAATGCGGTTGGTCGGGCGCTTGAGCAGCCGGATGGCGATGGCGGCCATGGCGATGACGAACAGGCCGAGGGAGGTCACCAGCAGGCACTTGGTCAGCAACTCGTGATACTGGGCGAACAGCGGGGCCGCCATCACCGCCTTGCCCACCAGGCTCAGCACCAGGGCCCAGAGGAAGGCGCTGGCAAAACTGGCGAGCATCACTCGCGGCAGATGCAGCCGCGAGACCCCCATCAGCATGGGGGTCAGCACCCGCACGAAGGGCACGAAACGGGAGGAGAACATGGCCCAGAAGCCGTAGTTGTGCAGCAGGCGGGAGGCCCGTGGCAGGCTGCCGTCCGGGATCATTCGCTCCACGTGGCCCATGAAGGCGGTGCCGTGCAGCGCCTGGCCCTGCACATAGGCGATCAGGCTGCCCAGCCCGGCCGCCAGCGGCATGTAGAGCAGCGTCACCTCGGGGCCGAGCACCCCCATCCCCACCAGCCCGCCGGCCAGCAGCACCAGGCTGTCGCCGGGCAGGGGCAGAAACACGAAACTCGATTCGAGAAAAAGGATCACCACCAGGCAGGTGACGAGCAGGCCCACCGCCTGCATCTGGATCAATTGGTCAAAGTCCTGTTGCCATATGGCAAGCAGCATGTCCTGCATCTGGTGACTCCCATCAACTTCGTGAGCATCCATCCTGGGCGGCCTGACGGCCTCCGGTGCGGCAGACCCTCCCTGTCGCCAACCCCTTTTCTCCCTGAGGGTGGCCCGTTATACACCCGGCCAAGTGAACAAGAAATTAATACAGGTCATGGATAGGGGAGATAATCGGCCAGGGCCAGCAAAAAAATCGGGCCCGCTCCGGCTGGAGGGGCCCAGACAGCAAAATGGCGTCAACTGCGCTTGAGGCGCTGCAGCTTGGTGAGGGTGAGCAGGGTCTGGGCCGAGAGATCGCACACCGACAGCACGAAGGCGAGTTCGTCGGGATGCCATACCTCGCTCAGCCTGGCCCGCTCGGCGATGATGAAGCCGAGCAGCTCATCCCCCTGCTTGAGGGGGGCCATCAGGATGGTGCCGGAGAGCCCCTCCAGCCCGAGCTGGGCCAGCATGGCGCCAAAGCGCGTCAGATCGTAGGGCTCGCGCAGGATGAGGCAGGGTTCATGCTCGGGCTTGGAGACCTCGTAGCGCCCCTGGATCAAGGCATAGGGCAGGTGAAAGCCCTGCTGGTGATGGAGCTTGGGCAAAAAGAACAGATCCTGGCAGTACATGCTCTGCTTATCTTCGGCACTGAACCAGACGCTGGCCCGCGCCGCGCCGGTGCCAGAGCAGATCGCCTCGTTGATGTGGCGCGCCGCCTGACCCGGATCCTCGCCGCTCAGCAGATCGCTCTTGGCCAGATGAATGAGGGCGCCGTGCTGCAGTTTCTGGCGGGCTTCGCTGTCGAGCTGGCGCTGACGCAGGCTGTCCAGATGATCGAGCATCCGATTGCAGTCGATGGCCACCTGGGAGATCTCGTCGTTGCCCTCCACCAGCAGCCGGCGCACCGCGCCATCGTCGCCGATGAGCCGCAGATTGGCGCTCAGCCGCTGCAGACGGGCGGCGATATAACCGTTGAGGATCAGCAGCACCAGGGCCCCGAACAGCAAGGTTCCCAGGCTCAGCAGCCAGAAGATGTGGCGCTCGATGGCCTTGCCCTCCAGCATCAGATCCCGTGGCAGGGTGAAGCGAAAGATGAGGGGGGAGTCCTCCTGCAGGGTATCGATCTGGGCCAGGGTGAGCAGTCGCTCCTCCTGCGGCAGGATCAGGCTGTCGTTGGCCCTGAGCCGAGCCAGGGTGGTGACCCCCAGGCTGGTGGCCAGCTGCTGCGGGCTCAAAAAGGAGAGCGAGAGATTGGTGCGCTTTTGCAGCTGATGGACCAGCCGGGTAGTGAAGGCCTTAAGCAGCAGCAGGGTGCCGCGACTCGGCCCCTCCCCCTCGCTGGTCAGGATCTGGGTGGCGGCCAGCAGGTAGTAGCGCTCGCCGTCAAACCAGATGCCCGCATTGGGCTTGAGGCTGCCGTAGCGCACCAGATAATCGGTAAGAGGCGCCAGCTGGGCCGGCGTCTGCGTCACCAGCTGGCCGCCATGATAGGCAAACGCCGCCTGCGGCTGCTTGTCTGCATCATAGAGGGCCACCAGATCCACCCCCAGGGTCTCGAAGGTGCGCACGTTGAGATTGGCCGCCAGATAGGCGGGATCGCGGCTCACCATGTAGGCGTAGGTCTCGTCCCATTCGGACCAGTCCTGCCCCAGCATGGTGAGCTGGCCAAGCTCGGCCTGCACCACGGCCCGGACCCGCTCGCGGTTGCGCTCCACGCTCATGCGCTCCAGCTCGCCGAACTTGTTGCCTACCACATAATGAAGGCCGACATAGCCGACCCCCAGCAACAGCAGCAGCGTCTGCACTATGGTCAGCGTAATCTTGCGGCTGATCTTCATCTTTACCCACACTCCCGAACAGGTGACCCATTGAGTTTAATGGATTTTGCCTCTGCGCCTGCCCCTTGCGCGAAAAAGCTCGCCAGAGCGACCAGCCTGCGGCGCCATGGCGTGAATGGGCACAAATGGCGTCATCCGGCTCACGGTTGGGGCTGCCAAGCGAACAAAAAATCGCTACAGTGTAACCGTGCCTCATCGGAAGAGGCTTCACGGGATCCCGGCATGCTCACACCTCTCACCCTTCCGCTTCGCCCCGCCCTGCTGCTCGGCCTGCTGTGCAGCTGTCAGGCCATGGCCGACGACGACTCGCTGGTGCAGCAGCGCGCCAACGCCGTGGTCTCCCTGATGACCTTTACCGTGGTACCCGACATCACCGCCAGCAACATCAACATCGGCAGCGGCACCAACCAGTCGGCGGCGCTCAACATGACCCAGGTCGGCGGTGGCGCCACCATGAGCGAGAGCGTGCCGATTTATCTGGAAGGAACCCTGGGGTTCAGCCGCTACGATCCCCAGTTCGTGGTCAGCAACGGCAGCGAGAGCCGCACCGTTCCCACCAAGTGGAACAGCCTGACGGCCACCGGCGGGATCGGCTGGGACATAGGGCTGCACCGGGACAGCCACGGCGGCAACTGGGTGCTGCGCCCCATCGGCAACGTCACCCTCGGCACGGTGGCGAGCGATCTGCGCATCGGCAACTGGCTGCTGGGCCAGTACACCGGCAAAAACCTCGATTTTCTCGATGGCGGCCGGCTCGACGTCTACGGCCTCGGTGGCGCCATGATGCTGGACTACGAACTGTTTTCCCCAGCCCAGGACATCGACGCCGAGCTGCGTTACTCCTATCAGCACCTGCAGAGCTTTGGCGGCACCGCCGCCAGCGTGACCGGCCAAGCCAACGCCAAGAACCTCGGCCTTTATCTGCGCCGCCGCGCCCCCATCGGCAATCTGACGCTGCTGGGCAAACCCGTGCGCTACGTGATGGAGGGAGCCCGCACCGAATACCTGGGCGAGCAGCGCGGCCTGCTCGGCTTCAACTCCCTCAACTCCCTCGGCCTCGGGGTGGAGCTCGACAGCAGCAAGTACGATATCTTCGTCACCCGTACCCGGCTGGTGGCCCGTTATATGTTCAGCCACAACACCAGCGGCTACGGCGTCGGGCTGGCGATGAGCTTCTAGGCCACTCCCTGCGGCTGCTTCCCTCTCTGGCGTTGACACAAAAAGAGTGATGCGCCGCTCAGTTGGTGCAAGCGGTCACACATTCCTTCTGGTCAACTCGCTACAGTGCTCATTTCGGCACCCCATTTTCCGGATGGCGCCAATCCTGTGGTGCCACACCAGGCTCATACCATAAGAGTGCCCCGTCACCAGGGAGAGGTATCGGGAGCGAGGAGAGATGACATGGACGTTACCGCCCTGATGGCCGTTCTGCTGAACCAGCTCTGGTTTCTGCTGCCACTGTTTTTGCTGGCCACCATCGCCAAGAGCCCCTGGTTCAAGGGCATGATCGGGGAGTGGCTGCTCAATCTCAGCATCCGGCTCTTTCTCGACCGGCAGGAATATCATCTGCTGAGCAATGTCACCTTGCCGCTCGAGCAGGGCAGCACCCAAATCGATCAGGTGCTCGTCTCCCGCTTCGGGGTATTCGTGATAGAAACCAAGAACATGAAAGGGTGGATCTTCGGCAATCCCAGCCACAAGCGCTGGACCCAGCAGCTGTTTCGACGCCGGCACGGCTTTCAAAATCCGCTGCATCAAAACTATCTGCACCTGATGACCCTCAAATCCCTGCTGGGGCTGGCGGATCACCAGTTGCATTCCATCGTCTATTTTATTGGCGACTGCACCTTCAAGACCCCCATGCCGGAGAACGTCATGCGTCGCGGCCTAGTCAGCTATATCAAGAGCAAGACCACTCCCGTCTTGAGCACCGCCGACGTCGTTCGGATTGTCGACACCATTCAGCAAGGCCGCTTGGCCGCCAGTTGGAAAACCCATCGGCAGCATGTCACCCAGCTCAAGGTGCGTCATGCCGACCCATCCGCCAACCATGTTTCCACCCGCGCACCTGTCAGGCAATCCGTTGCAAACCCACCCTCACAAAGCGTATCGCCACCGGACAATCCACCCCCGATCTGCCCCAAATGTGGCAGCACCATGGTATTGCGCACCGCAACTCGGGGGGAGAACAAGGGCAATCAGTTTTGGGGATGCAGCGGATTTCCAAAATGTAGAGGCATTTTGCAGGGGAATTGATCCACTTAACGATATAAAACAAAGGCGGCCCATTGGCCGCCTTTGTTATTGCAGTTACAGCGACCCCAGCCGCTTCAGGCAGGTTCGCTGGCGCCACTGCACCCGCTTGGCAAACCAGGCGGTGGTGAGGTTACGGGTGATCTTGGGGCTCTTGAGAGAGATCCCCGGCAGCACAGCGCGGGGCAACCGGCTGCCCGCCTTGCGGTCGGCCAGCACGAAGACCCTGTGGTAGAGATCGCTTTGGGCAAACTCGCTGGTGTCGCCGAGCTTCAGGCTCTGGTGGATGGCCTGCGTGCTCATGTTGAGCTGGCCGGCGATGGTATGAACCGCCAGCTCGGTCTTGCCCGGCAGCTCGGAGTCGTAGCGAATGAGATCCCCATCCAGCGCCAGCGGCTTGCCGCTCAACCGGCTCACCGCCGCCTGGAAGGCGGCGTTGCGGCTCGCATACCAGCCGGCATTGAAGTCGGCATAGCGGTAGAGGTGATCCGGGTACTGGGCCGGGTAGTTGAGCAGGTGGCGGGTGCCGAACCAGATGCCGCCACGGCGACTAAATACCTCGTGGCGAATGGACTCCTTGATCGGATAGGGATAGCCGTCGGTGTTGACCTCGGCAAAGGCGATGCTCACCTGCATGGGGCCGCCGGTGCGTACCGGATTCATGTTGCCGAACAGGGTCTTGCCCATGGGCACCTCCCCTATCATGTCCTCGAAGATCTCGCTCATCTCCCGCTCGGTGCGCAACTTGTCGATACGCTCGGCGTAAGTTTTGCCGGTGGGCGAGTTGATGGAGAGCGCGGTGCGCACCACGAACTCGGGGATCAGCAGCTTGCCGGCGCGGGCGTTGATCTCCTTCCAGGCGATCTTGCCAAGGCCCGGCACCACGGGGTCGGCCTGAAAGGTGGACTCCTGCTCCGCCACCGCCAGCACGGAGCAGACGTTCTCGTCGGTCACCGCCAGATCCTGTTTGGCGAGGGCGGTGACGATATCCTGGGCCCAACCGTTGCGATCCACGGTGCGGGCCGGCAGCAGCCGCACGATGCGTGACTGCATGCTGGCAGGCGCCCGGGGGACCTGGGCTTTGGGCAGCGGGGCGGGTCTGGCGATGGCCGGCCCGGTGACGGCGGCGCTGCCAGGCTTGCTGGCATCGCCCTGACTGACGGGTTCACTGGCACAGGCGGCCAGCAGCAAGGTGGCCAGCAGCGGGGCCAGATAATGACGACAGACGATGAGATGAGACATGAATGCTTCCCGGTGGATGAGGCGTCACGGCACCCGCAAAGGGTATCCGGACGCAGACAGGCAGGGCATTGTAGAGGATTGGGACGGGGAGCAGAAGCCATCAATGACAAGGGCCCCGCCTGCGTGGCGAGGGCCCCCAAGGGTCGAGACGGCGCCGGGATCAGGCGCTCTGGCGCAGCGCCTCTATCTGGGCGGCGCCATTGATCACCGCCTGCAGGGAGGCGCTGACCACATCGCGGCCGATGGCCACCCCGCAGGTGCGGGTCCCGTCGACACTCAGCAGCACATAGGCGGCGGCGCGAGACTCGGTGCCAGCGCTTAAGGCATGCTCGGAGTAGTCCAGCACGTCGATGTGCATCCCGGTCTGGCGCTGCCAGCCGTTGACCAGCGCCGTGATGGCCCCCTCCCCTTCACCACTCAATTGCAGCGAGCCGGTCGGGGTCTGCAGCTCGAGGCGCAGGCTCTCCTGGCTGTCGCGACCGAGCTGGAAGCGACCGATGCGATAGCCGTGGGCAGGTTCGAGATAGTGGCGCTCGAACAGGGTGCGGATCTGCTCCGGACTTATCTCGCTGCTGCAAGCCTCGGCCTCGGCCTGGACCCGGCGGCTGAAGTCAATTTGCAGCCAGCGCGGCAGTTGCAGACCAAGGTCGCGCTCCAGCAGGTAGGTGACGCCCCCCTTGCCGGACTGGCTGTTGATGCGGATCACCGCCTCGTAGCTGCGACCGAGATCGGCAGGATCGATGGGCAGGTAAGCCACGTCCCAGTAGTGATCCGGCTTCTCCGCCGCCAGAGACTTGCGGATGGCGTCCTGGTGGCTGCCGGAAAACGCCGTGTAGACCAGCTCGCCGGCATACGGGTGGCGCGGGTGCAGGGCAATCTGGGTACAGGCACCCACAGTGGCGACGATGGCATCCATGTCCGCCAGGTTGAGCTCGGGGTCGATCCCCTGGCTGTAGAGGTTCATGGCCATGGTGACGATGTCCATGTTGCCGGTGCGCTCGCCGTTGCCGAGCAGGGTGCCCTCGATGCGATCCGCCCCCGCCAGCACCGCCAGCTCGGCGGCGGCCACCCCGCAGCCCCGATCGTTGTGGGTGTGAATGGAGATGCTCACCTCCGGGCGCGCCTTGAGGTGGCGGCAGAACCACTCCACCTGATCGGCAAACACGTTGGGGGTGCTCACCTCCACGGTGGCGGGCAGGTTCAGGATCATGGGGCGGGCAGCCGGGCGCCACTGGTCGATCACCGCGTCACACACCTCGACGGCAAACTCCACCTCGGTGCTGCTGAAACTCTCCGGCGAGTACTGAAAACTCCATTCGGTGCCTGGGTTGCGGGCCGCATACTCCCGCACCCAGCGCGCCCCCTGCACGGCGATGGCCTTGACCCCTTCGCGCCCTGAGTTGAACACATAGTTGCGCTGGGTCGGGTTGACCGAGTTATAGACATGGACGATGGCCCGCTTGGCCCCCTTGAGGGCCTCGAAGGTACGGGCAATCAGATCTTCGCGCGCCTGCACCAGCACCTGGATGGTGACGTCGTCCGGAATCAGGTTGCGGTCGATAAGCTCGCGCACGAAGTCGAAATCAGGCTGAGAGGCGGCCGGAAAGCCCACCTCGATGTGCTTGAAGCCGATGTGCACCATCAGCGCCCACATCTGCAGCTTCTGGGCCACCGTCATCGGCTCGACCAGCGCCTGGTTGCCGTCGCGCAGATCCACCGCGCACCAGAGCGGGGCCCGCTCCAGCACCCGGTTGGGCCACTGGCGATCCGCCAGATTGATGACAGGGGCACGGCGGTATTTGCGATGATCGAAGCTCATATTCTGATTCCCTTGGCAGATGTCCTGGTGGTACGGCTGGGCTGATTGACGGGGACAAGGAGGGGAAGCGGGTTGGCGCGGTAACGCTGGCCCTGGCCGGTCGTGCGGCGGTAGCCCCACGCCCGGTTTCCTGTGGCCCCTTCCGGTAAGTGGGGGCCGGCCGCACAACCCGATAAGGCTGCGGGCCCGATCTGCTCGCCCCTGCGTTGGCAGGCGCAGACGACCTGGGTCGATAAATCCTGTGACGAGAAACCAGTATAGAGAGGTAACGCGGGCGATAGATTGCAAAGAACGCTGTCAAATACATCTATTGCACAATCATTGTCACTTTTTCCGGTTCATAAGGGGTGAATGTCACCCAGAGCCTGTTGCTCGGTGACGCCCGTTGCCATAGGCACCTGATCTCTTTGCCAATAAAAAACCCCGCCATCGCTGACGGGGTTGTATCGGGTCACGAAGGAGGCGTCCCTCCTTCATCACGCGGTCTTAGCGGCTTTTCAGCTGGCTTTCGACCTTCTGGTGCAGCTCCTGCACCGAGTTGACGTTGGCGGTGGCATCCACGCTGATGGCCATGCAGGTGGCAAAGGCGGCGTGCAGCGTGGTGGTGTAGGCCACCTTGTGCTGCAGGGCGCCGCGACGCAGCTGCTTGGAGTCCTGGATGGCCTGACGACCCTCGGCGGTGTTGACGATGTAGGTGTACTCGCCATTCTTGATGCGATCCAGAATGTGCGGACGGCCCTCGTGCACCTTGTTGACCAGACGCGGGTTGATGCTCGCCTCCCCCAAGGTCACGGCGGTGCCGTGGGTGGCGTCGAGGTCATAGCCCAGCTCCAGCAGCTTGGCGGCCAGGTTCACCACCCGCTCCTTGTCGCTGTGGCGAACGGAGAGCAGGGCACGCCCTTCGCGCGGCACCTGATGGCCGGCACCCAGCTGCGCCTTGGCATAGGCTTCGGCAAAGCTACTACCCACCCCCATCACTTCGCCAGTGGAGCGCATTTCCGGCCCCAGCAGCGGATCCACGCCCGGGAACTTGGCGAACGGCAGTACCACTTCCTTCACCGAGTAGTAGGGCGGGATGATTTCAGTGGTAAAGCCCTGTTCCTTCAGGCTCTGACCGGCCATCACCCGGGCGGCGATCTTGGCCAGCGGGGCACCGGTGGCCTTGGAGACGAACGGCACGGTACGGGCGGCACGGGGGTTCACCTCGATGAGGTAGATCTCGTTGTCTTTCACCGCGAACTGCACGTTCATCAGACCGACCACGCCAAGCTCCAGAGCCAGTTTGCGCACCTGCTCGCGCATCTCGTCCTGAATGGCCTTGGACAAGGTGTAGGGCGGCAGGGAGCAGGCGGAGTCACCGGAGTGGATGCCGGCCTGTTCGATGTGCTCCATGATGCCGCCGATGACCACATCCACGCCGTCGCAGATGGCGTCCACGTCCACCTCGGTGGCGTCGTCCAGGAAGCGGTCCAGCAGTACCGGCGACTCGTTGGAGACGCTCACCGCCTCGGCGAAGTAGCGGCGCAGGTCCTGCTCGTCATAGACGATCTCCATGGCGCGGCCACCCAGCACGTAGGAGGGGCGCACCACCAGCGGGTAGGTGATGCGCTCGGCGGTCAGCACCGCCTGCTCCAGCGCGGTGACGGTGCCGTTCTCCGGCTGCTTGAGGCCGAGGCGCTCGACGGCAGACTGGAAGCGCTCGCGATCTTCGGCGCGGTCGATGGCATCCGGGCTGGTGCCGATGACCGGCACGCCGTTGGCTTCCAGGGCGCGGGCCAGCTTGAGCGGAGTCTGGCCGCCGTACTGGACGATGACGCCCTTGGGCTGCTCGACGCGCACGATTTCCAGCACATCTTCCAGGGTGACCGGTTCGAAGTAGAGACGGTCCGAGGTGTCGTAGTCGGTGGAGACGGTCTCCGGGTTGCAGTTGACCATGATGGTCTCGTAACCGTCTTCGCGCAGGGCCAGCGCCGCGTGTACGCAGCAGTAGTCAAACTCGATGCCCTGACCGATACGGTTCGGGCCGCCACCGATGACCATGATCTTGTCGCGGTTGGTGGGGTTGGCCTCGCACTCCTCGTCATAGCTGGAGTACATGTAGGCGGTGTTGGTGGCGAACTCGGCGGCGCAGGTATCGACCCGCTTGTAGACCGGGAAGATGTTGTGGCGGGCACGCAGCTTGCGCACTTCCCCTTCGGCCACGCCGAGGATCTTGGCCAGGCGGGCATCGGCAAAGCCCTTGCGCTTGAGGGCGCGCAGGAAATCGGCATCGAGGCCGGCCATGCCGCGCTCTTTTACCTGCTCTTCCAGCTTCACCAGCTCTTCAATCTGCACCAGGAACCAGGGGTCAATCTTGGTCAGCTTGAACACGCCGTCCATGGAGAGGCCGGCGCGGAAGGCGTCGGCGATGTAGAAGATACGCTCGGCACCGGCATCCTGCAGCTCGTGGCGGATGCGGGTCAGGGAGTCAGGGGCGTTCAGGTCAACCATGGGGTCGAAGCCGGTCTTGCCTGTCTCGAGGCCGCGCAGCGCCTTGTGCAGGGACTCCTGGAAGTTGCGGCCGATGGCCATCACTTCCCCGACGGACTTCATCTGGGTGGTCAGGCGGTCGTTGGCGCCGGCGAACTTCTCGAAGTTGAAGCGCGGCACCTTGGTGACCACGTAGTCGATGGCCGGCTCGAAGGAGGCCGGGGTGCGACCGCCGGTGATGTCGTTCATGAGCTCGTCCAGGGTGTAACCGATGGCGAGCTTGGCGGCGATCTTGGCGATGGGGAAGCCGGTGGCCTTGGAGGCGAGCGCAGAGGAGCGCGACACCCGCGGGTTCATCTCGATGATGACCATGCGGCCATCTTTCGGGTTGATGCCGAACTGGACGTTGGAGCCACCGGTCTCGACGCCGATCTCGCGCAGCACCTCCATGGAGGCGTTGCGCATCAGCTGGTACTCCTTGTCGGTCAGCGTCTGGGCTGGCGCGACCGTGATGGAGTCACCGGTGTGGATGCCCATGGGGTCGAAGTTCTCGATGGCGCAGACGATGATGCAGTTGTCGTTGCGATCCCGTACCACCTCCATCTCGTACTCTTTCCAGCCGATCAGCGACTCGTCGATGAGCAGCTCCTTGGTCGGCGACAGGTCCAGACCACGCTCGCAGATCTCGACGAACTCTTCCGGGTTGTAGGCGATGCCGCCGCCGGAGCCGCCCATGGTAAAGGAGGGGCGGATGATGCAGGGGAAACCCACCATCTGTTGCACGCCCCACGCCTCTTCCATGTTGTGGGCGATGCCGGCGCGCGGGCACTCCAGGCCGATGCTGCGCATCGCCTTGTCAAAGCGGGAGCGGTCTTCTGCCTTGTCGATGGCATCGGCGGTGGCGCCGATCATCTCCACGCCGAACTCGGCCAGCACGCCGTGCTTTTCCAGATCCAGCGCGCAGTTGAGCGCGGTCTGGCCACCCATGGTGGGCAGGATGGCGTCCGGGCGCTCTTTCTTGATGATCTCGCGCACCACTTCCCAGGTGATGGGCTCGATGTAGGTGGCGTCGGCCATCTCCGGGTCGGTCATGATGGTGGCCGGGTTGGAGTTCACCAGAATGACGCGGTAGCCCTCCTCGCGCAGGGCCTTGCAGGCCTGGGCGCCGGAGTAGTCGAATTCGCAGGCCTGGCCGATGACGATGGGGCCGGCGCCGAGGATCAGGATGCTCTGTAGGTCGTTACGTTTTGGCATGGCTTCTCTTTTCCTCTTAAGCGCGATACTGCTTGATCAATTCAATAAAGTGGTCGAACAGACCGGCACAGTCGTGCGGGCCCGGGCTCGCTTCGGGGTGACCCTGGAAGCTGAAGGCCGGACGGTCGGTGCGATGGATGCCCTGCAGTGACCCGTCGAACAGGGAGACGTGGGTCGCGCGCAGGCAAGCCGGCAGGGTCTGCTCGTCCACCGCAAAGCCGTGGTTCTGGGCGGTGATCATGACGGTGTTGTCGTCCAGGCTCTTCACCGGGTGGTTGGCACCGTGGTGGCCGAACTTCATCTTGATGGTCTTGGCGCCGGAGGCCAGACCCAGCAGCTGGTGACCCAGGCAGATGCCGAACACCGGGATATTGGTCTTGAGGAAAGCCTCGATGGCCTCGATGGCGTAGTCGCACGGCTCGGGGTCACCGGGGCCGTTGGAGAGGAAGATGCCATCCGGGTTCAGCGCCAGAACCTCGGCGGCCGGGGTCTTGGCCGGCACCACGGTCAGGCGGCAGCCGCGGTCCACCAGCATGCGCAGGATGTTGCGCTTGACGCCAAAGTCATAGGCCACCACGTGGTATTTGAGCTGGTCGGCAGCCGGGGTGACGTGCCCCTTGCCAAGCTGCCAGCTGCCCTCGGTCCAGTTGTACGCCTCGTCAACCGTGACCTCTTTGGCCAGATCCATCCCCTTCAGGCCGGGGAAGGCGCGGGCCTGTTCGAGGGCATAGGCTTCATCAACCTGTTTCCCGGCCAGAATGCAGCCAGCCTGGGCGCCTTTCTCGCGCAGGATGCGGGTCAGTTTGCGGGTGTCGATGTCGGCGATGCCAACGATGTTGTGAGACTTGAGGTATTCGGAGAGGGATTGCTGATTGCGGAAATTGGAGGCAAGTATCGGTAGGTCCCGGATGATCAATCCCTGTGCGTGGATTTGACTGGACTCTTCATCTTCGCTGTTGGTGCCGGTGTTGCCTATATGGGGGTAAGTGAGGGTGACTATCTGACGGGAATAAGAGGGATCGGTGAGGATTTCCTGATAGCCCGTCATCGACGTATTGAAAACCACTTCACCAACGGAACATCCCTCGGCGCCTATCGACACGCCTTTGAACACAGTTCCATCTTCCAGCACTAGCAATGCAGTGTGATTCAAGACAACCTCCAGTTATTTAGCTTTAAATTCAGCAATTTACCTGGGTGTTGCGGGCTCGGTTCCGGCCTTGGACAGGACTCGAACCCGGCAGATTTCTGGCAAATTGGGCGCATTCTACTTAAAAACGATCGCATTTCAACGTCTTTTCTCATTCGAAATGCATCTAAATTCAATAAACAAGCAACATTACCCATTATCTATGCACTCAATCGCTTTGCAACCCCCACCCTGAAAAGAAAAGGCAAAAGTTGCTGCCAATCCAGACCAAGAGGCCAGCATTGATACAAAAACCAATTTTTAATCCTTAAAAAACAATGAATTGAAGTTTCATATAAAAAATCTCAACGCCTGCAAGCAGCTTTTTTAGGGAGGATGAGTGGCCTTGAAAAATGTAAAACGTTTTTCTGTGTTTGAATTTTTAGTCTGTTTTGATGGATGTAAAAAAATGCCCTGACAGGGGCTATTGAGGCCCAATTTCGTTACCAGCCGATGACATTTGTGCAATGGCAGATCCGGCGCAGTAGCAGAGAGGAAGGGTTTATACCACTTCGCATGAAAATCGCTGCGTAAGCGCCATTTATACAAAATCACTAATAAAAAACCCCGCATGAGCGGGGTTTTTAACAGACGAACGGGCCGGGCAGCCCCTTTGTGCGCACCACGGGGACCCGGGGGTCAGCTGATGTGGTTACTTGAGGCCGAGCACGTCCTGCATGTCATAGAGGCCGGCACCCTGCCCCTTGAGCCACTTGCCGGCGCGTACCGCACCGTTGGCGAAGGTGAGGCGGCTGGAGGCCTTGTGGCTGATCTCCACCCGCTCGCCGATGTCGGCGAACATGACGGTGTGCTCCCCCACCAGATCGCCGGCGCGAATGGTGGCAAAGCCGATGGTGTTGCGATCCCGCTCGCCGGTGATCCCCTCGCGGCCGTAGACGGCGCACTCTTTCAAGTCACGTCCGAGCGTCTTGGCCACCACCTCGCCCATGGAGAGCGCGGTGCCGGACGGGGCATCTACCTTGTGTCTGTGGTGCCCCTCGATGATCTCGATGTCGGTGTAATCCCCCATCACCTTGGCGGCCTGCTCCAGCAGCTTGAACACCAGGTTGACGCCGACCGAGTAGTTGGAGGCGAAGACGATGCCGATCTCGCCGGCGGCGGCCTTGAGTGCCGCCTTGCCCGCGTCGTCAAAGCCGGTGGTACCGATCACCATCTGCTTGTGGTGGGCCCGGGCGAAGGCCAGGTTGGCCAGAGTCACCTCGGGGCGGGTGAAGTCAATGATGAGATCAAACTCGTCCCGTACCTTGTCCAGGCTGTCGCTGATGATGACGCCGAGCCGACCCAGCCCGTTGAGTTCGCCGGCATCCAGCCCGATCACGGCGGAGCCCGGTCGCTCCAGCGCCGCCCCGACCACCACGCCTTCGGCATGGCTGATCGCCTCCAGCAGCACCTTGCCCATACGACCATTACAGCCCATCACGGCCACACGGATCGGATTGTCCATCTCCACCCTCTCATCTCTATTAAGGAAAGAGACCGTTTTACCAGCCTGCGCCCGCTTTGAAAAGCCCGCCGTGGCCGCCGTTAGCCACCCGAAAATTCAACGACATATCTCTTTAAATCCGAATATTTGACGGATTTAATCAATTAAGCAAAATCACAAGACAAAAAGCAGTATCCATCTGGACGGCTATCTTGACCCGGCGGGCATGACTCACTACTGTAGACGCCCCATAGCGGCAGGATGCCCGCCACGCTCACCCCACTGCGGGCTGGCTGAGACAGGGAGGTCATGTTCAACCATCGAGGAACACATGATCCAGACTCAACCCAGCGCCAGAGCCCTGCTGCCTCTGCTGGTCTTTCTTGCTCTCTTTATCGGTACCGGCACCTGGCTGACCCTGCAGGGGGTCGAGTTCGCCTTCTATCAGCTGCCCGCCCCCGTCGCCGCCCTCCCCGCCGTCATGCTGGCGCTGGTGCTGGGCAAGGAGGGGTTCAACAAGAACCTCGAGACCTTCTTCAAAGGGGTCGGTGACAGCAACATCATGGCGATGTGCCTCATTTATCTGCTGGCGGGTGCCTTCGCCACCGTGGCCAAGGCCACCGGCGGGGTGGATGCCACGGTCGCGCTCGGCCTCTCCCTCATCCCCGGCTGGTTCCTGCTGCCGGGGCTGTTCCTCATCTCCGCCTTCATCGCCACCGCCATGGGCACCTCCATGGGGACCATCGGCGCCGTGGCACCGGTGGCGCTCGGCGTGGCCCAGGCCGCCGGCATCGATCCGGTGCTGATGGCCGGCACCATCCTCTCCGGCGCCATGTTTGGCGACAACCTCTCCATCATCTCCGACACCACCATTGCTGCCACCCGCAGCCAGGGTTGCGAGATGAAGGACAAGTTTCGCGAGAACTTCAAGATTGCCGCCCCGGCCGCCATCGGGGTGATCCTGCTCTATCTGACCCTGGGGTCGGTCGGGGATGCCCCCGCCACCGAGGCCCATGTCGAGCTGCTCAAGGTGATGCCCTACCTGCTGATCCTGGTGCTGGCCCTCTCTGGCATGAACGTCTTCATGGTGCTGGGGCTCGGCATTCTGGCGGCCGGCGGAGTCGGCCTGCTGGGGGATTACCCCCTCGGCCAGTTCAGCAAGGACATCTATCAGGGCTTCACCGGCATGCAGGAGATCTTCCTGCTCTCCATGCTGATCGGCGGCCTCGGCGCCCTGATGGAGCGCCAGGGGGGGCTGGCCTGGATCAGCGCCCGCATCAGCGCCCTCATCGCCCGCTTCACCCGTCAGCATGACGGCGAGCAGAACGAGAAGGCGGCCGAGCTCGGCATCGCCGGGGTGGTGAGCCTCACCAACCTCTGCACCGCCAACAACACGGTGGCCATCATAGTCGCCAGCAAGGTGGCGAAGGAGCTGGCGGATCATCACGGGGTCACCCCGCGCCGCGCCGCCTCCATGCTCGACATCTTCTCCTGCGTGGTGCAGGGGCTCATCCCCTGGGGTGCCCAGGCACTGCTGCTGGGCTCCATCTTCGCCCTCTCGCCGCTGGCGGTGGTGAGCATGAGCTTCTACCCCATGGCGCTGGCGCTGGCCGCCCTAGTGGCGGTGTTCGTCAAGCACCAGATGCGCAAAGCCGCCCACGCCTGATAGTGCGGCCGCCGGGTCCCCGAGGATCCGGCGGCCGAGCCGCGCTGTTCAACCCGGCGCGGCCTTGTTAAGGTGATCGCCTGTCAGCGCGATCCGCTCGTCGCCCCGCCCGTTCATCAGAGGAGCCCCTATGCCGGATACCCAGCCTGAAAGACAATCCCTGCGCCAGCTCATTCGCCAGCGCAGAAAGAGCCTGACCCAGGCCGAGCAGCAGCAGGCGGCCCAGCAGCTGGTTGCCCAGTTCAAGCAGCATCCCGAGATCCTGGCGGCCAGACGCATCGCCCTCTATCTGGCCAACGACGGCGAGCTCAATCCCCTGCCCGCCATCCACTGGCTGTGGGCCCAGCAAAAAGAGGTCTACCTGCCGGTACTGCACCCCTTCACCCCGGGCCACCTGCTCTTCTTGCGCTACACCGCCACCAGCCCCATGACCCGCAACCGTTACGGCATCGCCGAACCTGAGCTCGACATGCAGCAGGTGGTACCCCACAGCACCCTCGATCTGATTTGCACGCCGCTGGTGGCGTTCGATGCAGCGGGCAACCGGCTCGGCATGGGCGGTGGCTACTACGATCGCACCCTCGCCTGCTGGCATGAACATCGGCTCGGCCCCAAGCCACTGGGGCTCGCCCACGACTGCCAGCAGGTGGACGCGGTGCCGCAAGAGGAGTGGGACGTGCCGCTGCCCCAGATCATCACCCCCAGCCGCTGCTGGCACTTTCCCGGCTAGGACCATCTGCCCCCCTCTGCCGCGATCGTCACGCCCTGCCGCCACAGCCATGGTGCAATGACATGGTGCAATAAACAGGCAAACGATTTACATCTTGCGAGTTTTTGGCCCGGAACGTGAGCTGGGTGGTCGCTCTGGGGGAGCGGCTTGTATATAATGCGGCCGCTTTTTTCCAAAGGATCGATCATGACTCAAGATGAAATGAAGAAGGCGGCCGGTTGGGCTGCGCTCAAGTATGTGGTTCCCGGCACCATCGTCGGGGTAGGCACCGGCTCTACCGTCAACCACTTCATCGATGCACTGGCGACCATGAAGGACGAGATCAAGGGGGCGGTATCCAGCTCCGTGGCCTCCACCGAACGCCTCAAGGGCTTCGGCATCACAGTGTATGACCTCAACGAGATCGACGCCCTCTCCGTCTACGTGGACGGTGCCGACGAGATCAACGGCACCCGCGACATGATCAAGGGCGGCGGCGCAGCCCTCACCCGCGAGAAGATCGTCGCCGCCGTGGCCGACAAGTTCATCTGCATCATCGACAACACCAAGACGGTCGACGTGCTCGGCACCTTCCCGCTGCCGGTGGAAGTAATCCCCATGGCCCGCGAATACGTGGCCCGCGAGATCAGAAAGCTCGGCGGCAACCCGGTCTGGCGGGAAGGGGTAGTCACCGACAACGGCAACCACATCCTGGACGTGAAAGGCATGGCCATCACCGACGCCAAGGGGCTGGAAGTGCAGCTCAATGCCATCGTAGGCACCGTCACCAACGGCCTGTTCGCCCACCGCGGTGCAGACGTGGTGCTGATTGGTACTCCCGACGGGGTCATCACCCAATAAGGTTGCCTGCCAAGAGGCAGCTCAACGGAGGTGGTCCCCGACCATCGCCCCGCAATGCAAGACGGCGCCCCATGGCGCCGTTTTTATTGGTTGCTCAATGAGTTGCAAACCCTCGTTTACAACTATCGTTGAAAACTTCAAAGAATTTGACTTTCGTCACAAATATTCCCTCTCCCAAACGTTTTTGCTACTTTACGGTTTTCTTCACACACCATATCTGCACTCACTTTTGCAAACATAGAGGGATCGTCATGACTGCCAAGTTTTCACTGGACAAGGATAAAATCAAGGTACTGCTGCTGGAGGGGGTTCACCCCAACACGGTGGAAACCTTTCGTGCCGCAGGTTACACCAGTGTGGAGTATCTGAAGACCTCTCTCTCCGAAGAAGATCTGATCGAGCGCATTCGTGACGTGCATTTCGTGGGGCTGCGCTCGCGCACCCAGATCACCGAGAAGGTGCTGGATGCCGCCAACAAGCTGGTGGCCATCGGCTGTTTCTGCATCGGTACCAACCAGGTCGAGCTTGACGCCGCCCATCTGCGCGGCATCCCGGTGTTCAACGCCCCCTTCTCCAACACCCGCTCGGTGGCCGAACTGGTGCTGGGCGAGATCCTGCTGCTGCTGCGCGGCATCCCGGAGAAGAACGCCAAGTGTCATCGCGGTGTGTGGGAAAAGCTGGCCAACCGTTCGGTGGAAGCCCGTGGCAAGAAGCTCGGCATCATCGGCTACGGCCACATCGGCACCCAGCTCGGCATCATCGCCGAGAGCATAGGCATGAAGGTCTACTACTACGACATCGAGAACAAGCTCTCCCTCGGCAACGCCATCCAGGTACCGAGCATGGTCGAGCTGCTCAACATGTCCGACGTCATCAGCCTGCACGTGCCTGAGACCGCCTCTACCAAGGATCTGATCGGTGCCGAACAGCTGCGCATGATGAAACCGGGCGCCATCTTCATCAACGCCTCCCGCGGCACCGTGGTGGATATCGATGCCCTGGCCGACGTCATCAAGAGCGGTCACATCTCCGGCGCCGCCATCGACGTCTTCCCCAGCGAACCCAAGTCCAATGACGAGGAGTTCCTCACCCCGCTGCGCGGGCTGGACAACGTGATCCTGACCCCTCACATCGGCGGCTCCACCCAGGAGGCCCAGGAGAACATCGGGCTGGAAGTGGCCAACAAGCTGGTCAAATACTCCGACAACGGCTCCACCCTCTCCGCCGTCAACTTCCCCGAGGTCTCCCTGCCCGGCCACAAGGGCTCCAGCCGCCTGCTGCACATTCACCGCAACCAGCCCGGCGTGATGAACCAGATCAACCAGATCTTCGCCGACGAGGGGATCAACATCGCCGGTCAATACCTGCAGACCAGCAGCCACATCGGCTACGTGGTGATCGACGTGGAGACCGAGCACAGCGAGAAGGCGCTGGCCAAGCTCAAGGAGATCGGCGGCACCATCCGTGCCCGTATCCTGCACTGATTGGCCTGCAGAGCCGTCCAGCAAAAAGCCCGTCGTGATGACGGGCTTTTTTTATGCTGCGATGCTCAACACACATTCGCGTCGTTGCTACGACGCCCCCTTCTCCCCTCGCGGGAGCAGGGGTGGGGATGAGGGGGAAAAGAGACCTCCCTCACCCAGTCATCTCCCAAATGGAGAGAGCAATGACGCGAGAAAAAACGAGGCCTGACTTACCACCAACCCAGCAGGTTGCGGCCCACCAGAGCGCCCCACACCAGGGCATTCAGGGCCAGCGCGATAAAGACGGCGGCGGAGCCCAGATCCTTGGCGCGACCGGAGAGCTCGTGATGTTCGGAGCCGATGCGATCCACCACCGCCTCGACCGCGGAGTTGAGCACCTCGACGATCACCACCAGCCAGCTGATGCAGATGAGCAGCAGGATTTGATCGAGGGTATCGCCGATCCAGAACGCCAGCGGCATCAGCAGCAGGATCAGCATCAGCTCCTGCCGGAAGGCCGCCTCGTTGATCCAGGCTGACTTGAGCCCCTTCATGCTGTAACCGGTTGCATTGATGATGCGGGTGACCCCGGTTGCCCCTGGCTTTGCCACGCTATCTACCTCATTTGGAATCGTTTTGGGGCTCACATCCTATCAGAGCCCCTCGAGGTTTCCATCAGGGGTTTTTTGCTTTATTTTATCCCTTTGCCTCTTCGGCACTCAGTCATTGCTACTGCCCACGCCACCCATTTCGAGAATCGAGTCGTATGTCCATTCACACCGATGAATTGCGCACCCGTCGCCTGGAGTCCCTGATCACTCCCAGCGAACTGGCGCACGCCTTCCCGTTAAGCGACACCGTTGCCCAGAATCTGCTGGATGCCCGCCGCGAAGTGGAAGCGATCCTGGCCGGTGAGGATCAGCGCCTGCTGGTCATCGTCGGTCCCTGCTCCATTCACGATCCGGCCGCCGCCCACGAGTACGCCCTGCGCCTCAATGCCCTGCGCGAGCAGTATAAAGAGAGCCTGTGCATCGTGATGCGCACCTACTTCGAGAAGCCGCGCACCATCGTCGGCTGGAAAGGCCTCATCAATGATCCGCGCCTCGATGGCAGCTTCGACGTCAACGAAGGGCTGAAACTGGCCCGCAAGCTGCTGGTGGACATCAACGCCCTCGGCATGCCCACCGCCACCGAGTTCCTCGACATGGTGACCGGCCAGTACATCAGCGACCTCATCACCTGGGGTGCCATCGGCGCGCGCACCACCGAATCCCAGGTGCACCGCGAAATGGCCTCTGCCCTCTCCTGCCCGGTCGGCTTCAAGAACGGCACCGACGGCAACACTCGCATCGCCATCGATGCGGTACGCGCCGCCCGTCACAGCCACATCTTCTATTCCCCGGACAAGGACGGCAAGATGACCATCTACCGCACCGCCGGCAACCCCTATGGTCACGTGATCCTGCGCGGCGGCCACCGCCCCAACTACGACACCGCCAGCATCGATGAAGCCTGCGAAGCGCTGGCTGACGTGGGCCTGCCCGAGCGGCTGGTGGTGGATTTCAGCCACGGCAACAGCATGAAGGATCACCGTCGCCAGCTGCTGGTGGCGCAGGACATCTGTGATCAGCTGCGCCGCGGCCGCACCGGCATCGCCGGCATCATGGCCGAGAGCTTCCTGGTGGAAGGGCGGCAGGATGTGGAGAACGGCTGCGCCGTCACCTTCGGCCAGAGCATCACCGATGCCTGCCTCTCCTGGAGCGACACCGAAACCCTGCTGGCCATGCTGGCCGAGGCGGCGCAGGTGCGCCTTGCCAAGCAGCAGGCCTGAGTGCGGATGACGAACGCCGACTGGCGGATAGTGCCCCTCGACGAGACGCGGCTGGCGCAGTGGGCAACCCTGCGCCAGCAGTTGTGGCCGCACCACGAAATGGCGGCCCATCTGCAGGAAGGGGCCGAGCTGCTGGCCGCTGCCCATCTCAACGCCTTTCTGGTGCTGGATGCCCAGAGCCAGGCGGTCGCCTTTGCCGATGCGGCCCTGCGCCACGATTACGTGAACGGCTGCGAGAGCAGCCCGGTGGTCTATCTGGAAGGGGTATATGTGCAGCCGGCTTCGCGCCGGCGCGGGTTGGCTCAGGCCTTGATCGCCCGGGTGGCCCAGTGGGGCCGCGAGCTGGGTTGTCGCGAGCTGGCCTCCGATGTCGCCATCGACAACCTCGCCTCCCAGCAGCTGCACCAGCGGCTCGGCTTTGCCGAAACGGAGCGGGTCGTCTTCTTCAAAAAGGCCCTCGGCTGACGCCAGGGCCTTGCTTGTCTCTCACAGGCTCGGCATAAACCAGACCCGGCCGCCCGCCTCGATGCGATCGGTCTTTATCTGAAACACCTGCGCCAGCAGCGCCTCGTCCACCAGCTCGACGCCCCCCTCCCGCACCACCCGTCCCTGTTGCAGACAGAGCAGGCGATCAGCCCAGTCGATGGCCAGGTTGATGTCGTGGATGGCGAGCACCACCAGCAACCCCTGCCCGGCCAGCTGCTTGAGCAGCCGCAGCAGCGCCAGCTGATGGTGCAGATCCAGCCCCGCCAGCGGTTCGTCCAGCAGCAATACGCGCCCGCCCGGATTGAGGCTCGGCCACACCTGCAGCAGGGTGCGGGCGATCAGCACCCGCTGCTGCTCCCCGCCCGACAGGCGGCTGAAGTCCCGCGCCAGCAAGGCTTCCAGCTCCAGCGCCTGGCACAGCGCCTGAATAGCCTCGTTCTGTCTGGCCGCAGGTTGAGCCTCATCGAGCCCCAAGCTCAGCACCTGGAACACCGGAATATGGAACAGCTGGGGCTGGCGCTGGGGCAGCATGGCCCGCCGCTGTGCCAGCGCCGGCCAGCTCAAGTCCGCCAGCGACGCCCCGCCGATGCGCACCTCCCCTTGCCCCGGCAAGAGGCCGGCCAGGGCGCCGAGCAGGGTCGACTTGCCGCTGCCGTTGGGGCCGAGCAGGGCTACCAGCTGGCCCCCCTGCCAGGCAAGGTCGAGGGGTGCGAGCCGGTTGGCGACGGCCAGGGCGCGGGCCGCCAGCAAGGGGGGCTGGCCCCCGAGGAGATCAGGTGCTGGCATGGGCATCTTGCCTCAACAACAGATAGATGAAGAGCGGGGCGCCGACCGAGGCGGTGATGACCCCGATGGGCAGCTCCCCCGCCCGCAGGGCGGAGCGGGCGATGAGATCGGCCGCCAGCAGCAGGGCGCCGCCCCCCAGCGCCGAGGCGGGCAGCAGGAAGCGCTGATCGCTGCCGCCGCAGAGCCGCAGCAGATGGGGTACCACCAGCCCGACGAAGCCGATGACGCCGCACAGCGCCACAGCCATCCCGGTGAGCAGGCACACCGCCAGCACCAGCCGCACCCGCATCTTGTCCACATCGAGCCCCATCAGGCGGGCCTGGGTCTCTCCCAGCAGCAGTTGCTGCAGCGCCTTGCCCTGCCAGCCGAGCCAGCCGAGGGCGAGCGGGAACAGCAGCCACCACCAGGCCAGTTGCTGGCTGCCGTAGGCTAGGCTGCCCATCATCCAGAACATGAATTCACGCAGGGAGGCATCATCGGCAAAGTACATCAACCAGGTCATGGCGGCATTGGTGAGGATGCCGATGGCGACCCCGAACAGCAGCAGCCGGGCATGGCCAAGCCGGGCCCGGCGCGCCAGCCGAATGAGCAGCATGGTCACCAGCAGGGCGCCGCCGAAGGCCGCCAGCGACAACCCCCAGCCCGGCAGATAAACGCCGAGGGCCTTGGCCACCGCCATCGCCACCATGGCGGCCAATCCCGCCCCGCTCGAGACGCCGAGCAGGCCGGGTTCGGCCACCGGGTTGTGCAGCATCACCTGCAGCACGGCGCCACCGCAGGCGAGCGCCGCCCCCGCCAACAGGGCCAGCAGGGCGCGCGGCAGGCGCAGCTCCAGCAGGATGCGCTGCTCGAGATCCCCCAGCGGCTGCCAGGGCAGCAAGACGAATTCGCCCCAGGCGAGGGAGCAGAGGAACAGCGCCAGGGTCAGCAGCAGCAGGCCGAGCAACCAGCGCCGCTGCCAGCGCTGCTGGCGGGCGAGCAAAGAGAGATACACAGGGGCTCTCCGAAGGTGAGAAGAAGCCGGCGCCAGAGCCTGTCGAGCAGCTGGCGCGAGTCATGAAAAACGCATGATAACAGCGTGTTACTACCCGAGGTCAAGGCTGGTAAGGCTTGGCGAGGGCGGCAATTTCGCCGCTTGCCACCAGCTCCTGCAGGGCCAGCGCCAGCGGTTGCTGCAGCGCCTGATGGGGGGAGTGCTTGCTCATGCCCAGATAGAGCACCACAGGTTGCGGCGGCTGATAGGCCGCCTTGAGCAGACCGGCCTCATTGTCCTGGCTCAGGGCGTAGTCCACCTGGCAGTCGGTGCCGATCATCAGCGGCAGGTGGCCACGCTGCACCATGCGCAGCAGCTGATCCTCGGTGGGCACCCCGTGCTTGTCGAGCCGGTTGTCGGCATCAAAGGGGGCAAAATAGGCCGAATTGAGCACATAGCCCACCTTCTTGCCCTGCAGGTCGGCGTAGGTACGCAGGGTCGATACCGCCGCCGCCTTGCCGTAGAAGGCCGGCCGGCACTGATAATAGGCCGGCTGCAGATAATCGATGAAGGCTGCCCGCTCCGCCGTCATCGCCAAGCCTATCATGAGGTCCACCTGGCCGGTCTGCATCTGCTTGAGCGCCCGCCCCCAGGGCACCCGTTTCACCTCGAAGCGGATGCCGCTGCGGCGCTGCAACTGCTGCAAGATGTCCATGTCCAGTCCGCCGAAGCGGCCGTCCGGCTGCACTATTCGAAACGGCGGCCAGACATCGGTGGCCACCGTCAGGGTCGGCGCCCCATGCACCAGGCAGGCAAACAGCAGACCAAGCACACCCCAGCTTGTCTTGCCCATCCCGTACAACCCTCTGTGACTTCATCCTTGATGGATTAAAAATACCCTGCCGCCCCACTTATGAAAACCCGTGGTTCGGAGATAAAATGCGATTGATTTTAAAGGAGAACCTAATGAACCCTATCTTTACCAGCATCGGCCTGCTGCTGTGCAGCAACGTCTTCATGACCTTCGCCTGGTATGCCCACCTCAAGAGCATGAATCACAAACCCTGGATCATCGCCGCCCTGGTGAGCTGGGGCATAGCGCTGTTCGAATACCTGTTGCAAGTGCCTGCCAACCGCATCGGCCATACCGTGCTCTCCGTCGGCCAGCTCAAGATCCTGCAGGAGGTGATCACCCTCACCGTGTTCGTCCCCTTCTCCATCTTCTATCTGAAAGAGGATCTGAAATGGGATTACCTGTGGGCCGGCCTGTGCATCCTGGGCGCGGTGTTTTTTGTGTTTCGCGAGAAACTCACCGGCGCCTGACGCTGTACACTCAATGACATTCGATGTAATTGCATCTGCTTGATAGACGAGGCAAAACCAATGGAATTGCGAGACATGCTACAGATCCTGGCCAAGCAGGATGGCTCCGACCTCTATCTGTCGACCGGCGCCCCCCCTTGCGCCAAGTTCAACGGCGGCCTGCGTCCGCTCAGTGAAACGCCGCTCGAACCCGGCGAGGTGGCCAGAATAGCCGACGCCATCATGGACGGCGAGCAAAAGCAGCAGTTCGAGCGGGAGCTGGAGATGAACCTCGCCATCTCGCTGCCCCAGATCGGCCGCTTTCGGATCAACATCTTCAAGCAGCGCAACGAAGTGTCGCTGGTGGCGCGCAACATCAAGACCGAGATCCCCCGCTTCGAGGATCTGAAACTGCCCCCCGTGCTGCTCGACACCATCATGGAGAAGCGCGGCCTGGTACTGTTCGTCGGCGGTACCGGCTCGGGCAAGTCCACCTCGCTCGCGGCCCTCATCGACCATCGCAACCGCAACAGCGGCGGCCACATCATCACCATCGAGGATCCGGTGGAGTTCGTGCACCGCCACCGCAAGAGCATCATCAACCAGCGCGAGGTGGGGGTGGACACCCGCAGCTTCCACGCCGCCCTGAAAAACACCCTGCGCCAGGCACCGGACGTGATCCTCATCGGTGAAATTCGCGATCGCGAGACCATGGAGCATGCGCTGGCCTTCTCCGAGACCGGCCACCTGGCGATTTCCACCCTGCACGCCAACAACGCCAACCAGGCGCTGGACCGCATCATCAACTTCTTCCCGGAAGAGCGCCGGCCCCAGCTGCTCAACGATCTGGGCAACAACCTCAAGGCCTTTGTCTCCCAGCGGCTGGTCAAAACCAGCGACGGTGGTCGCCGGGCAGCGGTGGAGATCATGCTGGGTACCCACACCATTCGCGACATGATCAAACGCGGCGAATTTGGCGGCCTCAAGGAGGTGATGGAGAAGTCCAAGGCCCTCGGCATGGTCACCTTCGACAGCGCCCTGTTCGATCTGGTGGTAGAGGGGGTGATCGACGAGGAGGAGGCGGTGAAGAACGCCGACTCGGCCAACAACCTGCGCCTCAAGATCAAGCTGTGGAAGGAAAAGGGCCAGATCGCGAGCAGCAGCGATGCCACCGGCTGGAGCCTCGAGCCCACCAAGGACGAGAAAGACGATCTGTTCTGACCTCGCCCGCCTCTGACAGTACCTGCAAACACCCGCTTCGGTGGGTGTTTGCACAAGAAACGCCCGCATCTGGCCGCCCTTCAAGGCCACCGCCTTCCCCGCCAGCCCAGCGCCGCCGTGACATCTGGTGAACTATCGCGCCATCTGCGACAGATTTTGTCATCACAAATGACAAAACCATCACTTCACCGAAAAGGCGTGTGAGAAGTGTGAGTGAAAGCACTTTCATACTGGCTTCAAAGGAGGCAGTATCAAGGGGTTCTATCAATAAAGGGGTATTCAATGTTGTTACAACCTGCCAATACAGCACAGTCCAGACAGTTGCTGAACGAGACCATGGCCTTGGTTCTCGCAGGAGGGCGGGGCAGTCGCCTCAAACAGTTGACGGACAACAGGGCGAAACCGGCAGTGCATTTCGGCGGCAAGTTCCGCATCATCGACTTCGTACTCTCCAACTGCATCAACTCCGGCATTCGCCGGGTCGGGGTGGTGACCCAATACAAATCCCACAGCCTGCTGCGCCACCTGCAGTCCGGCTGGTCCTTTCTGCGCTACCAGATGAACGAGTTCATCGACCTGCTGCCCGCCCAGCAACGGGTGGACGAGGTCAACTGGTATCGCGGCACCGCCGATGCGGTCTACCAGAATCTGGACATCATTCGCGATCACGGCCCCAAGTATGTGGTGGTGCTGGCGGGGGATCACATCTACAAGATGGATTACGCCGCCATGCTGCTCGATCATGTCAACATGGGGGCCAGGGTCACGGTGGCCTGCATCGAGGTGCCGCGGGATGAGGCGAGCGCCTTCGGGGTGATGGCGGTGGATGGGGATCGCAAGATCAACGCCTTCGTCGAGAAACCCGCCAACCCACCCGCCATGCCGGGCAAACCGGACACCGCGCTGGCCTCCATGGGGGTCTACATCTTCGAGGCCGACTACCTCTACCAGTTGCTGGAAGAGGATCTCGCCAACCCGGCCTCCCACCACGATTTCGGCATGGACGTGATCCCGCGGGTGGTGCAAGAGGGCACCGCCTACGCCCACCCGTTCAGCATGTCCTGCGTCGGCTGCTGCCCACAAAAGCGCCCCTACTGGCGCGACGTGGGCACGGTGGATTCGTTCTGGGAAGCCAACATGGATCTCGCCTCCGTCACCCCGGAGCTCGACATCTACGATCAGGACTGGCCCATCTGGACCAGCCAGAACATGACCCCGCCCGCCAAGTTCGTGCAGGACAGAAACGGCCAGCACGGCATGACCATCAACTCCATGTTTGCCGGCGGCACCATTGTCAGCGGCTCCTTCATCGTCAGCTCGGTTCTGTTTACCAATGTGCGGGTCGACTCCTTCTGCACCCTGGATCAGGCGGTGATCTTCCCCGGGGTCGAAATAGGCCCGGGCTGCCGGCTGCGCCGGGTGGTGATCGACAAGGGCTGCAAGCTGCCGGAAGGGCTGGTGGTGGGGGAAAACGCCTGCGAGGATGCCCGCCGCTTCTACCGCTCCGAGCAGGGCATAGTGCTGGTCACCAAGGAGATGCTGGCCAGATTGTGATGCCGAACAGTCATAGCAGAGGGAGTCAAAATGGCTCCCTTTTTACATTTGCTTACCGCTCGCCCCTTGCCTGACAGGTTGCCGGGCATGCTACTCTGCGCTCGGCCCTGCCTTCGTCTCACCATGGAATCGCATATGAAAAAACTGGATGTTGCCCGCCTTGCCAGCCTCGCCGATGAGGCCGCCCACTCCCCGCGCCTGCGCATGAACCACAACCTGCATCAGGAGCTGGCCGACCCCATCCAGCGCCTGGCCATCGCCATGGAGCCGGGCACCTATATCCGCCCCCATCGCCACCTGCAGACCTGGGAGCTGCTCACCTCGCTGCAAGGCCGCTTCGTGGTGCTCAACTTCGACGACGAGGGCACCGTCATTGCTCGTGCCGTGCTGGGGGAAGAGACCTCGGTGCTGGAGACCCCCGTCGCCAGCTGGCATGCGGTGCTCTCTCTGGATCCCGGCGCCGTCATCTTCGAGGTCAAGCACGGCCCCTACGCCCCCTTTCGGGAAGAGGACTTCGCCCCCTGGTCACCGGCGGTGGACGACGTCGCCGGCCAGCAGGCGCTGATGGCCTGGTATCGCCATGCCGAGGTGGGCCAGCGCTGGCCGGGGCGCTGATCTGCCCCCCACCCTTACGCGAACACTGCCAACACGGCGAACACGCGCCAATAAAAAGACCCGCCAGCGGCGGGTCTTTTTATATCTGAATGCGGGGGTTCGGGCGTGAGCTCAGCCCTTTTGCACCAGACCAATCTGGCCCGGCTCGCACCATTCGAACATCACCTCCTGGCTCTTGCCGCAGCAGGAGCCGCCACACACCTGGGTCTCTCGCTTGGCGACCCGCCCCTTGCGCATCCAGACGCCGAGCATGGCCTCCACCGCATCTTCCGAGGTGTGGAAGTGGCGGGCCAGCTCGCGCCGGCTCACCTTCTGCTGCGCGGCGAGGTACTCCCCCAGCTCGCGCAGGATCATAGGGTCACCACCTTGCGGGCGACGATGTCGCCGTGGCGACGACCGGCCCACCAGAGCAGCAGCAGGGAGCCGCCGTAGCTCGCCACCCAGAACAGGCTCTGCTCGGGGTGCGCGGCAAAGGTGGCCAGCTGATAGAAGACGGTGGCACACATGAAGGCCATGTAGTTGCACCAGGCGGCGGTCAGCAGGGCCCACTGGCGGCCGGTCTCCCGCACCAGGGCGCCCATGGCGGCGGCGCAGGGCATGTAGAGCAGCACGAACAACAGGTAGGCAAAGGCACCGGCCGCGCCATCGAAGTGGCTCTGCATGTTGCCGTAGGTGGAGACGTCCACCTCCTGCGCCTCGGCGGCAGCCTTCTGGTCATCCAGGTTGCCCACCGCCAGCCCCATGGGGTCGGTCGGGTCGATGTCGGCCAGATTGGTGGCGACCGCGGCGATCGCCTCCTGGAAGCTGTTCACCAGGGAGAACTCGCTCGCCTCCTCTTCCCCGTCGCCGCTGCCGGCGTAGAGGCTGTTGAGGGTACCGACCACCGCCTCTTTGGCGAAGATGCCGGTGACGATGCCGACCGTGGCCTGCCAGTTGTCATCGCGCACGCCGATGGGGTGCAGCACCGGGGTCACCGCCTGGCTGATTTTGCTCAGCACCGAGCTCTCCTGATCCTGGTGGCCGAAGCTGCCATCGGTGCCTAGCGAGTTGAGCACGCTCAGCACGGCGACCACCAGAACTATGGTTTTACCGGCGCCGAACACGAAGGATTTGAGCTTCTGCCAGGTCTTGATGCCGACGTTGACCGGGCGCGGCCACTCGTAGTCCGGCATCTCCATCAGCATGGAGTCGCTCTTGCCCGGCAGCAGGGTGCTGCGCAGCAACAGGCCGGTGAGCACCGCCACCAGGATGCCGATGAGGTAGAGACCGAACACCAGGTTCTGGCCCGACTCGGGGAAGAAGGCCACCGCGAACAGGGCGTAGACCGGCAGGCGGGCACCGCACGACATGAAGGGGGCCATGGCCGAGGTCATCAGCCGCTCACGCTCGGAGTTGAGGGTGCGGGTCGCCATCACCGAGGGCACGGTGCAGCCAAAGCCCATCAGCATGGGGACGAACGCCTTGCCCGGCAGGCCGAGGCGGCGCATCAGGGCATCCACCACGAAGGCGGCGCGGGCCAGGTAGCCGGAGCTCTCCAGCACCGCCAGGAACAGGTAGAGGCAGCCGATCACCGGGATGAAGGTGGCAACGGTCTGCAAGCCCACCCCGAAGCCGTCCGCCAGGATGGCCCCCAGCCAGTCCGGCGCATGGATCAGCCCCAGCAGGTGGTGCACCCCGTCGACAAACAGGGCGCCGCCCATGATGTCGAAGAAGTCGATGAAGGCGCTGCCCACCTTGATGGCGAACATGAACATCAGGTACATCACCAGCAGGAAGAAGGGGATGCCGAACCAGCGGTTGAGCAGCACCCGATCGAGCCGCTCGCTCTGGGCCGCGGTGAGTTTGCCCTTCTGCTGGCACGCCTGGGCAGCCCACTGGTGGATGTGGCCGTAACGGATATCCGCCAGTTGCAGGTCCACATCCTGCCCGTGGTGGGCGCGAGCCACCACGTTGGCGGCGGCGGCCTGCTGGCCGGGCAGCAGGGTCTCCTGCATCACCGCATCCTCTTCCAGCAGGCGCAGGGCGCGGCCACGGGTGGTGAGGTGGTGCGGGGCAAGCAGGGTTTCGAGCTCCGCCAGATCTTTTTCAAGCTCATGGCCGTAGTCCAGCAACAGCGCCGGCTGTGGCTGGCCGATGAACTGCTGGATCAGGTTCTTGAAGACGGCGACCTGCTGGCGGTTGTGGGCCGAGAGGGCCACCACCGGGCAGCCGAGGGTGTTGGCGAGCTTGCTCTCGTCGATGGTGATGCGCCGCTTTTGCAGGATGTCCATCTTGTTGAGCACCACCACCATGGGCAGCCCCAGCTCGCGCAGTTGCAGCGTGAGGTAGAGCGAGCGCTCCAGGTTGGCGGCGTCGATGACGTTGAGCAGCAGATCCGGCTGCTGGCCCTCCACGAAGCGGCTGGCGATCTGCTCGTCCAGGCTCCCCTCCTGGTTGGCCAGGCTGTAGATGCCGGGCAGGTCCATCAGTTTGTAGGCGTGGCCCTGGGCGCTGAATTCGCCCATCTTCTTGTCGACGGTGACGCCGCTCCAGTTGCCCACCTGCTGGCGGGCCCCGGTCAGGGCGTTGAACAGGGAGGTCTTGCCGCTATTGGGGTTGCCGACGGTTACCAGGGAGTAGTTCATACCGGTTCAACCTCGATAGTGCTTTGACCAAGACGATTGTTTTGTGAGGTGTATTTCATACCGGTTCGACCTCGATTTGCTGGGCAAGGCTTTTTTGCATGGAGAGGCAGATCCCCTGACACTGGATCTGCAGCGGATCCCCGAGCGGGGCCGCGCGCAAATAGATGACTTCAGTCTGGGGCAACAAGCCCATCACCATCAGCTTGCGCCGCAGGGGACGGGTTAATTGATTCATGTTCTTGATGCGAGCACTCTGTCCCGGTGACAACTGCGCGAGTACCATGACTGACTCCTGAAGTTAAACAATAATAATTCTCTTTTACTTGGGGCATTATAATCCGTGTTTTCAACGCTTATTTGAGTAAAATCAAACTCCGCTTAGCTAACCCACAAATAACTGCCATGAGTCACGACAACAACAGCCGCCTGGTTTACAGCACGGACGGCGGCATCATCAAAGAACAGAGCCAGCCGCAATCCGCCTCCCCCTTCCCCACCGACGGGGTGGTGCGCATCCGCCGCGAAACCAAGGGGCGCAAGGGCGCCGGGGTCATCACCATCCACGGCATCCCGGCCGAACAGCAAAAGAGCCTCGCCACCCTGCTCAAGAAAAAGTGCGGCACCGGCGGCGGCCTGAAAGAGGGGGTGATCGAGATCCAGGGGGACAAACGGGATCTGATCAAGGCCGAGCTCGAGAAGGCAGGTTTCAGCGTCAAGCTGGTGGGCGGCTGATCCCCGCACCGCCCGGCTTGCGTCACTTTCGCTTTTTCCCTAGAATGCCCGCTCCCATCGAGGGGGAGTAGTCTCGCCAGCCGGCCCCAAACCGGTTCGCGACCCTGATCAACATACTTGGTGCCAACTCACCATGGTCAGGGTGATCCACGCCAGCCGCGGATTTGACAAGACCTTTGACGGGCCAGTGCCAATACCGGGGACGGATGGCGCAGGCTTGTCTCAGGTATAACAATTCCGTCCCCCGGTCATTTTTATGGAAGCCTTGTTAACCTCAACCCTCAGCGTGGCCATCGCCGAAATCGGCGACAAGACCCAGCTGCTGGCGCTGTTGCTCATCTGTCGTTTTCGCAAGCCCTGGCCCATCATCGCCGGCATGCTGGCTGCCACCCTGCTCAACCACGCCGGCGCCGCCTGGCTTGGCGAGTTCATCAGCCGCTGGCTCGATCCCAAGGTGATGACCTATCTGGTGGCCGGTGCCTTCATCGCCATGGCGGCCTGGATCCTGGTGCCGGACAAGATGGACGACGAGGAGAGCCCGCTCGACAAATACGGCCCCTTCATGGCCACCTTCGTGCTGTTCTTCATCGCCGAGATCGGCGACAAGACCCAGATCGCCACCGTGCTGCTGGCGGCCAAGTATGACTCGCTGACCCAGGTCATCACCGGCACCACCCTCGGCATGATGCTGGCCAACGTGCCAGTGGTGCTGCTTGGCAAGCTGGGGGCCGATCGCCTGCCGCTCAAGGGGATCCGCATCGCCTGCGCCATCCTGTTTGTGGGCCTCGGGATGAGCACCCTGCTGTTCGCCTGACCCGGCCGGATCAGAAGGTGGCGAGGCAAGGGTGAGCACTTGCCGACGCCACTCCCGCGCCCATGTCGTGTCCTTGCAAGCCCCGCCCTTTGGCGGGGCTTTTTGCATCCGCATGCCGGGCTGGTAGCGCCCGCAGACGGGGGCTGCCAATCGGCGCCATGGCCGTGGCATAATGCGGCAAACCTGATGGAGCATCCCATGCACTTCACTTCAAGACAGACGCTGCTCGACTGGGTCAGGCGTGGACGCCTCGCGCGGGCCAGTCTGCCCGCCGCCCTCGCCCTGTGCGAGCTGCCCCCCGGCCCTGCCCGCTGGCAGTGGCTGTTCGATCGGCTGCTGCTCTGGCTTGGCAGCCTGTGCCTCGGCGCCGGCCTGGTGTTCTTCGTCGCCTTCAACTGGCAGGAGCTGGGCCGCCTCTCGCGCCTCGCGCTGCTGGAGCTGCCGCTGCTCGCCATGCTGCTGTTGCTGTGGCGCAAGCCCCTCGCCGACAGTCAGCGCCAGGCGCTGCTGCTCGCCATCGCCCTCAACATCGGTGCCCTGCTGGCGCTGGTGGGACAGACCTACCAGACCGGCGCCGATCCCTGGCAGCTGTTCGCCACCTGGGCGCTGATGCTGCTGCCGCTGGCGGCGCTCGGCCAGAGCCCGCTGCTGTGGACCTTGAGCTGGCTGCTTGGCCAGCTGGCGCTGGTGCTCTACTGGCGGCTCGGGCTGTTCAACTTCTTCTTCGCCTTCAACGAGGAGGCCCTCGGCTGGTGCCTGACCCTGTTCAACGCCGCCCTCTGGGGCATATTGCTGCTGGTGCCCGCCCGCTACCGGCTGATGCCCTCCTGTCTGGCGGGGCTGGCCGCCGGGTTCGGCGTCACCCTGCTCACCCTGCTGGCGCTGTTCGATGTCGCCTCCCCCTGGGTCTGGCCGGCCTGGCTCGGCTGGCTGGCGGCCGCCTACCTGCGCTGGCACCACAGATTCATCGCCGGGCTCGCCATGGGCTGCCTGAGCCTCATCGTGGTGCTGCTGACCGCACTCGGCAAATGGATGGAGCCGGACGTGAACGGCTTCCTGCTGCTCTGCCTCATCGCCATCGGCCTGTCGGTGGCGGCCAGCCGCTGGCTGCAACAACAACGGAGGCTCCATGAGTGATCTGACCCCCTGGCAGCGACTGCAACGGGCCCAGCTGGTGGAAGGGGATACCCCCCGTGACGACCAGCCCCACTGGTCGAGCCGCTTTCTGCTCGGCATGGTGGGCTGGATTGCCGCCCTGTTCCTGCTGTTCTTCCTGTTCATGTCGTTCTCCCAGCTCACCCGGGATGCCGACAGCGCCCTGCTGATGGGCGTCGTGCTGATGGTCATCGCCTTTTGCCTCAACCGCTTCGCCACCCGCAGCGATTTGTGGGATCAGTTCGTGCTGGCGCTGGCGCTGGCCGGCGACGCCTGGCTGCTCTACGGGCTGCTCGATCGGCTGGATCTGCACTCGGCCCCGCTCTGGTTCGGCCTCGCCCTGCTGTCGCTGGCCATCGCCGCCCTGTTCGAGCACTGGCTGATCCGGCTGTTCCACAGCTTCGCCGCCGCCATCCTGCTCACCCTTGGCCTCGCCTGCCTCGGCCTGCAACTGCTGGCCCTGCCACTGGTGATGACGGCGGTGGCCCTCTGCTGGCTGCAGGCAGAGCGCGATCCACAGCGCCATCAGCTCTATGAATCCCTCACCCTGGGACTGGCGCTCTCCCTGCTGGTGCTGGGGCGCCTGCACCACCCGCTGTGGGACGGCGGCGCCAGCATGCTCGACGAGCTGGGCCACTCCCGCCTGCCGCTCTGGCTCAACCCGCTGCTCTGTGCCGCCCTGTTGCTGGGGCTCATGATCAGGCTGAAACTGCCGCTGCTGTACGGACTGCCGCTGGTGCTGATCAGCGCCCTCATTCCCGGCATGGGGGCCGGCGCCCTGGTGCTGGTGCTCGGCTTTTATGCCGGCAGCGTCGGCCTGATGACCCTGGCCGGCCTGCTGCTGGTCGGCTTTGGCTCCCTCTATTACTACGATCTGGGGCTGACCCTGATGACCAAATCCTGGCTGCTGCTGGGCTCGGGCGCCCTGCTGCTCGGCGCCCGCCAGCTGCTCAAACGGCTGAGCCTGCGGAGCCCCTCATGAGACGACTCGCCCTGCTGCTGACCGGCCTCGCCATCCTGGCGGCCATCAACGTCACCGTCTGGCGCTACGAGCGCGCCATGAGCAGTGGCGAGGTGGTGCTGCTGCGCCTCGCCCCGGTCGACCCGCGCTCCCTGATGCAGGGGGATTACATGCGCCTCAACTACGAGCTGGCCCGCCAGCTCGGCAACCGGCAACAAGATGAGGCCCCTGCCGACACCCTGGTGATCCGCCTCGACGAGCAGCAGGTCGCCAGCTGGGTGGAAGGGGGCAAGCCGGATCAGCTGGCCCGCGATGAGCGGCGGCTGCAGGTGCGCCGCAGCGATGGCCAGTGGCTCATCGGCCCCGACGCCTACTTCTTCGAAGAGGGCACCGGCGAGCAGTACGAGGCGGCGCGCTACGGCGAATTTCGCCTGCAGGAGAGCGGCAAGGCGCTCTTGGTGGGGCTGCGCGATGAGCAGTTGAAACCGGTGGGAAATACCAGAGCGCGCTGGTAACTACTGGCAATATCAGGCTTTTTTGCCCACACTAGGGCAAGATGGATCGCCCGCGCTACGCCAAGGAATGCCCATGAGGATAAGGTTTTGCGGTTGCCTGCTGCTGTTGTCATGCCTTGGCACGGCGCAGGCCGAGCTCGGCAAGCTGGAGTACCTGACCGAGGAGTATCCCCCCTACAACTTCACCGACCAGAGCGGTCAGCCCGGCGGGCTGGCGGTGGAGCTACTGCAGCTGATCTGGCAGCGCACCCAGACCCCCGCCCAGCCCATTCGCATCCTGCCCTGGGCGCGAGGCTACTACCTGCTGACCCAGAAACCCAACGTGGTGCTCTTCTCCACTGCCCGCACCGACACCCGCGACCCCCTGTTCAAGTGGGTGTGCCCCATCGGCTACTCCGAGTACGTGCTGCTGGCCCACAAGCGCCGCCCCCTCACCCTCAGCGCCGTCGAGCAGATCAACGACTACCGCATCAGCGCCGTGCGCGCCGATGCCTCTGAACAATTGCTGCTCAACCGAGGCATGGACGAGAGCCGCATCATCTCCGCCAACCGGCTGAGCCAGGCGCTGAAGATGCTGGTATCTGGCCGCGCCGATCTGCTGGCCACCGGCAAGCTGGCGGGTTATGACGCCATCAAGGCGCTGCAGCTCGATGCCAATGACTTCACGGTGGCCTTCGTGCTGGATGCCGAGGAGCTCTGCTACGCCTTCAGTCGCCAGGTAGATGACAGCGTCATCAAGCAGTTCCAGCGTGCCCTCACCCAGGCGCTCGCCTCTTCGGAATATCAGGGGCTGCGGCTCAAATACCTGCCCGCCCCCTGAGAAGGCCCGTTACCTCTCGCCGCCAGTCAGTCGTGAGTGGCGATTTGGCGGGCTTTGATAACACTTGAGAATGACGCTACACCCCACCAGGATGGCCAACATGAAAAAATGGATTGGATTCGCCGCACTCGCGTTTGTCACCCTCGCCCAGGCCAGCCCGGAGCTTGGCAAGCTGCACTACCTCACCGAAGAGTACAAACCCTACAACTTCTCCAACGAATCCGGCGCCCCCACCGGGCTCGCCGTCGAGCTGCTGCAGCAGGTCTGGCAGAAGACCAACACCCCGCAGCAACCCATCACCATCATGCCCTGGGCGCGGGGTTACTACTTGCTGACCCAGAAACCCAACGTGGTGCTCTTCTCCACCGCCCGCACCGAGGCGCGGGATCCGCTGTTCAAGTGGGCCTGCCCCATCGGCTATGCCGAAATCGTGCTGATGGGGCTGGCCAAGAGCCCGGTCAACATCGCCAAGCTGGAGGATGCCGAAAAGTACAACATAGGGGCGGTGCGGGCCGACGTGGGGGAGCAGCTGCTGCTCAACAACGGCTTTGACGAGCAGAAGATCATGACCGCCAACCGCCTGCCCCAGGCGCTCAAGATGCTCACCTCGGGCCGGGTCGATCTCATCTCCACCAACAAGACCACCATGCTGGATCTGATCGCCTCCCAGCAGCTGGATCCCGCCCAGTTCAAGGTGTTCTGGATGCTGAGCTCGGAGCAGTTCTGCTTCGCCTTCAGCCACCCGGTGAGCGACGAGCTGGTCAAGGAGTTCCAGAGCGGCCTGACCCAGGTGCTGGCCAGCAGCGAGTTCCAGCAGATCCAGGCCAAGTACTTCCCCGCCCGCTGAGGGGCGGCATGAAAAAGGGGCCCGCCGGGGCCCCTTTTGCTTGTCTGTCTCGCCTGCGCAGTCAGCTCGGCCGACGACGCTGGCGCTTGACCTCGTACATGCAGGCATCGGCCAGCCTCAGCGCCTCGTCCACCGTGCTGCTGGCCGGATCGATGGCCACCACCCCCACGCTGGCGCCAGGGTAGTGCAGCAGGCCGGCGGGCACCTCGAGCCGCACCAGGCTCGCCTCGAACAGCCGGCGCTGAAAGCCCTGCACCGCCGCCTCCCGCGTCTCTTCGCCGCACTGCGGCCCCATCCCCACCGCCACGAATTCGTCGCCCCCCACCCGCGCCAGCAGATCGCTGCCGCGCAACACGGTTGAGAGCGCCGCTGCCACCCGTTGCAGCAGCAGGTCGCCGGTGTCGTGACCGTGGGTGTCGTTGATGGCCTTGAAGCCGTCGAGATCGATGAAGCCGAGCAGCAGCGGATGCTCGACCCGCTCCGCCAGCGAAAACAGCCGATTGAGCTCGTGCATCAGCGCCCGCCGGTTGGGTAGCCCGGTCAGCGGGTCGCTCAGCGCCTGGCGTGACAGCTCGTGGTTGGCCTGCTGCAACTGCTGCAGCAGCTGTTCGCGCTCCACCTGCTCGGCGATCAACCGGGCAAAGAAGGCGATCAGGTGATCCGAGCCCGCCGTCAGGGGCTTTTGCTCGGCACTGGCGGCGCACAGGGTGCCATAGAGGGAGCCCGAAGGGGTCTGCACCGGGCAGCTCAGGTAGGTGCGAATGCCAAGGGCCCGCGCCGCCTGGGAATCCCCCCAGCAGCTCGCCACATCTTCGGTGTAGAAGCGTCCTTCGTCGAGGGCCCGCCGGCAGAGGGCATCGCCCCAGGCCACCGAGCCCCCTTCGGGGATCTGCAAGGTGGCGGCGTTGCGGGCAAAACGGATATGTTGGGTGTCGTGACCAAGGTCAATTTCGGTCAGATAGGTGGATTCAAGCCCGGTGACCGTCTCGAGCATCTCCAGCAGCGGGCGGGTCAGGCTCTCCAGATCCCGCGCCCCGGTCACTTGCAGCGACAACGCCTGCAATATTCTGTCCATGCACACCTCCCTGCTTGCATGTCTATTCCTGAAACGATAGCCAACCCCGGGGGCCCTTCACAAGCCGCGCGCCCCCGCCGTGGCACAAATTTTGCGGTTTTGGCGGCCTTTGTCGTCGAACGACCCTCGATTGTCCG
Organism: Aeromonas sp. Y318-1; assembly: GCF_027706125.1. Lineage (NCBI taxonomy): Bacteria > Pseudomonadati > Pseudomonadota > Gammaproteobacteria > Aeromonadales > Aeromonadaceae > Aeromonas > Aeromonas sp. Y318-1. The sequence continues at coordinate 238,460 of NZ_JAPDCM010000002.1, forward strand.
GCAATGCGCTCCGTTTGCAGCCAGCGCGAAGTCGGCCAGATCTGAGCCGTGGTGACCGCCCCTATTGAGGGCAGCGGGCACCTGTCGGCAGCGTTACTGGCTATGGCGGCTTGGCGGTGGCGCGAATGCTGTCGAGGGCTGGGCCCATGATGGCCCCAGGTGCTCATCGCCTTTATTGGTGGCGCTGTCCCGCTCTGCCCCTCACTCTGTCCTGCGCTCTGCTTATCCTGCTTGTCTGCTTATCTGCCGGGTGCGGCGCTCATCTTCCATCACACCCCGGCTGCGGGTCAACCGCCGGTTGCCACTTTGCAGCAAAGGAGAAAAACCATTTAATTCTGATAGTTGCATCACTAATTTCATGGATTTGGATGGCCCCGCCGAAGCGGGTTCCGTAAGATGACCATCGGCCCCTGTTGGCCCCGAATATTCACGGATGGTCAAGGGCGCAAGGTGGCGGCGACAGTCAGGGGCGGCAGCGTCTTTGGCGGATAGCGCGCGGACTGTGAGCCAGCCGCCCTGTTTGGCCCAACGCCCGATAAGGCTCGGCGCTATCCGGGTTATTTGACCCGCATCAGGCGATGGCGGCAGTCACCCAGCTCGACCTGGATCACCTGGGAGCGCTGCATGGCATCGACCCGCTGCAGCATGTCGGCGCTGTACTGCTTGCGCCGCATCCACTGCATGGGCTCCTCGAAGCTGCCTTCGTTGACAATAAAGGTATCCGTGTAGGTGTCGTTCACTATGCTGACCACCCAGATGCGCTGCTGAAACTCCGAGAGTTCGGCAAAGAGCGCGGCGCCACGGGTTGCGAGCCAGCGCCCTGCCCGAGTGATCCTGTTTTTACTGCCTACGAGCCGGTTTGCCATAACTGATAAGGGTTGGATAAAGGACGGTTGGGCATCCTAGCATTCCAGAGGATGGCGCACCAAGCAGCGGGAGGGTCGCCTCCCCCACCACGGGATGAGGCGCGGGGTGAAATCAGCCTGTAGGGTCGATTAGCGAAGCGCATTGCACCGGGGAACGATCCCCTCTCCCCTTGCGGGAGAGGGTTAGGGTGAGGGGTCACTCGTCTGATTGGCATGGCTCCGCCATGCAGGACACAAGGACTCCGTCCTCGACGGGGTTTCGCCGCCGCTGCGCGGCTGGGCGAGTGACTTTGGAAAGACCCAAAGTCACCAAAGGTCTTCTCCCCCGCTTGTTCGCCCTCCTGCGTCGGGTTTCCTCGGTTCACCCGTTTGTCCGACGGCACGCGCCGATGGGCTTTGACCTTCGCCATCCCTGGCGTCGGTCAAAGTCCGCTACGGACATCCTTGTCCTTGCGCCAAACCGGGCCGAGCCTTGCTCGTCCAATTCCGGTTTGGCCCCTGGCCCAGCGGCGCTCGTTCGGCGTCCTGCCTCGCGGCCTGGACAAACGGCCTCACCTCGGCGAACAACAGGGGGCAACCCCGTACCTTCAGCCCGAGGCCAGTTAACAGCCCCCTATCTATTCGGGGCAATGATCGGGAGGGTTGTTATCTCTGATCCGACCCTTCGCCCACTCCATGGCGAGATCAGATTTCCGTCTCTATACAACAAGCGCCATCAACATGGCTGCATAGGTAAAAATTATTGTGAATGTAACAGCAAGCGGAATACATCCCTGTCGGGAGACAGTTTTATATTGAAGGCCCGACAGTGAGTATTTCACCGTAATAACAATTTAATTCTCGAACGTCCGATTACGCTTCGCTAATCAAACCTATATGTTGAGTGTTGACATAAAAATTTCATTTATAAACTTAAGGTTCGATAAAACAATGATAAAAAACAGACATTATTTATTGGTAAGGAAAAAAATCAATTTTGAGTGCGCCATATATGAGGTGTCAAGATATGACTAAGCTAGAAACAAAAAAAATTGGCGTCGTCTTCATACATGGTTTCACCGGTAATACCAAAACATGGATGAATAAATCAGGTACGCACTTTAGTGAAATGTTGGCATCTGAACAAACTATTTGTGAAGAGTTCGAGTTTTTTGAGTTTGACTACTATACTCAGGTACTTGATGTTTTTAAGTCCGCTCCAGTACAAAACCTCAAAAAAATCCTAAACAAGATTCCATTTATTAATCTTGACACAAGGATTAAGAAGAACAAACCAATACGCTATCTTAGCAATCTATTGAATAGTTATCTGCGTACTGAACTTGATGATTTCACTGAAGTTATACTTATCGCCCACAGTATGGGAGGCTTGATTGCTAAAGACCATATACTCAATTATGTAGAAGGAGAGGGCCCTCGGCCAATAGGATATATCTCCATAGCTGTTCCACATAAGGGCTCCATAGGTGCATTATTACTATCCCCCATTGGAAATACAAACACTCAAGAGATGCAGCCATTATCAGAGTATTCTGACTCCATAAACATGGAGTGGTGTGAACGTCGAGATGAGTTACCAAAATGCGTATATCTGGTTGCAATGCATGATGAGTGCGTTTCAGAAGTCAGTGCCTTACCATATAAGGTAAAAAGTTCAGACTGGTTTACACTCAGTTACGATCATACAACTATTTGCAAACCTCAAGATAAGAAAGAGCTAGTTTTTAAACGCGTAAAAAAATTCTTAGAGGATATCGCTTACCAAAGGAAAATGGAAGGCATGGCATCTATTGAATACTGTGAAGGTGATTTTGATTTCGATAAAGAGGTTTTTGTCATAAAACTGATTCTCTCTGAGATTGGAGAAATGGGAATTGAAAACGCAAAAGCATCCTTCTTTCATGCTGAGATAATATCAAAAGCAGCCAATCGAATTGATAAAGAACACCTATCTGAACTGCAACATAAGGTTTTAAGCATTTATCGCCAAACGTATAATTCGAATAAAAATCAACATGCAGACGATATATTTAATGCTGTACACAAAGAACTAAGAGAACAAGATAAAGACCTACTTTTCTGTGCCATTAAATACATAAACTTCATACACAAAGGTGGTTTACTCCATCAGATGGCCAATAAGGTAGATAGGACCATAATTTGGGATAGTAACGTTACAATCGATGATATTCGGGAGCGAATGTCATGAATAGCACATCAAACTTTATTGACTTCAGAGAAGAAACTTACGTTGCACTGTACAGACGTTGGCTAATTGTTGACATATTAGGAAGAGATAAGAAGGATAATTTTGTGCTCACCATGCAAAAAGGTGCACTTTTTGATTATCTACTTAAAAACCCTAAAGATATGCATTCATTCCTTGTGTCCTTTGAGCGTTTGCACGAAAACAGTCCTTATGAGGATATTTTATATAAAAATGATGCAGAGTTTGGGTCTTATCAAGACGTTTCTGAATTTCTACAGAGCATGTTACTTCTTGAAACTGAAGGATATATTGAAATTAAAAATATTGGATTAGATTTTTTTATCGCATCTAAAAAGCTCCTTGTTGAGATCAAAACTACACAAGTTGACAGTTGGAAGACAAGTCTTTCTCTTCTTAAGCCACTTGTTGGAAAGTCTCTAAATGTTCTTCAGAAAAACTGCTTGAGGTAATAATGGAACTGAGCCCATATTTATTGGTTAACAAATTAGTTGTTAAGGGTATAAGCTCAAACTATACGGCTGAATTTAAGGAGGGCCTTAATATAATTTGGGGTGATATGGATTGTGGTAAATCAAGTATTCTGAATCTTATTGATTACTGTCTAGGTGGTAGTAACTCAAGTCTTCTATACGAAGAAATCTCCGCTAGAGGACGAACCGCACAGCTAGAAGTAGATCTAAATGGCACAACATGTACATTTGAACGTACTATTTCTGACGCTAGTGGCGCTATAAAAGTTTTTATGTGTAATATTGATGAATCTAGCAGTGCATTTCCTATGCTGATGGCAGGTTCATCAACACAAATAATGCCTGACGGTTGGGTATCAGATTTTATTTTAGATTCATTAGGTATCGCAAAAGTTAGCATTAAAGAATCCCGTTTCCGAGATGATGCGAGCTCTGATAGACTAAGTTTCCGTGATTTAATGAAATTGCTTTATTTAAAACAGACAAAAGTTGGGGCTGACAGCTTGTTAAACTATGGTAACAACCCATTGTTTAATAAAAATGTGGAGGTCCAAAAGTTTGTATTCAATATACACGATAATAAAATCGCAGAATTGAATCAAGAGCTAGGTTTGGAAGCAAGTGAGTTAAATAAAATAAAGACTAGCTATGTTGCGATATCTAAGTTTTTAGTCGACGTAAAAATATCCACTGAAAACGTATCTATTGATGATGAATTGCATTCTGTAGAGTCTGATTTAGAAACCCTGAACAAAAGTGGAGAGATTTTAAAACGGGACTATAAGTTTGCCACCGACCTTGCACTTTCTATGGCAGGAGAAATATCTGAGCTCAAGGATATATTGGCAGCGAAAAATAAAAAAATTGAAAAGAACCTAGTTAAATATAGATCTTTTTCAAGTCTAAAATCTACTTACCAAAACGATTTGGAAAATTTAAAAATATCAAAAATAACTAGAGAAAGTATTTCTTTAGACATGTTAAAAGACCACAAACTTTCCTGCCCGTTATGCCAAAGTAATATCTCTATCACCGCAAAATATTTAAACAATGAAGTCATTGATGCTGAAGTAAAGTCGATTAAAAATCGAGTATCTGGGGTTCAACATATTTTGGATAGCACTTGGAAACAAAATCAACAATTAGAAAATGAAACGAATGCCATTACCGATGCATTAAAGGAATTGTCTATAAGTTTTGACAAACTAAATATTGATAACATCTCTGCATTATTAAAGTCTATCGAGGCAATAGAAAAACAGAAAGTTGAGTTGCGTGTAAAAATAGCACAATATAAACGAGACATTGCCATTAATAATAAATATCATGATTTATCTAAAAGAATTGAAAGTAAAGAATCCGTAGTTTCTAGGCTTAAACAGAGTCTTAAAATAGCTCAAGAGGCGTTGGTAGGTCTGGATACTGTTGTTGATAAATTATCAAATATATTCAGAGAATACGTTCAAGATAGTGGGCTGCAAAATGTAAGAGATGTGTATCTTGATAAAAAATTTGTCCCACACTTCAGAGATATGTCATATTACAATCACTCTTCTGGTGGAGTTAGAACAATTACATCTATTTTGAGTTTTACCGCACGGCTTAAGTTTTTATTGATGACTCCCGGCAACCTTCCTACTTTCTTGATGATCGACACCCCAGGCCAAAATATTGGTCGGAACGTGCGGGATGACGAGGATTCTGAATTCTCAGACCCAGTTGTTTATGACAAGATATTCAAGCGTTTCTCTTACATTTGCAACCATGCTAAACAACATGAAAGAAAATGTCAGATTATCGTAGTTGATAACGATTTGCCAAAATTCTTAAAAGAGGGTGATAATTTCCATCTGGTAAAACGATACAGTAAACACAGTGAAGTTTTCGAAAAGGGCCTGATTAACGACTATTAATTTAAACTTTGATGATTTTATTGCCAAAAATATCTCTAGAGATCCTATTTTCTCACGGTATCACCAACCAATCAGATTCATATTAAAAAAAAACCGCAGCCCTAAGGCTGCGGTTTTTTTATTGGCTCAACCTGTTGCCAGCAACAGGGCAACTGCCCTTAGGCACGGCGCCAGCTGGTCTTGCCGGCGCTGTCTTCCAGCACGATACCCATCTCGGTGAGACGGTTGCGGGCGGCATCGGCAGCGGCCCAGTTCTTGTCGGCACGGGCCTGATTGCGCTGGGCGATCAGTTGCTCGATTTCGGCAACCTCTTCATCCGCTTCGTCACCCTTCAAGAAAGCATCCGGATCCTGTTGCAGGATGCCGAGCACGGCACCCAGCTCGCGCAGACGGGCGCCCAACGCGGCGGCAACGGCCATGTCTTCACCCTTCTGGCGGTTGATCTCGCGCACCAGGTCGAACAGGGCGGAGTAGGCTTCCGGGGTGTTGAAGTCGTCGTCCATCGCTTCCTTGAAGCGAGCCACCTGCTCGTCGCCACCGGCCGCAGCAGCCGCCGGCAGATCGCGCAGGGCGGTGTACATGCGCTCCAGCGCGGCGCGGGCCTGCTTCAAGTTATCTTCCGAGTAGTTGAGCTGGCTGCGGTAGTGGCCAGACATCAGGAAGTAACGGACGGTTTCGGCGTCGTAGTGGGCCAAGACGTCGCGGATGGTGAAGAAGTTGCCAAGGGATTTGGACATCTTCTCTTTATCCACCATCACCATGCCGCTGTGCATCCAGGTGTTGACGTAGTCGCCACCGTGGGCGCAGCAGGACTGGGCGATCTCGTTCTCGTGGTGCGGGAACTGCAGATCGGAGCCGCCACCGTGGATGTCGAAGTGGTTGCCAAGGTGCTTGGAGTTCATGGCAGAGCACTCGATGTGCCAGCCAGGACGGCCCGGGCCCCAGGGGCTGTCCCAGGTCGGCTCGCCCGGCTTGGACATCTTCCACAGCACGAAGTCCAAGGGGTTGCGCTTGGCATCCACCACGTCGACGCGGGCGCCGGCCTGCAGTTGCTCCAGATCCTGGCCGGAGAGCTTGCCGTAGTCGGCGTAGGAGTCGACGATAAACATCACATCGCCGTTGTCCGCCACGTAGGCGTGCTCTTTATCCAGCAGGGATTGCACCAGCTCGATGATCTCGCCGATGTGCTGGGTGGCGCGCGGCTCGACGTCCGGGCGCACCATGCCGAGGGCATCGAAGTCGGCGTGCATGTCGCCGATCAGGCGCTCGGTCAGATCGTCACAGGTGACGCCGGTTTCGGCGGCGCGCTTGATGATCTTGTCGTCCACATCGGTGACGTTGCGCACGTAGTTGAGCTGATAGCCGCTGTAGCGCAGGTAACGGGCGACGACGTCGAAGGCGACGAAGGTGCGGCCGTGGCCGATATGACAGTGATCGTAGATAGTGACGCCACACACATACATGCCCACCTTGCCCGGGTGGATAGGTTTGAATTCTTCTTTTTGACGAGTGAGTGTGTTGTATATCTTCAGCATCTTATGACCACTGCCTGTGAGTAAAATGGCCTGCCATTCTACCCGCATCGCGCGTAGAAAACGAGGCAGAAAACGTGCCGGATCGGGCGCACCATCTATGCCGCAGGGCCCTGATGGGCTAGAATTGCCACCACTTTATGCCATACACCTGCGGGCACCTCGTCGCCCGTATCAAATGAAAGGACATATCATGGTCACTCTGCACACCAATCACGGCGACATCACCCTCACCCTGAACGCTGAAAAAGCCCCGGAAACCGTGGCCAACTTCCTGCAATACTGCCGTGACGGTCACTACGACAACACCATCTTCCACCGCGTCATCGACGGCTTCATGATCCAGGGCGGCGGCTATGCCCCGGGCTTCGAAGAGAAAGACACCCGTGCCCCCATCAAGAACGAAGCGGCCAACGGCCTGTCCAACAAGGTCGGCACCATCGCCATGGCCCGCACCATGGAGCCGCACTCTGCCAGCGCCCAGTTCTTCATCAACGTGAACAACAACGACTTCCTTGACTTCAAATCCGCCACCACCCAGGGCTTCGGCTACTGCGTGTTCGGTGAAGTGACCGCCGGCATGGACGTGGTCAACAAGATCAAGGGCGTCAAGACCGGCAACTACGGCCGCATCCACCAGGACGTGCCGACCGAAGACGTGGTGATCACCAAGGTGACCCTTGCCGAGTGATCTCTGCCTTCTGCGAGATGAACTGACTGCGGCCCCGGCCGCAGTTTTTCCATCTGCGAAGGCCGGCCCCATCGACTGGCGCCGTCTCGACTACCTGGCCCACGGCAACCCGCGCCAACGCTCGGCCCATGCCCTGCTCACGGCCGGGGTGTGGGATGCGCTGGCAGCGCAGTGCAGTGATCTGGCGCTGGTGAGCACGGTCGCCATCGGGCTCGACCGCCCCGGCAGCGATCTCGACATCGTCTGCCAGCATCCGGAGCCGGCCACGTTTGCAGCGGCGCTGGCCGCCCAAGGCTGGCGGGTTGCGCAAAAGGGCGCTGACATCTGGCTCGCCGAGCAGACCGTCACCGGCGCCGATGGCCACCCTTGGCCCCTTGAGCTCTACCTCACCCCAGAACCCCTCGAGCGCCTCAACGGCTGGCGCCACCTCAGCCTGATGGCTGCGCTGCTTGAGCAGTTCGGCGCGGCGTTTTATCACCAAGTGCTGCGCCTGCGCCTTGATGAAGGGCTCAAAGGGGAAGCGGCCATCTGCCACTTGCTGGGCCTTGCCGGCGACCCGTATGCCGCGCTGCTCACCCTGGAGGGCGGCGAGCTTGCCTCACTGGCGTGGCAGCCGAGGGCGACGGGCCCCCGCTTCACTTCTAATTTCACTGCTAGCTCCAATACCAGTTCCACTTCCAGCCACCTCAACAGGGCCCAGCGCACTTTCTCATGAGCACCCTTTTTATCAGCGACATTCACCTGTGTGCCCAGCGGCCCGACATGACCGCCGCCCTGGTGCGCTTTCTGGCGCACGACGCCCCCGGCGCCGATGCCCTCTATGTGTTGGGCGATCTGTTCGAATTCTGGATTGGCGACGACGATCCCAATCCCCTCCACGGCGAGGTGGCCGACGCCTTTGCGGCTCTGAGCCAGCAGGGGGTTCCCCTCTACTTCATTCACGGCAACCGCGACTTCTTGCTGGGCCAGGCCTTTGCCAAGCGCGCCGGCATGACCCTGCTGGGGGATCCCTGCGTCATCGAGCTCTACGGCGAGCGGGTGCTGCTGAGCCACGGCGATCTGCTCTGCACCCTGGATGAGGGCTACCAGAAGTTTCGCCGCATCACCCAGCTCAAATGGCTGCGCTGGCTGTTCCTGCGCCTGCCGCTCGCACGCCGCCAGGCCATCGCCCACAAGATGCGCGGCCAGAGTCAGATGGAAAATGCCCACAAGAGCCAGACCATCATGGACGTGACCCCGGCGGCGGTGGACGAGATGCTGCGCCAGCACGACTGCCGGATGATGATCCACGGCCACACCCACAGACCCGCCATCCACGACTTCCGCCTCGACGGTCACCCGGCGCGACGCATCGTGCTGGGGGACTGGTTCGAGCAGGGCTCGGTGCTGGTCTGCCGCCCCGGCGAGCAGCACCTCGAGCAGCGCGCGCTGATCTGACCAAGCAGGCTGACGGCAATAAAAAAGGCGGGAAGATCCCGCCTTTTGTTTGCCTGCGATTTACTCTGCTCTTTGCCGGGACAACGGCTACATCACCGTCATCTGCCCCGCGTAGAGGATGAAGTAGCGCAGCAGCAATATCCCCACCAGGCTCAGGCTGCAGATGAGCGCCAGCCGGGCCGGTTGATGGGCCTTGGCCGGACTGCCCACCAGCCCCAGCAGCTGGGGCAGCAGGATCCCCAGCCCGATGACCCCGAACCAGAACACCTGGGACCAGAAACCGCCGCCGATGGCCGCCCACATGGCCGCTTCCCGCTGGCCGCCACCAAAATAGAGGCCGGTGAAGAAGCAGAGCAGCAGGAACAGCTCGATGGCGACGATGGGCCGCTCGAAGCGGTGCACGAAGCTCACCCCGCGGCTGTGGCCATCCTCCCGAAACAGGGTGACCGCCAGCAGTATGGTGGAGGCCACCCCCGAGCTGATGCCGGAGACCAGAAACAGCGCCGGCAGGATTGGGTTGTTGAGCATGGGGTAGGTTTTGAGGGCGGAGAGCAGAAAACCGGTGTAGGCACCCAGCAGCACGGCCAGCAGCAACAGCAGTGGCGCCAGCAGCCGCTCGAGGTGGGCGAGCCAGCCTATCAGGCCGTCGATAAAGGCGAGCTTGTCCACCAGCAGCCGTCGGCGCAGGGCCTCGATCTCGGCTCTGAACACCACCGCCAGCCAGGCGAACAGCACCGCCATGTAGACTTGAAACAGCATGACCCCCATCGACATCACGGAGTCGAACTGGTAGTGGAACATCAGCTTCCAGAAGGTCCAAGGACGGGCCAGGTGGAAGATGAGGATAAGCAGCCCCAACACGACGCTCACCGGCGCCAGAATGGCGGTCGCCTTGATGATGCCGCTCTCGCTGCCAGCTCCCTGCCGGCGCAGCAGCACCGAGAGGGTGGCCGAGCCTGCCGAGATACCGAGCAGAAACAGGTAGATGGCGATGGGGCCATCCCACACCAGCGAGTCGAAGTGAAACGCATCATGCCACATGGTGCTTCCCTCCTGTCAGCCAGTCTGCATCATACGGATGAGATGGGATCATGACTTCACCTCCCCTTTGGGCACCCGGTACATCTTGGGCGAGGTACCGAGGAACTGCTTGTAGCGATAGGTGGTCTCCTGCACCAGCCGCCGGCTGATGGCGCTGTTGGGATCGTCCAGATTGCCGAATACCAGCGCCTTGGTCGGGCAGGCTTCGACGCAGGCGGGTTGCTTGCCCGCCGCCAGATTGGTCTTGCGGCAGAAGTCGCACTTGTCGGCAACCCGGGTGACCGGGTTGATGAAGCGCACCTGATAGGGACAGGCGGCCAGGCAATAGCGACAGCCGACGCAGAGGTCGGGGTTGATGTCGACGATGCCATCCTCCGCCCGGATGTGGGAGGCGCCGGTCGGGCAGACGTGCACGCAGGGGGCGTTGTCGCAGTGCTGGCAGGATTTGCGAAAGAAGCGGTACTCCTGCGCCGGATACTCCCCCACCGGTCCGCTGCGCAGGATCTGCAGGCGGGCGACCCCTGCCGGCACCTGATTCACCTCGCGGCAGGCGTCCATGCAGGCGGTGCAGCCAATGCAGGCCGTCTCGTCGTGGATCATGCCGTAGCGCACGCCCTTGATGGTCATGCTGTTGGCCAGGGCGCGCGGGGCCCCCGTCAGCAGGCTCAGGGCGCCGACGCTCATGCCCACCATGAAGTCGCGGCGGGTCGTGCTCATGAACCCTCCTTGACGGCGCCGCCCAGGCCGGCCTCGTGCTGCTTGCGGTGACAGTCGACGCACAGCTTGATGCGCGACTTCTCGGGGATCCCCACCATGGGCTCCTTGGCCGGGTGCAGCTGGTGACAGCTGGTGCAGCTGATCCGGGTGGCATGCACGTCGTGGGCCCACAGGGCCTTGCGCAAATCGTCCGGCTCATGGCAGCTCATGCAGACGCCGTTCTGCTGGCTCAGCGGGAAGGCGTCATTGCCAAAGCGCATCACATCGACCATGCCACCGCGCTGTTTACGGTGATCGGCCGACGCATTGCCGTGGCAGTTGGTGCAGGTGACCTGCTCCCCCGTGTTGGGGTTGGTGACCTGACCATGCTTGCCGTGCATCCCCTCCTCCCCGTCGTGGCACTTCTCGCACTTGGCGAAACGGGCCGCGGCCTTCTTGGCGGCGGCTTTCTTCTTTTCCGCCTTGGCCTGCCGTTCAGCCAGGGTGGGTTGCTCTGCCTGAGCGGCACTGGATGTGGCACTCGGCGCCGCTGGCGTGGCATCCGCTGCCTGCGCGCTGGCCAGCGCCAGCTGACCCGCTCCCAGAGCGAGAGAGGCGAGCAGCAGCCACTTGATGATCTTTTTCATAGGAAACTCCGAAACGGTGGCACCCGCCGGGTGCCGTCTGCCCGCCTGGCAACAAAAAGGAGCTGGTGACAGCTCCTTTGACGGTCATGAACACGAGACCACACCCCGCCAGAAGCGGGGTGGCTGCGTCAACGGGAGGGGCAGCGACGTTACTGCTGGCTTGCGTAGTACTCGGCCAGCGCCTTGAGGTCGGCATCGCTCATGGCGATGATGGCCTTGTTCATCTTCTCGTCGTTGCTGCGCTTGCCGGCCTTGAACTCCTGCAGGGAAGTCAGCAGGTAGCCCTTGGGCTGGCCGGCGAGGATGGAGGCCTCGTCTTCGGCCACCGAACCGCCTTCGGAGTGGCACTTCTTGCAGCCGGAGTCGTCGTGCAGTTTCTGCCCCGCCTTGGCCAGTGCCGCATCGAACGGCTGCTTCATCGGCTTGTAGGGCAGCTCGGCATAGTGCGCCGCCAACTCGTCGATCTGCTCGTCGCTAAGGCCCTTAACAATGTCGGTCATGTTCCCCTTCTTGCTGGTATCACCGGTGACATGATTAACGGTCTTGGCCGGCCGGCCGTCCAGGTAGGTGCGCATCTGCTCGGCAAGATTTGATTCTGCCAGCCCTGCAATAGTCGGAATATCGTTCTGGGTGCTGATCCCCTGATTTCCATGACATGAGTTACATGTATCCACCAATGAGTCCAGGCTGGCATGTGCGGTGCCAATAGAGCCCAAAAGCAACGACAGTCCCAGTATTTCCAGCTTCACACTGCGTTTCATTTCTTATCCCTCTTCCAGAAAAGGTCTATAAACCCCAGTAAAAACAGACATTTTTATACTCAAGGTTGATTTTCGATCCGTTTTTGAGACTTAGATCAACGCCGTCTAATATATAAACCTTACAATTAAGATGGAAATGATTTATACCGTATTTAGTCCTCTTTTGACCCTTAAGTGGTATCTTTTTGGGAATTTTTTGAGCTGGCTCATATATGGAACAATAAGTCCGATAAAAAAGGATAAAACAATGAAATACTGGAAAGTATTGGTGGCTGCAGCAATGGTGTTCACCCTCTCCTCCTGTGGGGGCGGCGGTGATGGCAATGACCAGACGGATCCACCTCCCCCTCCTCCGGGAACCCCAGATTCGCTGGTGATCTCGGCCTCCACCCCACAACTTGGCGAGAGCGGTCAGCTCTCGGTGCAATTCAAGGTAACCGACAAGCAAGGCAAGGGTTATGAGCTGGGAACCACCCTTCCCTCCTTCACCCTGGCCAAGGTGATCCCCGGCCGCGACGCCAAACGGGAAGACCCTGTCATCTGGAAGAGCTTCATCTACAGCACCAAGAACAACCGGCCCACCGGCGAGAACGGCGGCAAGCTGGAAGCCCTTGGCAATGGCCAGTACCGCTACACCTTCTCCTTCAATGCCACCACGGTGCGCGACCCTTATCCGAGCGATTCGCAGGACAACAACGGCTTGATCCGCTGGGATGAGGCAGCGACCCACCGCCTCGGCATCTACTTTGGCGGCAGCAACGGCATTCCGGTCACCGACTATGTGCTGGACTGGGTACCGGCCGGCACGCCGCCACTGCTGACCCGCGACATCCTGGAACAACAGAGCTGCGACAGCTGCCACATGAAGCAGCCGATCCACCACAGCAACCGGGCCGATCCCAAGCTCTGCGTCACCTGCCACAACGAGAGCGTGCCCGGCAGCGGACGAGGCGATCTGACCACCCTGGTGCACAAGCTGCACGGCAACCTGGATGCGACCGCCACCAAGCTGGTGAGCCACTTCCCGCAGGATCCACGCAACTGCGACACCTGCCACAAGGGCGTCACCCCAACCACTCCGGATGCCAACAACTGGCAGCACGCCCAGGAGAAACCCTGCGGCGCCTGCCATGCGGACTCCACCACGGCAACCGGCTACGTCAGCCACATCAACGGCAAGATCAACAGCGGCACCCTCTGTACCCAGTGCCACGCCGAGACCCCCGGCAACACCAAGTCCCCCAGCAGCGTGCACATGGGCTACCTCGCCAACGAGGCCGCCGGTCGCGACAAGCTGGTGTTCAAGTTTGACGACGTGCGCTACGCCGCGCCCAACATCGAGGTCGAGCTGACCGTGACCGCCAACGGCACGCCGGTCGAGACCATGGACGGGGTGCTCAAGTACATCAAGTACGGCGATCTGGCCAAGGCTCCCTACGTGCTGGTCAACTGGGATCAGGGCAGCGGCTTCGAGCTGGGCTACACCAACCCGCAGACCTTCGTCGCCGGCAACAAGATTGACTTCACCAAGTGCGAAAGCCAGGGCGGCGGCAGCTTCCTGTGCCGCAAAGAGGTGGGTAACGAGGTGACCGGCACCCTGGCGGCCACGGTCGCCGAACTGCAGGTGTGCGTGGCCCGCAAGGCGGATCGCAACGGTGCCTTCGCCGCCGGGGATCTGCTCCCCTGCAGCAGCACCGCCAGCGCCCTCTCCTACGTGGCCATCAACCCGGTCAAGGCCTACTTCCGGGTCGAAGGCGGGGTCGACGGCAGCTATGTGCTCAAGGCAGGCGCGGATCTGGCCTCCTGCAACGGCTGTCACAAGGACCTGGCTGTCCACACCGAGGGCAACGCGGGCTCGGCCCACGCCTCCAAGGACTTCGCCCAGTGCACCAGCTGTCACAACGCCACCCGCACCTCCTTCTATGCGGGTGTGCCGGGGGATCTGAAGTATCACGTGCACTCCTTCCACGCCTTCGGCTCCCATCGCAGCGGTGATGCCACCTTCCCGGGCAAGCTGAACAACTGCGAGTCCTGCCACACCAAGGGTCAGTACAACCTGCCCAACCAGCAGAACGAACGACCCTCGCTGGTGGCGACCACGGCGGACAACAAGCAGCCCAAGTTCTTCAGTCCGACCCTGGTGGTCTGCGCCAGCTGCCACCTCAAGTCGCCGCTGGGGCTGGTCAAGCCGGACAACCCGGTCGCCGGGGATGAGTGGGCCACCCACATGAAGAACAACGGCGCCATCTTTGGTGCAGAGACGATAGAGGCCGCCACCGGAGTTGAACAGTGCGCGTCCTGCCATGCCGTCGGGCAGGAGCAGGGCGTCGACAAGGTTCACAAGGTGTATGACTTCCGTTGAGACCACCAGGCCGGGGGATGCCTCCCCCCGGCCCTTTGCCGTTGAAGGACACGATATGAAAAGAATCACCCCGCAATGGCTCCTGGCGGGTTTGCTGGCACTCGGTTGCCTGCCGGTCTGGGCCAAGAGCGATGCCCAGCCGGCGGCCGATGCCGATCCGCGCCTGCAGGTCGAAGCCACCCTCGACCAGAAATTCGACCAGGGCAAATACTCCCCCAAGGGGGCCGATACCTGCCTCAAGTGCCACGATGCCGACTCGCGCAAGCCCGCCACCGGCATCTTCCACAATGTGCACGGCAACCTCGGCAACCAGAACGGGCCGATGGCCGACAAGCAGTGTGAAGCCTGCCACGGCCCCGCCGGCAACCACCCGCGCAATCCCCGCAAGGGGCAGAAGCGGGAACCCATGATCACCTTCGGCCCCGACTCGCCGGTCCCGGTGGAGAAGCAGAACAGCGTCTGTCTCTCCTGCCACACCGATACCCAGCGAATGGGCTGGCATGCCAGTGCTCACGCGGTGGAGGATGTCTCCTGCACCAGCTGCCACAGCCTGCACCAGGCCAAGGATCCGGTGATGGACAGCAAGCTGCAGGTGGAGACCTGTACCAACTGCCACGCCCAGCAAAAGGCCGATCTGCACAAGCGCACCAGCCACCCCATTCTCAATGGCGAGCTGCCCTGCTCCAGCTGTCACAACCCGCACCAGTCGCAGAACGAGGCCAGCCTCAAGCAGCCCAGCCTCAACGAGAGCTGCTACGAATGCCACGCCGAGAAACGGGGCCCCTTCCTGTGGGAACACGAGCCGGTGACCGAGGATTGCTCCCTCTGCCACAGCCCGCACGGCTCCATCAACCAGGCGTTGCTCAACAAGCGGGTACCCCAGCTGTGTCAGGAGTGCCACAGCGTGCCCCATGCCAACGTCTCCATCCCCGAGGGGGATCTCAAGGTGCGTGGCGGCAGTTGCCTGAACTGTCATAACCAGATCCACGGGACCAACCATCCCAACGGTCAATCACTGCGGCGCTGAGGAGAGAAGTCATGAAATACTCAACACTTTGGCTCTCCCTGTTGGCGGTCTGCTCGGCCCAGGCGGCCGAGGAGCCGCTGGCAGTCGGGGATTACGCCCTGCAGCAGAGCAAACCGGCCAAGACCGAACGCTGGAGCTGCAAGTCCTGCGAGCGCGATGAGGGCTGGTTTGGCGAAGTGGGGCTGGGTGCCGGCTATGCCAACGACGATGGCGCCACCCGCTTTCGCAACTGGGTTCCCAGCCAGCAGGACAGCGGCATGCTCGGCATCTTCAACGCCGACCTGCAATACCGGGGGGAAGGCTCCCGCTACGGCAGCCTGGCGGTGAAAAACCTCGGCATGGAGCGCTTCAGCCTGACAACCGAACAGGGCCACTACGACGGCATGCGCGCCCGGCTGGGCTACTCGGAGTCCCCTTTCTACTGGAACAGCCACGGCCGCAGCGTCTATCAGCCGGGCGAGAGCCCGCTGACCCAGGGGTCGCTGGCCGAGTTCGACAAGGAGGTGGTGCGCAAGAAGCTGACCGCCGGGCTCGCCTACACCCCGAAGAGCCCGTGGCGCCCCTACGCCGATTTTTCTCATGAGAAAAAAGAGGCCACCCTCGCCTACTACCAGTCGAGCGTGCCCGGCATCGGCAGCGGGCCAGGCCTTTTGCCCAAGCCCGTCGACGGCAGCTCGACCACTCTGGTCAAGAGCGGCGTCAGCTACCTGGGAGAAGGCTGGCTGGTCGATCTCGCCTACAACGGCTCCCTCTACCGTACCGATGACACGGCGCTCTACTATGGCAGCGTCGCCGATCCTTACGCCAACGAGCGCGCCTACGAGCCGGACAACAACTTCCACCAGCTGAGCCTATCCGGCCAGTACAACTGGGACCGGCAGAGCCTGACCGGCCGCGTGCTCACCAGCCAGGCCACCTCCAACGGCAGCCTGACCGCGTTTCGCAACGCCCCCATCAGCCAGGATGACTTCCACGGCGAGGTCAGCACCCTGCAGGCCGACGCCAAGTGGGTAGGTCGCTTTGGCCGGGATCTCACCCTGCGCGCCGGCGGCGAGTATCGGGACCGCAAGGACAAGTCCGATGAATACGCGGTGGTCGGCAAGCAGCGCAGCAAGAGCGATCGCACCCGCAGCAAGGCGGATCTGGCGGCCGACTACCGGCTCAGCCGCTCGGTCAAGCTCACCACCGGCTATCAGTACAAGGCCGATCAGCGCGAGCAGGCCGACCGGCAGGACACCGACGAGCACACCCTGTTCCTCAAGGGGCACTACCGCCCGGCCGGGGCGCTGCAACTGGGCGGCAAGCTCGCCTGGAGCACCCGCGACGGCTCGGACTGGCGCCACGACAGCGCCGGTGGCAACGGCAGCCCGACCCTGCGCCAGTTCTATCTGGCCGACAGGGACAGGGTCGAGCTCAGGGGGGATCTCGGCTATCAGTTCAGCGAGGGGATGGATGCCCGCCTCGAAGGGTGGTGGGCCAGGGATGATTACAAGGAGCCGGACATAGGGCGCAGCGAGGGCAAGGATTATGGCATCGACCTGACCCTCAACCAGCAGTTCGACGACAACCTGAGCGGCCACCTGTTCAGCAACCTGCAGTGGATCACCTCCAGCCAGAACCACGCCTACACAGGCGCACCGGACTGGGATCCCTACAGCACGGCAGTGCGCGACGAGATCACCACCCTCGGGCTCGGGCTCACCCAGAAGAAGGCGTTTGACCGGGATCTCGAGCTCGGGCTCGATTACAGCTTCGCCTATGGCCGCGGCAAAACCGACGCCAGCAAGGGCTATGACTACCCGGATCTCACCAGCAAGCAGCACCGGCTGGAAGGCTACGCCCTCTATCAGCTGACCAAGCAGCATTCGCTGCGCTGGGATGTGCGCTACGAATACTTCCAGGACGTGGATTACCTCTACACCGGCGAAGAGCGCAACCTCGGCAACCTGAACCAGGACTACAACGGCTACTTCACTGCCGTCTCCTGGCTCTACAAGTTCTAAAGGCACTATTGGCGCCGGATAAGGGCAGACACCGTGTGTTGTCAGCCCACAATAAAGAGGGGAGCCCAGGCTCCCCTCTTTCATCATCTCGTCTTTGTTCTCTTGATTGCCCTCAGCCCCTGTCGCCATCCACCAGTCGGGCTCGGCACGGCATCAGCCGGTATAGGTCGGCTCCAGCGCATAGTGCTTGAAGCAGGCCTCCAGCTGGCTGCGCGCCTGCGGTGCCACTTCGATGAACTCCAGTCCGTATACCTCGCCCTCTTCCGCCTGACGGGACCACATCACCCTGGCCTTGATCGCCAGCGGCGTCTGGCTGCGATACAGATCGATGGAGGGCTTGGGGGTGTAGATCTTGAGCTCCACCTCGGCGCGCTTGTCCAGAGCCAGGGGCTGTACCGTGCGCAGCCGCAGGCCGGTGACGCTGAAGTCCTCGGTGATCGACTCGTGGAACCCGCCCCCGGCCAGCACCTTCACCATCATGTGCTGGTACATGCGCGGCGCCCGCCGCAGCTCGTGCTCACTGCGATCTGCCCCGCTCTCGGCCTCGAAGCGGAACTGCTCCATGATGTCGCGCAGCTGGCTCGACTCCTGATAGAGGGTGCGGCTGATGATCCCGGTGGTCTGCACCTTCTCGGTGTTCTCCGCGAGCGCATGCAGCAGGTCGTGCAGGTGGGCATTGAGCGAGGAGAGCTTGCCCATCTGCTCGTCGCTGGTGCCGCGGATCTGATCCGCCGCACCGACGCTGCGCTCGATCTCCGTCATCAGGCCGTTGATGGACTGACTCGCCTCGTGCGCCTTGTCCATGGTCAGGTGAGTGCGGGCGATGACGCTCTTCACCGAGGTCTCGTTTTCGCCGATGAGCCGGCTCAGGGTCGTGACGATCTCGTTGATCTCCTTGGTGGCCTGGCCGGCATTGTTGGCCAGCTTGCGCACCTCGTCGGCCACCACCGCAAAGCCGCGGCCATACTCCCCGGCTCGGGCCGCTTCAATGGCGGCGTTGAGGGCCAGCAGGTTGGTCTGCTCGGTGATGGCAGTGATGGACTGGGTGATCACCTGAATGCGCTGGCTCGCCTCGCTCAGCTGACGGGTCTTCTGTTCCGCCTGCTGCGCCTCGGTCACGGCGTGGCGCATCTCTTCGATGTTTTCACTCATCACCCGGGTGCTGCGATGGGCGCTCTGATAGGCAAGCTCGGCCTGCTGCCCCACCTGGCTTGCCAGGCCGGAAACCGCCTCGGCCGCGCAGGAGAGGTCATTGCTGGCGCGGGTCACTTCCGTCGAGTGGTGCTGCTCCAGCTGGGAAGCATCGGTGATGGTTCTCGAGATATCGGAGATCTGATAGGAGGACTGGGCCAGCTGCCGGGTCCGCAGGTCTATCTGGCGCATGTGGCGGCTGAGCTGCGCCGCCATCAGCCGCATGGCCCCGAGCACGCTGTGATTGTCTGCCGAACGGGTCTGGATGGCGACGGTGAGGTTGCCCGCCGCAATCTCGGCGGCCACCCGCGCGGCATAATCCGGCTCTCCGCCCAGGGTGCGCATCAGGTGACGGTACTGGATGAAATAGGCCAGCGCCACGAACAACAGGGAGACCAGCCCGGCCACCAGCCCCATCAGCAGGGCCAGCTCCTTGGCCTCGTCGCGGCTGGCGACGGCACGGGTGATCCGGCTGTCCAGCTGATGATTGATGCGCTCAAGCCGCTCGTTGATGTTTATCACCATGTGATCAAAGCCACCCTGGCTGCTCATCATCAGGTTGCCCGCCGCCTGGCCCTGGCGACTGTAGGTATCCACCATGGCCGCCCCTTTCTCATACAGCCCCTTGACCGTCTCCTGCATCGGCAGCAGCTCGTCGCTCAAGTCCGGCAGGCTGCGCATCAGGGTATTGAGATTCTGCAAGGCGGTATCGCGGAAGGTGGCGGCCTCGGCGAGGCCCTCTTCCGTGTTGCCGGTCACCGCCGCATCTGTGATGAACTGCTGGATCTGCACCAGGTCATAGCGCGTCTCCTTGAAGATGAGGTGAGCCTGATTGAAGCGCTCGACCTTCTCCTGTGCGCGCAACTGGGCCTGGCTGCTCCACAAGGAGACGATGGATGCCACGATCAGCGGCACCGCCACCAGGATCCCCCCCAGGATCATCATCCGTTTGACCGAATGCCTTCCTCGGGGCGCATGCGACATCGCATGTGCCTCTGTATGGTCGAAGGCGGTGTCCTGCAAGAGTCCTTGTGCAGTAGCCATGGCATCACCTCATCCTGGTAGCAGAGCGTCATTGGGCCATCGCAGCAAGGCATTGAGCTGCAGAGAGCCGATCCGTTTTGTCGACTCAAGCAAAACCCAAGCCAGGAAAAACGACCTGGTTTGCCCCCTCTCCCGCCCCCCAAAGCGAGCAA
The DNA here is from genome assembly GCF_027706125.1 of Aeromonas sp. Y318-1. Taxonomy (NCBI): domain Bacteria; kingdom Pseudomonadati; phylum Pseudomonadota; class Gammaproteobacteria; order Aeromonadales; family Aeromonadaceae; genus Aeromonas; species Aeromonas sp. Y318-1. Next base: position 258,523 of record NZ_JAPDCM010000002.1, read on the forward strand.
CTTGCCACAAGGTCCGCTCAAGGCGCGCAAAATGCGATGCAAACTGCACAAAAGGCCCCAGCTGCCCCCTCAAACCACCACGCCTTACCCTCATCGGTACTACCACCTTTACCATGCCGGACTTATAGGGACAGCTTTTCAGCTTGGTGTGAGACGCCGCCAACGCCCAGTCATATTGACTATCAGCACAGTATCGGCAGGTGCCCAGCCCAGGGGGCAACACCATCCGCTGGCGTACCATGGTGTATTAGGCCTGGTTTTTGTATGGAGTAGCTCGAGTCAGTAGTCGGCGTGTGTTGCACTCACAAGCGGAGCCTTATGCCTGCAAGGTGTAAGAGGTGGATTGAAGGCTCATTGAATGATTTGACCTGGTTGGGGAGTTCCTATGTTCAACGCAAAACTCAAGAACGAGCTGGCAGCAGAAAGAGCAAGGGCCTTGCAGGGCGAGGCGCTGAACCACGCCATGCATGGTCACCTGCCGATGATCGAATTCACCCCTGAGGGCCATATCCTCGATGCCAGCCCGCTGTTCCTCAGCACCGTCGGCTACAGCCTCAAGGAGATCGTGGGGCAGCACCATGCCATCTTCTGTCGAAAAGAGGACTCTGACTCCCCCTCCTATCGGGAATTCTGGAGGAAGCTGGCCAATGGCCACAGTCAGCAGGGTACCTTCCAGCGAGTCGGCAAGCACGGCCAGGAAATCTGGCTGGAAGCAACCTACTTCCCGGTCAGCCAGGATGGCAAGGTCAACAAAGTCGTTAAAATCGCCTCCGATGTAACCTTGCAACATGATCAGCTCATGACGCAGAAAGCGATATTCGAAGCGCTGGATCGCTCCCTTGCGGTCATCGAGTTTGAGCCAAGCGGCGTCATCATCAACGCCAACCGTAATTTTCTCGACACCATGGGCTATCGGCTCGATGAAATAAAAGGTCGTCAGCATCGCATGTTCTGTGATGAGTCGTTTTATCGGGAACACCCCGATTTCTGGCAGGAACTGGCTCAGGGAACCTTCAAATCGGGGCGCTTCCAGCGCTTTAATAAGCAAGGTCATGAAATCTGGCTGGAAGCGACCTACAACGCAGTGCGGGGCAGCCATGGCAAGGTGATCAAGGTCATCAAGTTTGCCTCCAACATCACCTCGCAAATCAAAAAAGATCAGGCCGTACAAAATGTGGCCAAAGTGGCCAACGAAACCTCCGTAACCACCAAGGCTTCCGCCATCAAGGGTGAGGACATGCTGACCACCGTCGTCTCCACCTCGGACAACATCGTCACCCAGATGGAAAATGCCAGTTCGCTGATGAGCAAGCTGCATGCCCAATCCCAGAATATCACCGCCATCGTTTCCACCATCAGCAGCATTGCAGATCAGACCAACCTGCTGGCACTCAACGCCGCCATCGAAGCCGCGCGAGCCGGTGAACAAGGCAGAGGCTTTGCCGTCGTCGCTGATGAAGTGCGTCAACTGGCGGCAAGAACCTCTCAATCCACCAACGAGATAGCGAGCGTGGTCAGCCAGAACCAGCAGCTCACCCATCAGGTCAGCGAACAGATCCAGTCCGCGGCTGATGGCGCCATCCATGGACAAAGGCAGATCGATGATGTCGCGAAAGTGATGCAAGAGATAAGAAATGGCGCCGAAGAAGTGTCGACCATCATCTCGGAACTCTAGAGCAAGCAACAAGGGTCACCTTAGGAGCTCAACCCTCTAGTAGACGAGAAACAGGCTGCTCATCCAGGTGGCGCACGACCTCACCAACCAGGGCTACACCAACCGCCTCCAGCTCGAAGTGAAGCTCGACGAGCTACCGGAATGAATCTGTATGGACAAAATGTGGACATTGACCAAAAACAAAAAGGCCGCTATCGCTAGCGGCCTTTGTAAGTCTTTGATTTTAATGGTACCCGAGGCCGGAATCGAACCGGCACGACGCGAACGTCGAGGGATTTTAAATCGAACGGCTCCGTTTGCATCTTATAATATATGATAGCAAGTAGATGGAGCAAGTAACACCGCTAATTCGCAACGAATGGCACCTCGACATAGGACATCGCATACCGCTTATCACAGAATTCGCAAAGATGAGGGGAATCACCCCGTCGATGCAATCCCGTGCAGACCCACTTTCAGGTTCCATCTGTAACAGTCAAAGTCAACTCACGCGCAATGAATCCCCTTTGCGCATAAAGGAAACAAGATAACTCTCTGTTTTACTTCACGAAGCCCGCAAGGTGTAACAGCTGTACTGGGGATAGAAACTACTGTGTTACTTGCTCCACATCCTTATGGATAGACTCTTACAGGTCAGCTAACATGACCTCTATTTTTGAATGCCCCTAAAACATGGGGATTAACTTCTATGGTGTGCTCCATCCGGAGACCAGGCATTCTGGATTGTTTTCACTCGGTTTTTTAGGGAGGCTGCTCTTGATGAGAGCAATCACACCTTCATCACCAAGTTCATAAGGATAAAGGCATGATTGCTCCGGATGCCGGAGAGCAGAACACAGCGACCATTCGAATTGCTGACAAGGTTGTGATTGAGGCCACCAGCCGCAAGGTTCGCACTTTTCTATATGAACTAGCAGAGGGTACAAGTAACTATCGTAGTCTCCACAGCCTCACGGAACAGGTGGAGCATCAATATCACGGTCGTTTCATTGTCGAACTGATCCAGAATGCCCACGATGCACTGTTGTCAACCGATGGCGAGTTAGGGCTGCCTGCTCGAATCGAAATTGCGTTAAAGAACAACGAAGGTGACTTCGGTACGCTCTACGTTGCGAACGACGGGCAGCCATTCTCGCTCTCCAATTTCAACAGCCTGTCTCAACTGGGGCAGAGCGACAAGAACCCACAGGAGTCGATCGGTAACAAGGGCATCGGCTTTCGCAGCGTACTGGAGATTACTCACGCTCCGGAAATCTACTCACGTAACGCTCCGAATAGCCAGCACTTCGACGGCTTCTGTTTCGCATTCTCCCCTGAGGTTATTCGTCGCCTGGCAGCCCCCATCTTGGCTCTGCTGAATGGAGATAACGAGGCTGGTTCGCCCTTCGGCGATGTGCCCTTGGTGGACTGGGAAGCGCAGTTGCTGGAGAAGTTTCGTGCAAGCGTAGCCCAACTCGCCAAGACAGCAAATATGCGTGCCGATGTTTGGCTAAACCAGGAGTTGTCTTATCTCTCACCGTATCTGTTGCCCTTCCCAACAGATAGCAGGGAGAGTAGCACCTATGTTGCTGAGTTCGAACGCCGTGGGTTCGCTACCCTTATTCGCTTTCCTCTGAAGAATGCTGCCACATTGGCTCTCGTCCGTGAGAAGTTAGATGAGTTGGATGACAGCGCTCTTTTGTTTCTTGAGAAGGCGTCCTCGTTGGTACTCGACTCGGACGATAAGCGTCGTGAATTGTCGAGACAACAGGTGGCACGCCCTGGCAGTCAGCTCAGAGGTCGAGAGGTTAGCATTTCCGAAGGGAGCAATGACTGTGCTAGTCGCTACTGGGTCTGGACTCGCGATATTGCATTGGTCAGCTCTCCGGAAGAGATCCGAACGGCAGTACAGCAATTGCCAGGTAAATGGCCACAACTTCAAGAAGCTGCAGTTTCGATTGGAGTGAGGCTCGGTGAGAAACCTGAATCGGGCGCACTTAGCATCTTCCTCCCGACCCACCTTAAGACTGGCTGCGCCACCCACATCAATGCTCCGTTCTTCGGCGACATGAGCCGTACTCACATTGACTTTGGTGCGGACGTCGACAAGAGTTCGTCAAGTGGCGCCATCTACAACCACTTCCTGCTCTCACAAGCAGCTCGACTTGCTACATCTGTCATCCATGAGGAATTGGCAGGCCGCGGATTGGATGAAGCACGAGCGACTGTCGACCTGTTGGCACCCTTGGGCACGGATGAAGGTGCGACCAAGCGGTGGCAGCAACTCACCGCCAGTGCAGCAGATAACTCTGGGACCGAAATCAAGACAACCGCCTGGTTTCTTTCTGACCGTGGATGGGGAGCGCTGTGTGAAACTTCATTACTGCCGACATCGGACAACCCATCGATACTCACGCCGAGAGCCCTACGCGAGCACGCAGCGTTTGCGGCCTATGTCGAAGAACTCGATTCCCGACGAGAATTGATCGAAGCCTTGTCGGAAGCCAATGGAATAGATGCATACCCGGCCAAGGACGATTTGGCCAACACAGTGGAATCGATCGCTCTCGGCCTCCACAAAGACCCCAAGGCCGATTGGAATGGCTTTTGGTCAGATGTGGACGAACTGTTCGACGGGGACTGCATCGCTCTTGCGGGCAAACTTGTCCTGCTCGGCAATGACGGCCAACTTCATGCAGGTGGCGGCGTTGGCTGCACAGTCTTCTTCATCCCGCGCCAAGGTACTAGCGATGAGGAGGAGGACGAGAACGACGGAGACGTCAAGGAGATCCCTTCCACGCTCAGACCATTCGTCGCGTTTCTGAACGAGCAAATTCAAGTCTACGAAGAAAAGAGCGGGCGTTTACAGCAGAGGCGGGTTCGCAAGATGCTGCTCGAATCAAAGTTGGTCAGCCGATTTAGGCGTGAGGACATTCTCAACGACGTCCTGATTGCTAGGCTGCCACCCCTTCCTATTCCGCTCACCAGCCCAGATGCTCCGCTCTGCCGCGACATTCTGTTGTGGGCGCTCCGTCTGATGGCGCACCAGATTGAACGTGGCAAGGCCGAAAAGTCACTGCGACAGCTCAGGAACCTCCCCGCCCCTTGCGTGGGCGGGTGGTACCCGCTGGCGGAGTCCTCCTTCGGTCCGGGCTGGCCCGGTACACAAGGTGACGTTACTGAGAACTACTTGGCCCGCATCAGAACACCTGAAACCCGAGAGGCACATCAGCGGTTGCTGCTATCACCAAGTGATGAACGGTGGGAGGGCAACGGCGCCGAGCACATTAGATTTCACAGGCTTGTCGGTGTATTCGATGGGATTCGATTAATTCCAGTCGATTCGAAGTCGTGGAATAGTCGCTTCCAAGCGTACAGGCATAGTTTTCTGTTGCCGCAAAACCCACCACCAGGCTGGTCAAAAAACGACTGGAATGAATACTGCTCCGTTGCTCGCAATGACGCTCGCCCCATCTACAACTGGGGTAATTACGAGATCCAGCGGCTCTATGTATTTCCTGGTCTCGACAAATATCAGGAGTTCGACGAAGAAACGCGCAAGGCAATGATGGAAGTAGTCCTCGGCAGCGTAGGGCATTGGGAAGATGGGTGGGGTATATTGTCGATCAACCGGATCAAGGGGAATTTGAACAGCATCCGCCTGCAGTCCCCTCTAGCACGCAGCCTGAGTAAATTGCCTTGGCTCGGCTTGCAGGATGGAGATGTCATCGAATGGTCCCGGCCTGCAGATCGGTGGCACGTTCCCGCCCTTGAGTTGGCGAGAGGGCGAAAATGGCAGTTTTCTCATCTCAAACCACTGCCGGGCGAGTTGGCGAATCGCCTTGATATGGACAGCCGTCTTGCTGCGATGATGCGGCTACTCGGCACCCCTCGGTTCGACCCAGAAACAAAAAGCCCGAGCACGCAACTTCTCGACGTACTGGCCGATGCTGTGGCCCGTGGTGATGTTCCGCATTGGGATGTTTTTCTCGGACAGGTTCGATCGGCTTGGCGAGGGTTTGAACCCACAGTAGGCTCCCCATTCCCCAATAGGCTTCTCGTCCAGCGGGGTTCGTCAAGGCTCACGGCAGAAAGCCCAGATGAATACGGCCCCGCCTACCTACCAGACTCATCAAAATCCTTTCTCGCAGCACTTAAGCACTTTGAGTTGCCTGTCATTGCTATTGAGACAGAGGACGCGAAACGCTTGGCTGACAGCTTCACCACCGCATACCCACAAAGTGTGCTTCGCGCTTCTGCCCTACAGCCAGTGCCGCTGGTAGATGGCGAACCGTTGGAGAAATCGCCTCAAGATCGATTGCGTGACGACGCTGAGCTTGAATGGGTGATTCCAGTTCTGCTGACCATTACCGCGTACTTTGGCCCCCAATCACAAGGCACCACCTCGAAGACCTTCAGAAAGTTACTTGAAACTTTCCGGAATGCGCGATTGGGTTTTGCGGAAAAAATCGAGACTGGTCTATTCCGTGAAGAAATATCTGTTGCACCACCACTGTCCGTGCCTGCTCTATGGCTAAATGCATCTCAGGTACTGCTTCTAAGCCATTGTTGGAAAAAAGATATGCCTGCTTTAAGCGAGGCATTATCCAACCTTATTGATCGAGAAGACCTGGAGATTCCAATCAAGCTAATGCTCGGCATCACAGGGGCACAACCAGAGCTCAAAGACATCATCCACGCCTTGGAACAGCTCAAGTTATCCGAGGGACACTTTCGTGATGTTCGCGAGCATTGGCGCGGCGATGTCGGTCAGATCATTGAAATGCTCGTTCCATTGCTCACGCTCCTGAGACCTGATGCAAGTATTGGCGAACTAGTAGAAATCGACACCGATGATGCCATTATCGAGTTCATTGATAATCTCAGCGATGATCGATTTGACGGCCAGACCATAATTCAGATCGCCCGTAAATCTGCAGATATGTTTGAATTTGGCAGTAAAGCATTTGATCTCTTTGGGGATGCTGTTCAGATGTCCGAATGGAACGCTGCGTTGGCGCTCCACGATTTGAAACCTTTGGTGAACAGCGATGCACAGGCGACATTCAATGCGCACCTTGCGACCTCTACTCAAGTTTTGAGGTGTTTGCTTGCCACACTTATCACCAGGCGACCAGAAGCAGGAACATTCAGGGCTTTGACGGTACAACTAAATGCCTTAGCGTGCCCAGAGGAGTTCAAGACCAGCTGTTGGAATATCAGTTTCAGCCAAGCCCACTCAGCAACTACCCCACTGCTCGAGCAATGGGGTGCGACCTCTGAAGAGATTGAGGCGGTTCGGGAGTCATTGTCTGTTGAAGATCTGATAGATCGGCTCGTGGTTGTTGGTATTGACGTGACACTCGACCCGCTCCAGGCTGCTCGCGACAATCGGGAGCTGCTTCGACAATCACTGATGCGTCTACAGCAAATAGGGCTTGCTTGGGCATTGGGGAGCGGTTACCCCAACCCTTCCGACTGGGAGTGCAGGATTCAGGGGTATCTTAACCATCTATCTGTCGAAGTTGAAACCACAGCTTTCACGCATGTTTGGGATGAACCGGAAGTCTGGTCGCTCTTGCGCAAGCTGCCCGTTGACGCCCCTTCAACAGCTTTCTGGTCTATGATCGCAGCTACTTCCAGCTTCGACGACCTGATTGTTCGGCTCGGCCTATCGAATGAGGATCTCCGTAGCGCCAGCACACAACTTGACGCCCTACGGGAAGATGCCCGCCGCCGAAAAAAGGTCGTCGAGGTCTGTGGCAAGGAGTTCGACGGGTCTGAAGATAACCTCTCAGGGCTCTGGACGCACATCTGCTCCGGGTTTCCCGCTGCGGCCCTCGGCGATCTGACACCAGTGGATCTCAAGAAGCTGAGCGCCCTTGAAAATGTCGCGACGCGTCTGAAGGACAAAGACAGAGACAGAGACAGAGACAGAGAACCGTTAAACAAACCGAAGCAAAAACACCTATCCAAATCGATGGAGAATCTGATCGGGCTGAGCGGCGAAATACACGCATTCCGGATGCTTCAGCACACCTATGGCGCATCAGCAGTTTCGGCCACTTCATGGGTTTCAGGTAACAGTGCTCACGTGTTCCCTGACAACAAGACGGATGACGGAAGGGGGTGTGACTTCGTAGTTACACTACAGGACCGAACCTACTATGTCGAAGTGAAAGCAAGCGAAGGTGAAAGCAAGAGCTTCACTCTGGGCTCCTCGGAAATCCGATTGGCGATGGGACTGGCCAAAAAATCACGATATCAGAAGAAAGAAATCTTCTTGATCCTACGTATTTCAAACGCACTTTCAAAGGCGCCCTCGTTCCAGTTGCTGCCAAACCCGTACGATCCGATGTACCAAACCCACTTTGTTATCGAGGAGGCGGATGCTCGGGTCAGGTATCGGTCCAAGTCGTGAGATCATGGTAAATTACCCCGACTTACCTAGACACGAGACATAGTCTAAAGCGATGTTCTAGAAGCTACAGTCATGAGATGGTGGCCCCACACAAGTACAGGCTACGGGTCTGCACCGTTGACCCGAACGAGCACGTATTTTGTCGCGGCTCCTAACCCCCTTTTGCAAACCACTTATCACAGAATTCACAAAGATGAGGGGGGATCACACCGTCGATGCAATCCCGTGCAGACCCGCTTTCAGGTTTCATCTGTAGCGGTCAAAGTCAACTCAAGCGCAATAAATCCCCTTTGCGCACAAAGGGGGCGCAGTAACTCTCTGTTTTATCTCACTAACACCACAAGGTGTAAGATCTCCATTGGGGATAATCAGATACTGTGATACTTGCCCCACATCTCAATGGATAGACTCCTATAGGTCAGCTAACCTGTCCTCACCACATCCCCAAAAGACGCATGAAATGGAATTCTCGTCGCTCGCGGTATCTGTTCTGGCAACTACTGGCTTGTTCTTGTGCCCAATATTCTTATCTGTCGGGATCATCTTGTTAATAAGAAAAAGGCTTCGCTCACATAGGGTCAGCCCGTTGACCGCCGACCTGCTCAGGCCTGCGGGTCACACCCTGCAACAGCAAATCCAGGATCTGCAGATAGACCTCTTTTCCCAAATGCTATTCACGCCATTGACCATGATGATGATCGGGTTCTACCTCTTGTTACAGAGCTACATCGATAAGAGAGCTATGAGCACGACTGTGATGCTGATTTCCGGGGTCGTTATGCTGGGCCTCTTTATCTATGGCACAACCAAAACTTACAAAATGGCCAACAAGGTTCAGCACCTCAAGCTGGGTTACTCCTGTGAACTGGCAGTGGGGCAGGAGTTGGACCAAATCGTTAGGCCCCAACAGCACCCCTATCGGGTTTACCACGATATCCCGTTTGATGGATTCAATATCGACCATTTGATCATCTGCCCTAACGGGGTCTTTGTCATCGAGACTAAAGGCCGCTCCAAACCCATCAACAATGGAGAAAAACAGTTCAAGGTGCGGGTTGAAAACGATGCGCTTCACTTCCCAAATCATGTTGAAAAAGCACCGCTCGAACAGGTCCGCCGTAACGTCACCACGGTGCGTAACTGGCTCAACAGTGCAACTGGGACCGAAGTCCCGGTAGGTGGCGTTCTGGTTCTGCCTGGCTGGTTTGTGGATTTACGCCAGAAGATCACCTTCCCCTACATCGTCAGTGCCGCTGCACTCCCCAAGCAACTCCCCCAATTTAGAGCAGGCTCACTAGAACTGGCTCAGATTCAGGCCATAGCACACCAAGTAGAGCAAAAAGTACGGGACGTCGCCAAGGCAGGCTAACAGGGCTTGATTGCCAACTGATACGCCATCAGTCAGCAAACTTATCCCGCCACCCTTGAATGCCCCTCAGTTTGAGGCCTTTGGGTATAGGGGAACACCGGGGGATTCGCTGCGATGAATTTGAAGCCACCCATTGCAGGTAAAAAGTCAGCGGCGCTATTGTACTAATTCTTTTTTTGCACAAGGAGTGTGCTCGATGTCTATCTCGCCTATGGATCTCGCAACTTATTACGGTGTCGATGACATTCCTGCTGCCATATCGATAGGCGATAACCTCCATAGTTTGCTCGTAGCCATATTCAGGAATGAGCCTCTGACTTCGCCCCGCTACGACATTCTAGCCAGCTACGATCTCAACGCCTTGAGGGGCTTTATCAACGGCGATATGACTCTCCCTGAGTTCAGACGCCAATCTGCGGTAGAACAAGAGCAGCGCCGTTCTAAATCTCTTTACTATAAGGGCCGAAAGATTGTGCATCGCTACCAACCTTCAATCACGAAGCCCTTGGCTGCTCAGCCAGACGACAAAGCTAATATAGAGAAGACCAGTCAAAATCCCACTTGGGATTACCTGCAGAAATTCCGGATCAAAAATGGTCTGGCCGATGGCCAGAATTCTGTGTCCCTCCCCCCGCATGAACTGGCCAGACAATTCTGGGTGGATGATATCACCAGTGCGATCACGGGCGGTGCCAGGTTGCACAGCCTCCTTGTCGCGGCAGGACAAGGCGCGACGATATCAGCAGCTAACAGACAATTTCTCTTGAACAGAGGGTTGAATGCCTTGCTGTGCTTCTTGAGCGGCGAACTCTCCCAAGAGCAGTTCGACCAAAAAGGGAAAGCGGAACAGGAGCAACGAAACGAGCTTGCGCAACAGAAACAACGCGAGATCGCCGCTCAGAAGGCCGCAGATGAAGAACGTTATAAAGCCGAGCAGAAAGCCCGAAGTGTGCGACTTGAGGCTGAGCGGATTCAGCGTGAGAGTGACCCCAAGTACATCGCACGGATGAAGAACCAAGCACTCAGGGAGAAGTATGGTGTAACTGGATATGTCGAATCACATCACCTCAAACAGCTCATGGCAATCCTTCTCAAGCTGGATGCAGGTACACGGCTGCTGGAGACTGAAACCATCTGGCTCAAGAGCAATGGCCGTGAGTACGAGACAAAGGAGATTCTGCATAGCTACAACCGACTCGAAGCTGATCACTGGCTAGCGGAGTACCGCAACAGCAAGAACCCATGGAGTGCAGTCAATGCCAGCGGACACTTGCGTAAATGCGCAGCATCGAATGAGGCGATTGCGCTGCTGAGTGCCATCCCAGCCAAGAGGCAGGGTCAGCCCAAGCTGAAATCCGCCATTCTCACCACGCATGGTGGCGCGATGCGTGACCATGGCGAACATGCTGCCGCATTGAACATGGGTGCTGAAGCTCACCGCCTTCAACCCAACAACTTTCGCCCCTGCACACTACTTGGTGCAGTCTGTATCGAGCTTGGCAACATTAGTGAGGGACATGAGTGGTATTGCAAGGCGGAAGCCAGAGGCGCTGGCCGTGACAGCATTATGTCGGATGTCAGGTCGCTTCTTACCCAGATGACAGCCGATAAGCGTGAAGCAGTTATCGCAGAGCTGTTGCGCATTCATCCCGAACAGTATCGATGGCTAACTAAGTGGCGTCAGGCCAAGGCGTAACTGACATTATTGCTAGCAAACCGAGAGTGAATCGCAACCCGTTACAGCTGGGAAGTGTCTAGATCACTGGTGGCGATTCACCCCACATCAACCAACTCTCTACATGAGGAGTCACCATGCCACATAAAACCCCGCTGCTCTCTGCTTTGACCTGTGCCGTCAGTCTCATTGCCTCACCCGCCATTGCCGCAAATACGGGCTTTAAAACCCTGACTGTCGGCCTACCCATCACCACGCTCCAAGCGGTCAACGATGGTCTGATACGCTACGACTGGCGCAGTGACATTGATGAAGAATTTCGCGGCAAACCCAAGGCAGGCGAGGGATTCTTAGGACGACCAACTACGGGTGAGTATTACTATGCAGTCTACCAACATAAAGTGTTCTCCTTCGGCGGTACCCAGGCATCGTACCAAGACGACTCCGTTGCTTCTGTCAGACAGGCTAAGGCAGACTTTGAGGAATTAGTCAGTCAGGCGACCAATACCTTGAAAGTCAAGCCAGTGATCATCCGCACAGTGAAGGATAAATCGGTACCGTTTTTTGAATGTGTAACCGACAGCATGTGTGGTAATTACAGCGCAACCTACACCATTGGTGCCAACGAGGTCTCGATCAAATTGATGCAAGACCGTGATGCAGAGAACGGTGGCCGCCAGCTCAACGCGGGAATGCGCGAGACCCTTAAGTAAAATGCTGCTTCTGAATCGCCCCGGCTTCGCTAGACACTTTTGAGCCGTTCGGAATATTGCTTCTCACACTCTTCTGGCGGATCCACACCAACACAATGATGGGATACCGCCAGCAGAAGCCGAAAAGCGGCTTAACTATGTGTCCGGATTTAGTTGACCACTACAAAATGACTTTGAAAGTTATCATTGCGATACCTAGGCTGCATTTCGTTTTCGTTGAGATTCATTGCTTAACGCCGCCTGTAATTGTTTCTGAAGCGCGGCCACGTTGACCTGAACCTCTCGCATTGTGCGCTTTGGCTCGGCGCAATGATACAGACATAACAGCGCCAGGGAGCCAACCAGGGGGATAATCACATAACAATGCTGGAGCAGAACGGCGTTAACCGGGTAGACGAACTCCTGTAACCGGATGATGAACTCCAACCCCAGCGAAAATGCTCTGCCGCTATTGAGGGTAGTTGCCGCGGAGAAGGTCTGATATGCCTTGGCTTCGACCAGGGGATTAGCTGCATAATACAGAGCCGACACCCCCGTTGAGAGCAGGGCTATAGCTGCGGTCATGGCTTTCAAGGTGCGAGCCTTGCTCTGCTCATCGAGCAAACTGCGGAAGATCAAGGTGGTGAGCTTCATCATGTGGCCAAACCCCCCGAGCAGCGACAACAGCAGGGCCAGCGGAACAACCACCAGGGTCTTGACCGCGGAATCGGCCTTCTCAGCCAGCGGTCCCGGCCCCACGAATCGAGCGGTGGACGAATCCACCTGCGCTTGTAGCCTGGCGATGATGCTGTTTGCTATTGGGCGGTACACCTGGCGCTCGATGTCAGCAAACTCCGTCACAAGCGGGATCCGCCTAATTCCGTCTACTCCCAGCTGCTCGCGCACCGCGGCCTGTACCGGTTTGAGCAGCATGAACGATTCGATTGTCACGTAGCGACTGGGATTGCTGATCCCCATCGAGTCGCCCAGAGCCTTCCAGGTGTCACAATAGGCTTTCTGCCGCACCACAGCCTCGAAAGTCTTGCGATCGGTAGGGCGCCAGTTATTCGGCACTGGCACCCCAGCCTCGCGCACCTTTTGACGTACCTGGGCAAATTTAGAGGACGGGACCTGGTAAGGGCGGGCGTGTTTGGTGAACAGGTTAGTAAACCCCGCACGTTTTAGCTGGAACAGATAGTCATCCCAAGCGTCTGTGGCTGCTTGCTTCAATGCCTCCGGGCTAGTCCTTACAACGGCCTTGTTATAGCCGCGGGTATATTCCATATAGCGTTCTTCCACCCCCCGAACGATCTGGGGCCAAGTGTCATTGTTGAACTGGGCTGGAGACCCCAGGCATTTGGTCCGATCATCGAGGGCGTCGCAGGGCTTGGTCACGCTGATGGAGATCGCCTTTTTCAGCAGCAGGGTCATCTCGTCCTGGACATTGGGGTAGTTGAACGCCAATGCCGGGAAAATGGCAATGAATGCCATTACGGATGACTTGTGCTCCAGCACCTCCGGGGTATGGATGCTGCGTAAGTTCAGGGTGCCATTCGAGAGGCTACGGCCCGCCAGGGTCAGCAAAAAGGCGCCTTTTCTCGCTTCAGCGGTAGCAAACTCGGTCTGAATCCGATGGTCGATGAAGGCGTCCTGCGCTTTATGGTTCAGACCCGTGAACAAGAGTACCAGCCCGAACGACCAAAGGATCCGACGGGAGGGTCGTATGTGCTGTTTGTCGATGAACATCCCGATGAACAGCAGCGAGATGGCCACCCCCGTCAGCAGCCGCCCGACGTTTTCGAGCTGGTTGATCTCATCCAGGGTTGCCTCCCGGCTGCATAGCTCCAGCAGGCTTGCGCTGAACGCCAATTCGCACAACAGATAGAGCAGGGTGAGCCAAAACAGTTTTGTGCCAAGCAGCGCCTTAAAGCGCCATGTTATTGCTCCCATGTCACCACTTCCTGGGTGGTCTGGCTGGAGACCTTCTTAATCTCAATGGTGCCAGGCTGATAGGTTGCCTGGCGAATGACCGCAGGGGTGCTGGTGGCCGGTCTGGTCTTGGCTGCCGGGGTGCGTTTGCGTGATGCCGTTGCCGTCTGCTTGGGACGCGCTGGCGAGCTCTGGCGAGCTGTCTTTGTTTCGGTAGGGGTTGCCACTCGGTATTCAGCAAATTTGGCCTGGCGCACGTCGAATGCGTAAAGCGAGTCGCTTTTCCCTGCAGGGTCTTCAAACATGATGTATTGCCCATTACGGGTTACGGTGTTCTTGGTGTACGGCTGGCATCCTGGGAACGGGTGGATTACGGTTTGGCGGTCGTCGTACCACACAGCCCATTGCGCTGTGGGGCAGTTGGCGCTGGTCCCGCGCACGACGACAAGCCCCGTCCGTGCAGATGTGTCGATAAAGTTTTCGAGCGAGCTGAATCCGGTCATCCCCCGGATGAGATCGCCGATGGTCATGTACGCCGTGGTGATGTCATAGGTGCCATCTAATCTGTTGCGACGAACCTTCCCGAGGTAGGGGCGATCCCCACTGAGAGCGAACGACCCTACGGACTCATAACTCGCGAAACTGGCCAGCGGCCCAACGATAGGTATTACGGCGTTGCCTTGTGTCGAGCACCCGGTCATTAAGAGACCGGTGACGACGATGGCGGGTAACGTTGCTTTCTTCACTACTCACTCCCTTCAGTGCGGCTCCAGGAGCAACAACAACCTATCCAAGCCCACCAAGAAAAAATGGCTGAATCACCCCAAGTTCACTAAACACTTTTCAGCCTTACCATGAGGCGATGACTGGAGGGTTATGGCCCTGATTCACTCCTGAGTGAACTTCAATTACCCAAGGCGAGAAATGCACTATCCGACGCAAACCATGAGCAATGCGCATTTCTTATGTTGCGTAACTATTTGATTTATATGCAAATCATCGATAGGTGTAACAACACTATTGGGGATATACACATAACCCTGTATATACCCCCACCAGAGAATTTCATTTAACCCGGTTGTACTTCAAGACGCGCCTGCTCTTCCAATACGTCTAGCCGTGCTAGAAGCGCTTTCAGGGGGATCTCTCGGTTAAACCACCAGTCAGTCGACCAAATACGGTGAATATTCCAGCCTAAACCTTCAAGCACCATTTGGCGCAAGCGATCTCGATCACGAGCACTCGGTGCGGAATGATAAGTAGCGCCATCGCACTCTACTCCCAGCAAAAATTTTCCTGGAGCATGAGGATTGACTACAGCCAGATCGATTCGATAACCGGATACACCAACTTGTGGCACAACACGCCACCCACGATTACGCAAGGCGTCAATGACCTGATATTCAAAAGGACTGTCAGGTTCCCGCCCAGTTGGTATGGCTTGTTCAGTCAAAACACGGGCGCCATGCAAAGCGAAGTCCAGATAGGCTTTTAGATCTGCCACCCCCCTGGCATTAGTGCGCGATAGATCAATGTCCTCTGGCCGTAGGCTTGAGAATATCTTGACTTTGTGTCGAGCACGGGTAACAGCCACGTTAAGGCGGCGATGGCCCCCTTCCTTGTTCATTGGACCGAAATTCATACTCAACTTTCCACTTGCATCCTTAGCAAAGGTAATTGAGAACAAGATGATGTCACGCTCATCACCCTGAACATTCTCCAAATTCTTGATGAAGAGTTCTTCTGAGCCAACCTGTGCAATAGCCTCATCCAGTTGCCGATTCGCAAGGCGCCGCTGATCCATTAGTTTCTCTATCAGAGCCTGTTGAGTAGAGTTAAAGGTAATGACTCCAATGGAGAACTTCTTACCAGCACCTGAGAGATAGTGCTGCTCGATCTCATCAACGATCTTGGCAGCTTCAATTTTGTTTGTGCGCGACTTGCCGGGCTCATATATCCCTTTCGAATCAACAAACTCCACAGAGTTATCCGTTTCCACGGGACTTGGGAAAGTAACTAAATCCGACCCGTAATACTGGTGGTTACTGAATGTAATCAACCCTTCGTTACGTGAACGATAGTGCCAAGCCAACCGAGACAACGGCATGCCACAGGACAAACATTCATCCAGAATAGATTCCATCTCGATGAGACTTTCATCATCAAAGTTTCCAGAGGCATCCGAAGCACTAAAGAAGTTGGTCGGAGGTAGCTGTTTAGGATCACCAACACAAATCAATTGCTTACCGCGTGATATTGCACCAACAGCGTCCCACGTCGGTATCTGCGAGGCTTCATCAAATATAACTACATCGAACATCTGAGTGCTCGTGTCTAGATACTGTGCAACGGACTGAGGTGACATCAGTAAACAGGGTTTTAAGCGTGGCAGCACTGCGGAGGATTTTTTAAGTACCTCTCTTATCGGACGATGCATCTTCTGCTTCTGCGCTTCATGGCGCAAAAACCCTATTTCCCCTTTCAAGTCACCCGTCAATTCTGACCCAGTTGGAATCTTGCCGCGCAACTTGGCCTGTACATACTGGACGGTGAGTTTCTGGAAACGCTCATCAGCCTTTTGGAACTCTGCAATTTTATGGGCTTGTGATGCGCCAGAAAAGTTCGCGAGCAACGGCTCTCTATCCAAAATGCACTTTAGCCACCAGCTAGCATAAGACACCACAAAATGTTCTTTAAGATCAGCAAGATCTACTGCACCTTGCTCGACCTGCTCAATCAAGCCCTGCAATCCAAGTAACAAAGCCTTCGCACGGGAGTCATTCCAGACACACCATGGTTGGATTTCCTGTTTATGTGACTGCCACTGAGCATTCATTGAACGTATGCAACCCAGTAAACCCACTTTGGCCGAGCCCCCCAAAAATTCGCTATTACCAGTGAGCTCCCTAAGGCTGGTAAACAGCGCTATGAACTCCGAATATGAATTCCTGTAAGCCTGGGCCACGTTATAGAGCCGCCCACCCGGTCTAAAGGACTCATTTTGATCAGAAAGCAGCACTCGAAGCGAACTTCGAGCGGCGTCTAACTGCTCTATCTGTGCGTCAAAGGCTTTTTGCACAGATAAAGCCAGATCATCCATCCAGCGAAGGTAGGCTGCCGCCTCACTCCAGTCGGTATTCTCGGCCTTAAAAACGGCTCCTAAGCAACTTAACCCGATTGCAGCATTTTCGTGAAGGTACTGATCCTCTACATTTAATTTGGCCAGATTATCAAGGAACGCGTCCATCTCCTCGTCAGCAACGCGCGACTTATCAAGGCTAAAAAGTCTAATCTGATTAGAAACCTTCCGCTTAGTAAACCATTTCTTGGGCCACCAATCTTGGGATGCCGCTCTCCATTGAAGTTTTAACGGCGCGGCTTTTAGCGTTTTTAGTTCCGCGTCGTAATTCTTGAAAAATGACCATAGGGCGGTACGCTGCTCGCCATGCCGGATAAGTTCGCCCAATTTCTTACGTTCTTGCGTGCTGAACGCTTGACTAGCTGACTCCATTGGCACCTGTGAAACATTAAGTAAAGCAGCGGCAAGTTCATCAATGGACTGCAACTGATCCAAGCTCGCTTGATTAGCCTCGATTTTTACGAGCGCGGAGAAATCCTGCAAGCTGGCCTCGATATCGCTCACTTGCTCAACGGATTGCTTAGCCGTTTGCAATAGGCTGTCCTGCCAAGTAGGAGTCCAAGTTGTCTTCTTTACTTCATTGAGCGGGTGAGTCGATATTTTGGAAAGGCGTGTAGCCAACGCTGCCAAATCTCCCACAAAATCTTCCAGACTGCATTTTTCCTTGTAGTCATGTGTCTCTGGGTCAGTCCAATCAAAGCGAGCTGGTTCTTTGCCGCTCACTAACGTCCAGCCCATAGCTTCGTACACTGTCAAACCGTTTCTATGTGTCTGATGTAACACCCTAACCAAGGCATTCAGTTCGTTTCTCAGCGCAGCCAACCGCTCTGCCTCGTACTCCCAATCAGCAACGAGTTTGTTGTCCGCGCATTCGAGCACCTTCACAAACTGCTTGGAAATCTCTGATTTCTTCGCTTTAGTCGAATGCAGCTCTAGGCAGAACTCAGCCAACCCAATGTCTGTTAATCGGTTGTGTACTACCTCCAACGCAGCCATTTTCTCAGCTACAAAGAGCACAGTCTTACCATTGGCCAGGAAATGAGATATAAGGTTGGTAATAGTCTGAGACTTGCCCGTTCCTGGCGGTCCCTCAACGACCATGTTTCGACCCTTTTCGGCTGTGCAGATGACAGCCAATTGAGACGAGTCAGCCAACAATGGTGTGTACAAAGATTGAGGTGAGAAGTCGCGATCCAAATCCTCAGGCCTGATCGCTTTTGTGTCATCCTGAAAATTTTCACCGTGATGGTTAACCAAATGGTCTACCACCTTATTTTTGAGTAAATCCTGAGAGCTTTTGGATAAATCTCTCCACATGAGGTACTTAGCAAAAGAATACAATCCAAGATAAGAGTCCTCGATGACTTCAAAACCTTTCAGGTCCTCAACTTTCTTCCTTAATGTCGCAAAAATCTTGTCTACGTCTACACCGGAATCATCATTTGGAAGTTGCCCGTCGAGATACGGTAAAGAGATGTCAAATGTTATTGCCAGCTTTTGTAAGAGTGTGGGGTTAAAAATTGTTTCCTCATCCAAACGTTCTAATCGGATGCCGGAGCCTACCGCACCGCGCTTCAATTTCACTGGAACTAGGAGAATTGGCGCCTTCAATACAGTCTCGGCTTCTGGGGTTTCTTTCCAGCATAAAGTACCCAACGCAATATATAGGCTGTTGGACCCGGTCTCATCTAAGGAATTTTTAGCCTCACGGAATATAACAGTGGCGTAGTCCTGCAGTTTTTCTTTTTCTACATCAAAACAGATTTCTTTTTTTGGTAGGGCCGATTTAGCATATTGCTCAGCCGAGGTCATGCCGTATTCGGCTTTAAATTCTTCCTCACTTCGGGGGTCGCCCATGTCAGCCATTGAACGTTTGGCTACGAGCTTGAATTCACCACCTGCTGCCAATGCGTCTTCAAGATCCCCCGCATCATGAGTCACTACTTTTAGGAATTTTTTGCTGGTTTTGAAATTCAGTAGACGATTTCGTAAAGTCAGATCTAGCAGTTTGGACTTCCAGTTTGCCATACGACCTTCCGGAGTGTTGTCAGTCACTACGTTTTCGGTGGTTATGACTCCTGGATCTAATGGCGGCAATTCTGGGACATCTTCAATAATTGGTCCCGCTGGTGAAAAACTCTCACCATAGTCGACAGTGCCTTTGCCTAGCGCAGCAATAGTACGCATCGGGCGAATGTGATTCTGGCGAGCCCGCTTGATGTCAATCGCGTATTCAAAAGTGTGCTCCTGGGCTTCTTCCAGATAATTTGCTGCATCGGCAATAGCCTTTTTCATAGAAGCAGCCTGAGGAATCACAGTGGTCTCAAGCGTGAGAAATTCTCCGGAAGCAATTCTCTTTCTCACATCTTGAGCACAGTCTTCTACCGGGTTGGAAAAATACGAATCAACTAACCAGACCCCAACCCAAGCATGGCCTTCCTTGACCAAAATTACCGGGTTCAAACCCGCTTGTTCCAAACAAGCCGCCAAAAGTACGCTGGAATCCAGACAGGTCATCATTTTACCATCGAGGATCTGGGCAGTAGTCCGAATTTTCTGTCCTGTTCGTTCGAAAGAGGCAGGTGGCGGTGCGTAATGGAACCCCATGTTTGCTAGAGTTTGGTAAATTGCATTTACCTGTTTCCAGACATGCTCACGGTTTTTACTCTGATATCCATTCATGCTCAAGCCTGTGGATGACTTAAGCAAAGAAGATGCGGCTGACAGTATGCGATCAACTTCTATAGGCGTGGGTTGAACATGTGCAGCCAATAGCTCTGGTAAACCCAGTGTTGCTCCCCACTCGTTACGAGCTAATACACGGATCGGTTCGTTGTGAACCAAAGCTTCTTCGCCTTCTTTAGACACGGTAATTATGATATTACCGGACTCAGCCTCATCCAAATTGAATAGATAGTCGTGGTTTAGCGAGAGTTTTAGTTGAACTGAGTTGAAGGTTCGAGACTCTTCAGCACCGAAGATATCAAAGGTGAAACGCTTGGGTTCAAAAAATGCCGGATTGACACTTATCTGAAAATCCACCTGTCTGAACGACTGTTCGCTTTTGTTGCGAATAATTAAACACTGAATTAGTGGGATATTATTTTGAGCTGCGGCGTAATTTACTATCTTTGCCGCTTCAATTGCAATCTCAAATGAATTACTAAATAAAGTGTCTGAGGACTGCACCTCCGTATTAACCACAACACCTTCATTTGGTAGATTCTCGGATGTATCACTCATTCACTATTTCCTTATATCGCAATCAGAGACAAACCATATCACTCGAAACCGTGTTACCAAACAAACAAAAAAACCCTCCATAAAGAAAGGGAATGGTTGTGCGGTCTACCATAACGGACAACCCGTTGTATAGACAATCTAAATTAACACATCTTTCTTATTGTGCGCTGTGGCTCACCGGGCGGTTAAAAAACATACATGGTGGATTTAGTTCCTCCTGAACACAAACGACCATCGTTGCCCGCTCAACCGCTTCTCGCCGGTTGATAACAAAGCCCCTCTACTGATGACAAAAGCCCATCGCCGATGATGGGTTTTGCGAAAAACTGCCTGTCAGCCAATTCGTCACGCCGTGTCGCGGCCTGTTTGGATAATCCGCGACACGGTTATTTCCCTTCTGTGATGGTATGCACGAACACGACAAGATTGCTCAACGCCTCGGTATGCTCCTCACCCGCCTGTACAGTGGTGAGAAGCTGCACCTGGGTGATCTGGCCACCGAGTACAACGTCACCGTGCGCATCCTGCAGCGGGATTTCAATCAACGCCTCAGCTATCTACCTATAGAGCACCGCAACCAGCAATACTGGCTGGATCCTGGGTTCCTCAATCACAAGAGCGATGGAAAGCTGCGAAAGCTGGCCGAACAGTTGGGCATCACCGACTTGTTCCCCCACGCCAGTGAACATCGTCTAGGTCAGCTGCTGGACAGAGACACCCCAAGCCTCTTCGCCATCAAGGGATTCGATGCCCAATCCACCAACTCACTGAGTCATCAGTTACCGGTATTAGAGCAGGCACTGACCCAACATCTGCAATGCTGGCTCATCACCAAAGACCAGCGCAAGCAACTGTTTAGCCCCTATCAGCTCGTCAACTATAAAGGCACCTGGCACTTGGTCGGCGTCAGCGAGGGGCGGTTGCAAGCCTATCCGCTGAGCAACATCGCGCTGGTTGAGCTATCGCAACAGACCTTCACCCGCGATCCGCTCATTGCGCGACAGATCGATACCGATCCAACGCTCTGGCGCTCCGGCATGATCGAGGTGCTCCTCAAGGCCAGTGCCTCCATCGCCATCAACTTTCTGCATCGCCCGTTGCTGCCCGAGCAGGAGATTGTCAAAACCCTGGATGACGGTGCGCTGTTATTGAGCAGTCGTGTGCTCGATGCCAATCAAATTCTGCCTGTCATCAAATCCTGGATGCCGGGGCTCACCGTGATCTCGCCCGGTTTTATCCATGAGCAGATCGTCCGTGATTTACGCCATTTATTGACCCTGATGAGTCAGGCCCCACCCTGACCCATGTGTGACAAAGATCCCAGTTTATACATCTGGCGACACCGCCTGACATGCCGCGACACCACCTGTCGCCGCTGTTTCACATTGTCGTCAACCATCCCGCAGTCGATATCCAAGGAGTCATGCATGAACACAATCAGCCTGCAAAAAGTGTCCGACAACACTCTTTGCTCCACCAGTCCCTATGAGCCACTCTTCGAGCATGTCGCCGCCCATTTGCAAGCCCAGGGCGGGACGTTAAAAACCGTCGAGCGCACCCAAGGCAGGATCGAAGCCGCCTGGAAATATGGCTTTAACCCATTCGGTATGCGCATCACCGTGAATTTCGCTTCCTAAGGCAATGAGGTCATACAGCTCACCCTCAATGGCTCATTTGTCGATGCCATCGATACCTTCGGTGCCGCCAAGAAGAAAGCCAGGGCAATCACGGATGAGCTGCTGAAGCCTATCAATATTGCAGCATGGCCGATTAAAGAGGGGGCAGCAGTTTCCCCGCGCCCCTCTGCCGTACCCACTCCCCCGCAGGCACCGCTAAACGGCGCAAACGCCGTTGCGCACCGTGGCAAGCGCAAGGGGCTCACCGCTGTGCTCGCATTCTTGGGCGGCGGCATTGCTCTGCATAAGTTCTACACCGGGAATTGGGGTTGGGGGCTTATCTACCTCGCGCTTTGCACCACCGGCCTTCCCCTGGTCTTGTCCGTGATCGAGTTCATTCGTGTTTTATGCCTGACACAAGAGGAGTTTGACCGTCGTTATAACTACCGCCATGTATTCGCATTCTCATGGGTCTGGTGAGGAACCCAGCATGAATAAGCAATTAGCTATCGCTTTACTGATGCTCTGTTCGGCGGAAGTACATGCCGGTTTGCTCAGCATGTTGGATGTAGCGACTGTCAAGGAAAGCGAGCTGGAAATGTGCCCGAACATCACCGTCGAGAAGATGGTCAACAGCTTCTTCGAAGATCCCGAGTGGACCGGCGGGGAAGCAGCGGATGGTCGGAAGTTGGTGAATGTCAGCGGCACCATCACCTATGCTAATCAGCCCGCACGGGCCATGGTGCAGGTCTGGATGCAAGCCGATGGTTTTTCTGTGGAGGCGCTGGAGATTAACGGACGACCCCAGCCGGAGGGAATGCTGGATCTGCTGCTAGAGAAAATGTGCCAGAGCGCCAGAGGCTCTGACCATACCGGGGATCCACAGCAACAAGCCGTGGCGCTGCCGTTCACGGGAACCCGCTATTTCAACTTCGGGGGTGAAAGTGGGATTCAACAATCCATCACTATCGCCCCCAATGGACGCGTCACATTGAGATCCCATGGTGCGACCACTGTCTCTGTCGATTATCAGGGCATGTATGAAAACCCACTGCTGACCCCGGCGGGTAACTACCGCGTTCATGTCGACAAGATATATGTCACCGACGACGGCGGAGACTTCCCTGACCCATCAGAGTGCGAAGTCATCGTGTGCGAGACAGGACTGTCTGCACCTTGATGCACAGAAGCCAAAAACAACAACAAGCACGGTGAATAGAAACTAATAAATCAGAGGCTAATCAACATTTTATAGCCGTACACCGAGATAAAATTATCACGATGATAACGGACCATGCTCTGGGCGTTATCGCATACCAATAATAAACGGGAAACTAAAAATGAAGAAAACCCCCTTGGCCATGGTGTTGATGGCTACTTTGTCAGGCTGTGGCGGTGGTGGTGGTAGCGACGGTGGAAACACGGATAGTCCAACCCCACCGAGTGCCTCCTTGGCGATGTCAGGAAAGGCGATTGATGGATACATTCAAGGCGCTACCGTCTATCTCGATCTCAATTTCAACCGTCAGTGGGATGATGGTGAACCCAAGACAACCACCAATGATGCCGGTGATTATCGGTTAGAGCTGCCGGTAGACCTGCAAACCTGCGCTCAATACGCCCCCTTGGTGGTCGATGTGCCGGTAGATGCCGTGGACCAGGATCTTGGCCCGGTAACAGAAGCCTATCAGATGGTCCTTCCTCCCACCTTTGCCCCCATCACCAAGGATGATGTCTACCATGTGACGCCGCTGACCACGGTGCTCTGGAGCAGTGTAGAAAGTGAGCTGGCAGCCCAATCACAGACGACTTGCCAGACCGTCATGGCGAACCGGCAAAAGCAGGAGCAGTTGATCGCCTCGATGAAACAGGCCGTCAGCCGTGTTGTCAGTCACTACAACATCTCTGAGCAGAAGCTGTATGCGGACTTCATCGCCAGCGGTGATAGCGAGACAGCCACGCTGGCCCAGGAGATCGTGCACGGCTTGCAGCAGTCTTTTACCGAGACAGAAACCTTGAAACGGGAAAACCCGGACGCCACCTTTGTCTATGTCGATTACCACAAGGGGGATAGTCGCGACCACAACAATGCTTATCCGGATGCTTGGTATCGTGAACTCCAGTTGCAAGGGGCAGCCCAGAGCAGCACCGAGCTGGTGAAGGTAAGCGATGATTTCGCGCAAATTATCAAGACCATCATCTACGGTGAAGAGCGCCAAGTGACAGGCAATAACTACACCTACACAACCCGCTACGACTTTGAGTCGCGCCATGGGGACAACACTCCCTATAGCTGTGACATCAAGGAAACCCTCTCGGCCCGATCAAACGCCAAGACGTACACACTGGTGAATCTGGCTAAAACATCGGCAGAGAGCTTCAACGACTGTGCACCTGACGATATGGCAGCAGCGATCATCCACCGCTACGCCTTCATCAACTACAGCAACAACGATCTGAGCTACTCGACCCAATTCATCTATAACCGGCAGGCGGGCACATTCAGCTTCCTGAACGACTGGGTAGGTCTGGAAGGGCAGCTATCCACCCTGAATATGGGTGAGCTCTCTGCTGCTCTTGAAGCACTCCCCTATCAGTATAACGAACCATCCCAAGATCCTGAGGCGGCTAGCTGGGTCAAGAGCATGATGGCCAGTGAAAATGGCAATACCATCAAAACCAGCCACAACAGCAGCGGCCTCTATCAGAAGCAGACAACCTATGCGGACGGTACTCATAGCCTAGAATGTGGCACGGACGGCGTAAACTGGGGAACCTGTCAGTAATCCGGCACCATACAGCAGAAAACACAGAGGTCAGGGTCGGGCGGCACTGGCCTCTTTTTCGCACAGCTTAGCTAAAACGGAACGATCCTGACTAATGGCCGAGACGCATCCCCTGATTTGGCTTCAATCGCCTACATGAAGAACCATCATTCTGCGCAACACGCTTGAAATGCGTATTGCCAATTGTACGTAACCATCTGATTTATTGACGAAGAAGTAATAGGTGTAACAGCGCCATTGGGGATACATAGTGTACTGGTCCAGGGCACTGAGGGATGATTTAGGAAACAACGTCATGGCAACCCACCGCAGTTGCTTGCTCTTCAATGCTGCCCATTCCACACGATGACATACCAAACACTTGTTCTCTTTATGGTTTTTACTACATAGTATGGTGAGTGTGGGCTTTTGATAGAGATGGAAAAGCTATGGTCGAAATACCGCTCGTGATGATATTTGTTGATATGGCAGAAAATGCCCTCAGCGAAATAGCGGATAATCCTGAGTATCGAGAGGAGTTGTTAACAACCGCTCAGTCTATCGATGACTGGGTTCAAGAGAAGCTAGGGAAAACCAACAAACGAACCTTGCAAGAAAGCATCCAATTAGCGATGGATACCTCTATCGTGCGGGACAAGGAGACCATTTGCGCGATTATTGCCGTTGTCTCTACGCTGTACGCGACATCAAGCAGCCTGCGCGGAGCTGTTGTCGGCGGAACACTGCTGGCGCGTTTTGGTGAAGGTGTTTTTCCTCATATTAACAAACAAGAAATTCGGTTTGCTAAGCCAGTTAACGAAAAGCTTTATTCATATTTTTTCAAGCATAACAATTCATCGTATAAAACAGCATTAAAAGATTTTGATTTTAAAAAACATGCTGATTTTTCGAATATAGGTGTTGGCCAGAGTTCTTGGGGTGCTATCTCGTTGTTCAACGCGCGAGGAGTTATGGAAATATTACTTAATTATGGGCCGACGATTTTAAAAGCAATAAAACGTTTCCTAATCTTCAATCCCACGTAAACTCGATTTGCTATCCCTCTGGTTGGAGAGACCAACGAAGAAGCCCACCGTACTGGTGGGCCTAGATAATCAAGCGCTTGAAGATTCGGTCCATCGTGGAATTTGAGTCAAAAGAGGCCGGGTTGGGCTCCGCGCTTCTTGCCGGAAGCAGGCCGCTTGCGAACAGGCGGAACAACCTCAGGACCATCGCTTGAAGGCGGCTTGGAAGAGTTGCCACTGTTCTGTTTGAGGCGATCCTCCAGTTCGGCAATACGATCGAGGAGCTTGCCAATCAATTCGTTGGCCTGCTCCTGGGTGGATGGTACGCCTGATGGAGGTATGGTGATTTTGCTCATAGATGTAGCGTGCCTGACGGACGGGATCAAGCAAGCAGGTAAGTGGGATCAAGAGACGATCGTCCCACTTTTTGTTGTGTCAACGCGGTCTCGGTGAACGCTTACGAGCTAGGGGGATGTCCTGAGGGATGATTTAGGAAGCAACGTCATGGTAGCTGCTTACCCTTCAATGCTATACCAGCTCTTGCAGCGATTTGAGGATCATGGATAATCAGGAAAATACTATTAGAAGCTGTTATTCTCACCTTAGGATTTTTTATGCAGCACAAATATCTAGTTGATGATAACGACCCAGATATCGCATATGTTCTTGAAAATCACCCTGATTATTCCCCTGATCTCGTATTTGACGTCACTGGAGATAAAGTTACGTTAAAGAAGCAGTCCATAAAAATTTACTCTGAGAGTGAAACTTCTCGTCTAGAACAATACTACAACTTAGAGCTACTTAGTAAATATCTGCACTACCTTCATGCCGAAAGCGTTAAAAAGTCTAATGTAC
Source organism: Aeromonas sp. Y318-1 (assembly GCF_027706125.1). Classification (NCBI taxonomy): domain Bacteria; kingdom Pseudomonadati; phylum Pseudomonadota; class Gammaproteobacteria; order Aeromonadales; family Aeromonadaceae; genus Aeromonas; species Aeromonas sp. Y318-1. The sequence continues at coordinate 284,909 of NZ_JAPDCM010000002.1, forward strand.
AGAGGAAAACGCCTGAAACTTTAATTTCTTTTTGCTTAAGCCTTTTTGGTAAAACTGACGTAAGAGAAAGTTTAACTGGAGAAACTAAACGCTTGTATATTGCACTATTAAAAGTGCGACCAAATTTATAAATCAACAACGGATTCCTATTATTACCCTGAGCATAATGCACTCACCGAATACGCAACAAGGCTTTCCACTCTGCTGATATCATTCTTAGATAGAGTAGACATCCCCGCATATATTAAAATTGAAAATGATATAACCAAGAGAAAGAACATAAAAGCGCACTTTGCCAGAGGGCTGTTCATCGAACATGCGATTCGCGTGCTAGCTAAGATAGATGTAAACACTTCCACTGCCTACGTAATTGATAGAGCCGGGTTTATAGGAACGGTTTTTAGCATCGCAGCTTTCCAGGCTCTGACAGAAGCTGCCGACGAAGTGAAACTGAAAGATCGCAGGTCTTGGATTAAATCCCCTGATGCATATGCAATTTTAAACATGAGGAACGAGCGATTCCAAGGAACAAAAATAACCAACAGTGCCGTTCGAACTATCACAAGAAACCTATACCTCAAGTTAGTCATATATTATTTGGAAAGAAATTGGGATCACGTCTCTGCACTATACAGTACGCCAGGGAAGCCCTTTACATACACTATAAACAACCTATTGCTTGTTTTGATAAGCATTTGTGATGATGTTTTTGTTTATGAAGGTGCCACACCAATCGACCTCTCTTCTAGGCCGAAACTCGACAACCTTAAAACCCGGCATGAAAATAGAGTGATGCGGCGTTATCTTAATAAGATTATCGGAAAAGATGGACCACTCCTGTCTGAGCCGACAAATAATGAGAATGCTACTTAACAAAAATGGCATTTCCTGAATGCATGTGATGTCAATGATGTAACCATCCCCGATGGCCTAGCATCCTCCTTTTTCTGAAGGAGGATCTATGTCCATTACTAATCTGAAGCTAACAAAACGAGCACTTGAGACCTTACCACCGCCAGCGGATGGCAAGCAGCAGGTATATCGTGATGCTGACGTAAGGCAGCTATACGTGTACCGGTACGCTCTATCTACGTCTTTCGTCTTCGACACAACCCATCGTTACAAACGGGTCTTCGAGACCATTGGCCCCTATCCGCAGATCTCCATACAAGAGGCCAGGGATGAGGTACATGCGAGGTTCCATAAACTTGCCCGCAATACGTATCCCTTGGGACAAAACAAAACCCTCCAAGAGATCTTTGAAACCGCCTACCTCGACGATCTGCAGCTGCATAAGCGCAATACACAGTCAGAGCTGTCCAAGGTCAGAAAACACATCCTGCCAGAGTTTGGAAGCCGTCGTCTAAAAACACTGGATCGCCAAACCATTGTGGCCTTCCAAAGGCGACTTGCTGAACACCTCAAGCCTGCCACTGTGAACAAAATCTTGTCTGCCCTGTCGAGGATGCTGACCTTGGCCGTGGAGCACGGATACCTCTCTGTCTCACCGATGAATGGGTTACGGCAACTCAAGGAAAATAATGAACGCAAGCAGATCCTGAGCCTTGATGAACGGTCACGTTTTATCGATGCATGTTATGCCCAAAACTCGGAAGCAAGTCGGTCGCTATTACTGTCTCTCTACACAGGGATGCGAATTGGGGAGGTGTGCTCCATAGAACAAGCCCACTTGCACCTCGATGAGGCTTACCTGATCCTGCCTACGACCAAGAATGGATTACCTCACCAAGTGGCCCTGACGTCTCATGCCATCAGGCTCATCGAAACACAGCAATTACTGGTCAACAAACAGAGGTTCCTTTTCCCCTCCTCCCAATCCTCTTCAGGGTACATGAGCTACCCACGGCATGCCTTTCAGCGGATTTGTGCTACAGCAGGGATCAGTGACCTTTGCATTCATGATCTCCGCCGAACCTTTGCCACGGAACTGATGCTACAGACGGGTAACATTGCCATGGTTGCGCAGGCCCTGAACCACTCATCACTACAGATGGCGATGCGATATCAGCAACGCACCACGACCCACTTACTCCCTCATATCAATGCCACTCAACAGCAATGGCTCTCTGAAAACATACCACAGCCCACAGTGTGTTGCAGTTGTGTTGCAGTTGTGTTGCAGTTGTGTTGCGCAGAATATCATTAAGACCCATTTGTGACCAATGCACACAAAATTCCGCAATGCATGTGTTGTCAATGCTTTGGGGGGTCAACTTCTGAATACTGCAATCCAGTCGCACGAACAGGCAAACGAGAGGCAGTGATGGACGGTGTACATATGTTGACACGAAGCGAGTTAGCGCTGCGGTGGCGCATCTCAAAAAGCTGGCTGGACAAGCAGATGGTCATCGCCCCTGAGACGTTACCCCCGTTTGTAACCATCGGTCGGCAGACCCGCTTCCCACTCAGTGAAGTGGAGAAGTGGGAACGTAAACAACTGCAAAACCAAAATTAACAACCCTAACTACAGGAGGCTCTCATGAGCACAAATAACACTCAACACACCGCTGCCTATCAAATCGTAGGTGCATTCATCAAAGTGAACGATGGTTTGACGAACCTCGGCACGATCAGCCGCGTTGCACACATGCAGCTCAATGATCCCGACCAGCCACATGCGCTGATGGCATGGTCCGACAGCAACTCATACCCGGCCATTATGTACAGGAGCAGTGACCGACAAGAAATCGAGGAGCGCTTCAAAGAGGTCTCTAGTCTCGTGCTCAAGCAAAAGAAGCGCAAGTTCATCCGAACCAAGAAGTTACTGGTCGCAACAGACCTGATTGCCGGTTGCACCCCGATCGTAAAAGACGCCAATGTCTGGATCAGTATTTCCCTTCTGTTGCCGGACACCAAGCCCCTGTGGGTTGCATGCGACTCTAAAGAAGAACTTGATGAGGACATGGAGGCTATCGAACGCCAGCTAAGCGCCTAACCGTATTCCTCTTCAATAAAGGGTCTCCAAGGAGGCCCTTTTTTTACGAGCCAACACGCATGAAAAGACAAGAAAACCCCGCACATAATGCTGGAGACACAGCGGTGAGCTTTCCCTACGCAGATACCGACCTGCTGCCGGAGCTTAATAACAGCCCCTTTCCCGATGACTACGGCATGCTCAACGACGAGCAACACCAGAGCGCATTGGCGCTCGCGATTGAAAGCGCACTCGACCCCTGCCAGTACATGAATGCTCCCTCACGCCTTCCTGACTGGATGATAGATGGCCTGAGTTCTGATGTGATTGCGGGAGACCCCGACATACCTGATTACCTGCTACCCGTGCAGGAGAATTCTACCAACAAGGCACTGCGGTTACGCACTCAGCATTATCTCAAACCGGGAGAGACAGTAACCCCGGCCAAAGGCGCTAGGCTCCATATCGGCATAGACAGCGAATACGTTTACAATCCCGCGACAAAGCGTAACGACATTCTCTCCTACCAGTTCTTTGCTATGACAGAGAAAGGAGAACATTCAGACATCATTTACCCCGCATCCAATCGGATATCTGATCGCCTGAGTTTCGATAAATTCCTCGGCCACATCGTAGTGGTATGTAAGGAAAAAGGGATACTCACGGAGTGGCCCAAACATGTCTTTGTGTATGCCCATTTCCTGCGGGCAGACCTTGCCTCGTTTGGCGACTTCTGGCGGTTCAAAACTCAGGTTAATGGTATTCGCCGAACAGTGGCGTCAGTAAACAATGCCTATGGCATCGATCTTGAGAACGTCTTGCACCGTCAAGCAAAACCGGCCCCGCTGATTTTGCGAGACAAGCAGCGTAAAGCACAAAGAACCTTGATCACCTTTGTCGATACTATGCTGCACACCCCTGGTGGTGCTGGTCTTGCCGCCGTTGGTGATCTCATTGGCTTACCCAAATTGTCTCTCCCTGCGGGTCACTCTATTGATCGCATGGATGAACTACTTGCCAGCAACAAGGCAGCCTTTGAAGCTTATGCCCTGCGCGATGCCGAAATCGCGGTCAAATATGGCCTACAACTCCATGAATTCACTAAGACACTGGGGCTTTCATCCCTGCCAAAGACGATTGGCGGCTGTGCCACATCGGTGTTCCTGAAACATCTGCGCGAAACAGGTCAAGACCGGGACCTGCTATTTGGAACCCATGAGGTGGTGCAAACTGGATGGAGCAAAAATGCATCCAGACCTGTGACCAAGAAGGCTCGGGAAATGGCCCCTGAAGCAAAGCTATTCGAGGGTTTTGCCATCGATTGCTACCACGGTGGACGGAATGAATGCTTTTGGGGTGGCCCGACCCCACTATCGCTCTTCAACGATTTTGACCTCAGCGGAGCCTATACCACAGGGCTCGTTGACCTTTTCCCCTTGATTATGAGCGAGGACGAATGACCACGAACACAGCCGACTTCTGTGGCCATGTCTTTGGTCTTGCTCGCGTTAAATTTAAATTTCCATACGGGACACGTTATCCCAGCCTACCGGTGCGTACTGGAATTGGCCTGTTGTTTCCCCTCACTGGTGAATCTTTCTGTACCGCACCAGAGATAGAGGTCGCACTCCGTATGGGTTGCCAGATTGAGATACATCAGGGTGTCATCATTCCTTGGGCAGATACGACGCAGCGCCTGTTTGAGCCCTTTGTCTCGCAGGTTCGGGAAAAACGCCAATCGTATGTGAAGAAATCCTTCGAAGAGCTACTTTGGAAAGAAATCGGTAACTCTCTCTATGGCAAGCTGGCTCAAGGTCTGAGGGGCAAGTCAGCCTTCGATACATCCAGTGGATTGAGCAAGCCCATTGAGCGCTCAGCCATCACCAACGCATTTTTTGCCGCGCATACAACCGGTCTGATCCGCGCTGTACTAGGAGAAATCCTCGCCTCTATCCCCACCCACAGGACAGTGGTGAGTGTCACCACGGATGGCTTCCTCACCGATGCAACCTATGACGAACTTGTGCTGACTGGCCCGATATGCCGCCGCTTTCAGGAACTGGGCGAGCGACTGGATGGCCCTGGCTTTCGGATGCTGGAGCAAAAACATCAGGTTAAACAGGTCATCGCGATGAAGACTCGTGGTCAACTCACCCCAGAAGGCGTTGAGGGTCAGCCCCAGACCCTGGCCAAGGCTGGGGTTAAGCCCCCCTGCACTAAGGAGCTGCATCAGGCGTACATGCTTGACCTGTATCTGAATCGTACCCCCGGCCAAAAAGTCGATAGTGACCATTTAATATCTACGACTGAAATGTGGATCAATGAACGCGATCTTGTCTCCGTGAGCAGGTCAAAGACTCTGAATCTTGAGTTCGACTTCAAGCGGCAACCCATGCTGCCATCAATGCAGCACGTGCTGGGCACCGAGCATATTTGTTTTGATACTCGCCCCTGGCCGACGGTAGCCGCCGCTATGGAGCAACGTGTGGTATTCGACAACTGGCGGCGGACGAACTGTCTGAAGACCCTCGATGACTGGGAAAACTGGGAGGATTACTTCGCCTGCAAGGCGTCGATAAAAGGATTGCCAATGCGTATGACAGATGAAGGGTCACTTGGCATCCTCAAGAGGGTTTTCCTGCGTGCTTATACCCAGTCCGCCTTCGGCATGACGAAAACGATGGGGTACGATGAGCTGGCCGAATGGCTGACGATCAATGGCTGCCCAACCAGCGTGGATGACTGCAAATCCGCTAAACGCGCCAAGTTGGTCGGGCAGTGTGTACCGGTGACAACGCGCACCGTCCGCCTGGTGCGGGTGATCCAGCAAGAGTGTCCAGGGTTAGAGCTGGGGGCGCTGTTCAAGCCCGAGGACCTGCCACAGCTCCAAGGCCGGTTGAATAACCCCAAGACCGAGATAGCGCAAATCACGCTGGATGCGCCGAGTCATGAAGTGATAACCGACTGATTGATATAGCAATATCTGGTTGGTGTAATAAGGCGATTGGGGAAGCAACATAATGGTTGCTTCCCCTTCTCTTTTTAACTGGCTCTGTGATGATGACATGCGCTCCAGAAGACGAACCACCTGAGCCGCTTTAGACGACCGATAGCCTATCAGTGTGACCCGTGGGCATGAATGGCAGCAACGCAGGGTAAAACGGCGAGATGGATGGTTAAAACCGCTTCTCGAGGCAATCGCCTAACGCCCTGCTATGGGACTACCCCAGACTCAACTACAACGACCATAATCACTTCGACTCATTAGGCATTGGAAATGCCATGCGTTAACAGCCCACTGTGTGTTGAACGCCATTGCACTATTCACAATTTAAACCGTAACACATTGTTTTTCATTGAAATATTTTATTTTGCATAAAACTTTCATGCAAGTATACTTTGGACTATTGATTGTAAGGCTTGGAGAACTACCAATGGCAGATCCGTTTAACCCATCAGATACAAGTAACCCAACAAATACAGGCTACCAAGTTAATGTTGAAAACCATCAACAACAAGAAATTAAAGTAAGTAGAACGACTCAAGCTCTTGCTCGTGAAACTGTTGATATCTTAACACAGACAAAAGAATCACTAATTCGTGATATGTCTTCGCAAGTGATACCAACAGACCAAATACCCAGTTATTTTGTAAAATTAAACGATGTTCAGGGACAAATTGAGCAGCTAGCCAAACAACTTCACGAAAATGTGAGTGAAGAACTAACTGAACGAGATATAAAACACTTAGCTAAGAAAGCTAAAGAAATTGGTCAAGAAAGAGCTGGAAAGCTTTTTGGTATGAAACAACCGGAAGTATCAAGAACTCTTAGCGGGAAATAAAATCAATATGGTACAGTTTAAAACTTTCTAAGCCATAACGCCGTGCTCTACAGTAAATCTTAAGCACGGCGGAAATGTTTTCCAGCAGTATTATATTGTTAGCACTTTGAAATTAAATATTCAAAGCCGCCATCCTTTCTATATCGCTCATATTGATTATATCCAACATTTATAATTTCATCATGACCTGAAACCTGAGGAATTGGAAAATCGTAAACTAGCTTTAGATAAGTAAGAGACTTGTGCTTCCAATAGTACTTGCTGTCAAATACACGACCTTCATAATTCCGTAACACATCCAGTAAATGTGGCATTAATAATTTTAATGGCCTTTGAGCAACATAGTTGGCTACATCTTCTCCGCCTGCATTTTCTGTGACTCTCTTCCAGTAAGAAAAAGAATAAATATACCTCCTCTCTTCTTCTTTTAAGTCTCCGTATGCAATAGTGGAGGACCAAAGCAAAACTTTACTGACTTCCAAGAATGTCTCGAATATATCTAATTGGTCAACTGGCATATGGAAGTCATAATGAAATACATCCGCATAGAGATCAAAGAAATGCTTTAAATTTTTTAGTGCCATTCTGTGGCTGTAAATTTCATCCATCAAGGATGGTGAGTGTGCATATAGTTTAGTAAATAATGATGGGATGATTGCGTGATGCTTGTCATCGTGTTGCACAAATTCGATTGTTTTAGTTTTATTAGAACCGTCTATAAGTTTTATCACCTGCCAGAAAAGAGGCTTTGATATGTATATATTTTCCGTTTTAAGGTCGACAACATATGCAATAACATGTGTTTTATGACTCAACTCCGCCCAATAATTTAATGTACTCTGTTTAATGCCACCTACTGTAGGTACTGAGTCTGTTTTCCTAATAGTTAAATAGTCTGAAGACTTTACCTGTGCTTTTATATATTTCCCTGTTACTTTATCATCTTCAACCAACTCAATCTCAAAGTCGATGCCATAGTCATTGTCGGTTAAATTTCTAAATATCCCTAAATCCCTTAACTTATAAAGTAGAATAGCGTAAGAATCGGATTCTGCTTTGTGTTGTTTAATTCTCTTTGGGAAATCCATCTATCATTGATTCTCTAGTTTGTTTTTTTGTAATGCTAGCGATCAGCGGCGCACTTTAGCGCGACCGCTGTGGGCTGGAACGAATTGTTAATACGAGTTCAGATTGAAACTCTATTGAATACTCTGCTTGCGCCAATTTTCGATGGCTATCGACAACCGTTTCTCCTTGACTGGATTTTGCCATTCATCCCAGAAATTCACCGTACCGCTATTCGGTTTATTTTTGGGCTCATCGATCCTGATTCGGCTCGGAAGTAAGCTCGCATCACCGACAACCAAAGCCTCGCCGGTGTCAAGTGTGGGAAGTATATCACTGAACCCGCCAAGACTATCAGGAAGCAATCTCTTGATAACCCCCTGGTCCTCAGCGTTTGTCAACCTCATGGATACAAAGTTGCTGCATTGGCTAAGCATCGTCTTATTCACCTCGGAGGGACGCTGGCTTATCACCACAAGGCTAACGCCGTATTTACGGCCTTCTTTAGCAATTCGCTCGAAAATATCCAGTGAGATATCATCGGCAGAATCTGCCATATTGCGCTGAGGCATGTAGAGGTGCGCTTCATCGCAGAGGAGTGCGATAGGGTGGCGTAACTCAGAGGGAGTCCACTGCTGGACGGAGAAAGTGACCCGTGCGACGAGGGAAACGATCAATGGCAGGACGTCTGATGGAACCTCTGAAAAATCGATAATCTTGATCCCGGCCTTACCATTCTCACCAGTGCTGCCCAGAACGGCATTGGTGAACTTCTCAAGCCAGCCAAAATCCAGAATATCTCCGCCGCCATTGAACATGAAGCCAAGGCGTCTATCGGAGATTTTGTTCTCAAGCCGGGAAATCATGCGGGCAAGCTTACCGAAGAAATCGCCTTGTTTTTCTGTGCCAGCCTTGGCGCCGGGAACCATTTCTACGTTGATTTCATTCAACCGCCCAATAAGGACATCTAGAGAAAATGGAACCGGGCTGTCGACAGTGAAATGCTTCAACACTTCCTGCTGATCGTTATCTTCTAGGTACTTTTGCTTCGCCTGGTTGATTTCACGAGCCATAATCATGGCTTGGTTAGGCGCGTTTTGGTCACTGCGATCAACGAACATGGACACGAGCGCTTCATATGAAAGCAACCAATAAGGTAGGTAAAGCACATCATCATCAATAGTACGCTTTGCCTCAACATCCGCCGGTCCGGCGACCTTGAAGTGTTGAAGACCATCACCGACTAGAGGCGCATATTCTCCATGAAGGTCTAGGACAATGGCATTCGCCGTTGAGAGTCCCGACATCTGCTCGATGATCTTTGCGGTCGTCCAGGACTTACCCGAACCAGTGCTACCACCGATGAATGCGTGACGTTGGAAGAATTTATTGCCATTTAGATAGGCAACTGCATGCTCGTCCAGCGTGTATTTCCCAAGTGTCAATGAGTTGCCACCTGCTGCTACATTGGAAAGCGTCCGCATGAAGCCTGTGAGGTTTTCGCCTTCCAGCGAAAAGCAATTAGCATCGATTTCAGGAACACTTTCGAGGGTGCGACGAAATACGTTTTCCCTCACTCCGTCACGATCCAGCATGGTGCCAATCAGGGTGATACGGCACAAATTGAGCTCCGAGTTCTGGTCGTTGATTCCATCATTGATAATACTTTCGATGACGCGCTTGCGGGTCACCTGCGTGATGAGGCCAATGAGGTGCTGCCCAGGGCGACTGCTTTGGAGGACAGCGAGATGATTAACTTGTAATCTTTTGAGTTGGTCAACGTTTTCCACTTCCACGATCACGTTTGTTGTGTCTACAGAAGCCACCTTTCCAAGGGCTTCTTCGTCCTTAAAGTTAAAAATAGACATTTCTCATTCCTACATAATTAGTGACATATATCCTTCGAAACTCCAGATATTTTGATCAACGACCACTGGAGACTTACTCAGGGAAGAGTAGACAATCGACTGATTGTCAGTTTCGCCTCGTTCTATTGCCAAATAATTTTGTGCATTGCCATTTATAATGAGTTTTCTGGCGGCAGCAGAAAGAGCATAAGTAATAATTGTAATCGGCGTTTTCTGACGCAGGCATTTCGCTACAAGCTTTGGCTGAATATGTTCATCATTGAAGCCGTAGCCAATACACAGATACGAATTGGCATGTTTTATGGCCTCATCAGCGTTGTTTATAATTGAGCGAAAAGGCTCTAAATGTGTTTTTTGATATTTATGCGCCCCTGGCGTAACGATCTGCGCTTCGTAATTTTCTGGTATAGAATGGATGTTAACAAGAGCAACAGTATCTTCGAGAGGGGACTGAAACCAGTCTAGAGAGCCGTGTACTTTCCATATATTAACCCGGCGGGAAGCAGTTATTTCAGTTGGGGTTGATAGTTGACGAAAGTAACCATGTGTGAAGCCGGTGTAGTGATGTATTCTGCCTTGATCACAAGCATACTCTGCCAAACGATCATAATTTGTAGTGATGATGTTTATCATCTTGAGACTGCTTTTGAACATATGCTCAAGTAAGCGACTCAAGGGGAACATGGCATTGTTTTGAAGAGAGTTTTGAAAAATATAAATATCTTCCTGGTTAATGAGTGTCCAAGTTGCTTTAATAATTCTTGCGGTCAGCGTGTCGGAAAGAGTGACTTTATGCAATGCAGTCTCGAGGTCTATCCCTTCTTGTAAAACCCGACAGAATTCACTCCAAGCAACGATCTCTGCATCGGACAAATCAGAAATATCTGTGTGCATGACCAAATGATTCGCAAGAGCCACCATTCCAGACATTCCGTGTGCGGCCGAGGCACCACTGCCCAGAATAATAGCAGGAGCCTTACCATAAAAATCCTGAGCTTGTTTTTTGTAGTCGAACTGGGACATATTGCTCTTCTCTTCCTCTATATTCTATGCATTCATTTTTGTTAAATTAATTTTTCATGAATAACCGCACTTCTCACTGTAGAGCTCCGTGCTCATCGGATTTCTTGGTGCAAGATGTAAAAAAAATGTGAATGCAGTACTTTGTTTGCTTATAGCCCTACAGATCGCACTAGTTCATTATTTGACCTATAGAATACCTCTTCAGAGGAAGTGCCTGATTTAAAAATCGGTACACTAAAACACCTCTCGTAAAGCCCCACAGTTTCCTCTTTGAGATGAAGAACGGGAACACGCCAATGAAACATTACTGAGATGCAATGCTCACCATATTTGTCGAAATGCCTTTTAACTTCAGGTGAAGATTCGTTATCAGATTTTTTCAAAATGGCAGGTACAGCATTTATATCATCAGTAACCAAAAAATTTAAGTTTGGGTTTATAAGAGCGGTCAAATCAATAGCTGCGACTCCTTTTTGATTTCTACAATCATTCTCGATAAAACGCTTCATAGATTGCTTGAGAGCATTTTCTATGTTTTTCCCCACAGTCTTTTCTTTTGCTGGCCTTTTGCATTCTACAAAAATGGAGTCCTCAGCATTGTGGGCATTAAAATCAGCAATAGTGTTAAAGTTGAGGTCGTACCCAGCACGTTTGAAATATCTAGCCATATATAGTTCAAACGAAAAATTTCTCGCAGAGCTAGGCTTGGCAATGCTTCACTCATCACTATACAACTCAACCCCTGAAAGGGATTTTTTCAAACTTTCATACACTTCCTTGCACTCAATTTCTTCTAGTTTATCTTTTATTTCAATCACCTCATAAGCTTCATAAATAGCACTGGCGTAATTTTTGTTGGTGACTATTTCCAGAATAGTCTCATTCCCCCAGTTATGAATAAGAGATTCATAATGTGTTTGATATCTTTTTAACCGACTAGGCCCTATGTTAAAGCCTTTAGAATCAAGCCAGTTTAATGCTTCTACATATTTTTTAAGAGTAGTAGAGAGTTTTTCCTTTGTTAAGACGGAATTCGTAATCACAGACATATGTTTTCCTGAACGAGGTTCTTCGAGTAGAAGATAACAGATATACCCAACGGTGTTTTGCCGTGTACCTGCATTAGTGGATGCCACATAGCATGAGTATCCAAAATAAGACTTCATACCTATAAATCAACGACATCAAGGCATTGCCTCGTTGCTTTGTCTAATGTGGCAATCCACGCTACAGCCCCAGGCTGCCGCTACCAGATTGCTCAGGCATCAGGTTGCGGCAAACACTAATTTGCGTAAGAGTCCTGCCATATCACCACCACATTGGACCTAGCGACGGGTTATGCGTTTACCCCAAGATTTCAACTTTTTCTCGCGCCAGTGGTAAGTGAATATTTTTTATTACACCGTTTTCAAATTCAACTGTAGCGCTATGGCCAAAGTGGTTATTGGCATTGGTGGTTCTAACAAGACCTTTTATTTCCCCGATACCAAAAAGAAAGTGCTTTATTCGTGTACCTACATCGTAGGATGCCTCTCCTTCTAGAACGAGTTCAACACCAGTGAGTTGGCTCGAAATCGGGTCGCTTTTTCCAAAATCAATTTCTCTTGCCTGCCGTTTCGCCGATATTTCATCTTCGGCTACAATGTTTACCTCAAAAGTTTGCTCGACCCTAATTTTTGCACTGTAGTACTTTGGCATACCGATACTCCTTACATTATATTTTACGTATAACACCACATTCAGGGGCTTGCTCCGCTGCAATGCCCTGTTAGCCGTTTGGAGGATTGTTTGAGCTTTAGCTTGAACGCCTTATTAGCTTTTTATAGTGTAGTATATGACTTACCTTCTAATAAACCATTTGGTGATAAAGTTAAACTAAAGCGTTTAAACAAACCGAAAAATACATTGTACGGCATATCAATTTCAACTACGTTTAGAGTAAGAGCATCACCTTCAACTCTCATTTTTTCTTGGATATTCTCATAACCTGAAACATCAGAATGTAGGAATCTGACCGTTAGTGTATTTTGTCTAACATTATGCACAGACGAAAAAACCTGAATTCCAAATACATAGTCTTCTTTAGTGATTTTTTGGTTATTTCTTAAGTAATCAGTTGCATACTGATTATCATCACGATCTGCATGAACAATCCCATCAAGATCTTTATATTGAACACCAGGTTCAAAAATTGTCATAAGTAGTACCTCTTGGATTTATTGATTGATGCAACGAAAAGAAAGCTAACAACTATACTCACTGGCGTTATGCTGCATATTTGCGTTGGTGGATGTCACATAGCATGAGCATCCCACATTCGACTTCATATCCATAAATTACGCATCATCAATGCATTAAACAAACTCGTTGCTCTAACCGATCTGACGCTCACAGCTGATTTCTACCTACCCAATTTTGAGACCTCTCGAATCGCCAGACGCACCCGCTCTAGGCTGTCGCTACCAGATTGCTCAGACCTCAGGTTGTGACAGACACTAATTAATGATGCGTAAGAGTCCCACCTTATCACCTCATTGAGTTGATGAACATTTGCGGTCATCACACTATGAGCGGTTGCGCGAACTTTCTTGGTTGTCGACCGTTCAGGGGGCAGAGACACTTTGGGACTGACTGCGCAATCAATCCCTGTTGCATAAGAGGATAACCACATAACCAACTGATAATTAATGTAAATCATGCTTGGTGGAATAACGCTATTGGGGATACACACATATCTGTCTTTCTCCCTCCTCGCTGATGACAAAAAAACAAGCCACCCAGCCACGGGCCGGGGATACTTGTTTTGGGGGATAGGTGGTGAAAGGGACACCTGAAACAGCCGAGGGATGGACTAACCTACTGAGCCGCTGACCGGTTTCGAGTTGGGTTAGTCCATGGCTCCTTGCCCCGCATGGAAAGGTAAACATGACAACGCCACTGCCAGTACCAAACCGCCGCAGGTTCCTGTTCCTCTCCTGTCCGGTGCGACGGTTACGCAGCCACTGAGACGGTAAACACGCCCATCTGGTAGTAACTGACGAAGTTCGACTCCCACATCGTATAGAGCTCCCTGGCCGACGCTGGTCCCATCTGGCCGTAACGGAGCAGGTAGTATTCTTCGCACAAAAAGTTGAAGTCGATCTCCTTGACCAACTCAGCCATCTCCTCCGGCCCCTGATAACTAAAGTCCGTCACGTAATCGAATTGCCACCGGTCTTTACGCTTTAGCAGCCGAATTTCCACCGGATGAAACCCGCCACGAACCGGGCCGTAATCCGGATCTCGGAAGTTGAAGACCAGACTGGATTTTCCCTTCAGCACTGTTCCAGATCTAACCAGTTCCTGATCCAGAATACTCATCAATGCCTGACTGACAGGCAGGGCAAAGCCATCCGCAAATGGGATCGTCATAATCACCTCAGTTTGGTTGTTTGGGGGGCTCACCCTTGGACAGGTGAGCACTATGCAGGGGTTATTCGAAGGTAGGAGCTAAGGTACAGAGCTCATTGGTTAGCGACCCCAAGCGCTCAAGGTAATCAGGCACCAGTTCGTGCAGCATCGGATTGCCGTCAGCCTTCTGGATCAACTTCAGCCCGTCCGAGCGCAGAATGGCTGATAAGAATCCGGCGTTATTGGCGCTGCCCCCTTTAAACAGTCGCTTCATGACGCTGGATTTAAACGGCTTGTCTGCGGGCAAGGAGCGCAAGATGCCGTCAATCTCTGACAACGCAATCCACTCCTTGCTATGCAGCCCCCTACCCTGATTGCCGGTGATTTTCAGGAACAACTCGCCGGTCTCCTCATGGCAACCGAGAGCGTAGAAGATCAAGCCTTCTGACCTGGCACTGAGTTTCTCTGCGGTATAACGGATCAACGTATGTATGGGGTCTGTGACGCTGGGGAGATCATTGTTTGATTCAATGACCGGCTCAGTATTCACAGCTCCATCAACGCCTGTAGGGATATGGAGTGGGTCGGGGCTGCCAGTCACGGAGTCTGCGGTGTCGCCGGGTCCAGGCCTGGCCTTGTCGGCGTCAGCCGCAAGGGCTGGCGAGAGAGGCTCGGCGCAGCCGCTTGCTCCGGATGTGAGTGGGCTCTCTTCGGCTGGCGTGGCGCTGGCAGGTTTAGGGGTCTCTTCAACACGGTATTTACGGGGTCTTGCCATGATAATGTCCTTACAAATGGATTAGATGATCGGCGATTCATAATCCCCGGATCATCGGTAAAAGGGTCATAGATAAAGGGTCATAGAAAACGCGATAGCGTGACAGGACCGACTCCGTCACTGTCACAGTGATCTCATTCGGTCTTTCGCGGATTGGCGGTGGTGCGACTTAACCGGAAATGCGGCTAATGCCGAGGTGATGACCGATAAGTCATCCAGATAACCGGCAAATGGAATGGGATCTGGTACCACGTCGAACGGATTTACCAGATAAGCCAGCGCACCGATGATGAGCGCATAGCACCAGACCGGCAGATCGCCATCCGTGAGCAAGACATACAAGAGCACGGCCTTCTCCAGCAGCTCCTTAATCCCCTTGATCTCTTTTAACTTGCGCATGATGTCGCTATGGCTGGGATTACTCATGGTGCATCACCTCCAGGGTGGGAAGCAGCGGTGCATCTGAGTGGATCAGCAGATAAATCCCCGCCCCCTCATCGTTGAGGATGGCCAGCAACAGACGCCAATCTTCGGATATGGCGAACTCTTGCTCCGGGTAACGCAAACCGAACATCACCTGATTCTGGGTATGCTGTGGCATGGCCTGGAACTCACTCACCGAGTCCGTCATCTCGATAATGACCAGACTGCACCCGGTCTCGACCCAGAATGCCCTCGCCTCCTCTACTGATGAAAGGGGCTCGATAATTTGCTCCATGACCGAGACATGGAGTGCCGGGTAGGCCGCGAGCAATGTCTCCTCCGGCCATTCCATACAAGTTTTCATCGTGTTTCTCTCCAACAAAAAGGCCCTTAAGCTCAGATGAACTTAAGGGCCTGGGAACTGTGAAATGTGGACCAACAGCCGATGTGACAGCGCTGTCTGGTTATTAATATCTGTTTATAAACAATACCTTTTCGGTCATTCCGCTTGGATCATCGACGAGAGACCTTCACTGATATTGCGGCTGCGCTCAGAAGTCAGCTTTGCATACCGCTGGGAGGATTGAATGCTGGCGTGGGCCAATTGCGCCTTGACGTCATACAGGCTGTATTGCCCGGAAGAGACCAAGGCGCTGGCGACCGAATGGCGAGCCGTATGGAAGCAAACCTCATCAAGGTTTTCGATACCGGCTTTCTGCAACACCCGCTCATAGGCGCACCTTGGTTCACCGATGGGCTTACCCTGGCAGCGAATATGCTGGCTCGCGAACACATAGGGATTACCGGCTATTCTGGGGAGCTTCTCCAGAATATCGATAGCCAGCGTACTCAGGTAAATGATCCGGCTCTTGCCATTCTTGGTCAGGGGTACAAACAGCGTCTTATCCTCCCAGTTCACATGTTCCCATTTAGCGAGTAACACCTCTGATTTTCTTGCCCCCGTCAGGTAGAGCATCGCGATGAAACTGCCTGCGGCTTGATTGCGATCCTGCAATGCCACCTCAATGACCCGTTTCATCTCTTCAATCGATAGGAAACGCGTCCTGGCATTGTCCTCCTTCAACAGCTTGATCTTGGCCGCCTCGTTGGTGTCCAGAATGCCCCAGCGCACCGCATAGCTGCCCATGGTCTTTAACTGGGCCAATACCCTGTTGGCGGTACTCGGTGCGTAGGCCGTCTGCTGAGGGTTGTTAGGGTGAACCATCTCCGATTGCAACTGCAGGACATCCATCGCCTTGAGCTGTCGGTAACGCATGGTCCCAAAGCGTGGTTCGATGTTGTGTTTAAACCGCTGAATGTCGCTGTTGATCGACCGTTTGCCGATGGTCTTGAGGTGTGGCAAAAAGGTCTGCCAGAAGAACTCCGAAAGGGTGGGCTCAGTTTTGTAGCTATCCCGCTCTGCTACCGGGTCGATGCCTTCTGCCAACATCGCCTTGTACTTGCGGGCAATGGTCCTGGCTTGGCTCACATCGATATCGCCGAATCGCCCCAGGGCGATGCTGCGTTTCTTACCCTGGAGGGTATAGCGCAGTAGGAAACGCTTACTGCCCTGGCTTTTTCCTGACAAGAGTTTTAAGCCGATGACCTCTGTATCGGAGAACTCCAGTTCAGTAGCGCCAGCCTCTCGTTGTTGTGCGGGCAAAGCCTTGATGGCTGCATTGGTAAAGCGAAATTTGGTCTGCATAGATACCTCCGATGATGGGTTGGATCATGGGATTAATATCTGTTTCAAAGGGTATTCAATGCGGGTTTGGGAGGGGGTGAAGAGGAATGGGTAACAGTGAGCGGCACTTGTCTCAGCACCAGAGACAGACCCCGGAAAGGCCCGGAGCGCAGGCTAACCACGTACCCTTGGCTATGTTGGGACGAAGCGCAGGTTGTTCGCAACGAGTCGCAGGAAGTAGTAAGTCGCTTAGACAAGAAATGGACAAGAAAGGAAAAGTTGGAGAGAAATCTTGGAGAGAGGTAAAAACAAAAACGACGCAATAAAGCGTCGTATCTGTTTAATCTGAAAGGCTTTTTTCTTTAATCTTAATGGTGCCCGAGGCCGGAATCGAACCGGCACGACGCGAACGTCGAGGGATTTTAAATCTGTTCCTCCACCATGACAAAACAAGCACTTACATAAAAATCAAAGAGTTAGTGAACCAATTGCAGCTAAAGATGACCACCCATTTAAAATTTTGTCGCCACTCTGTCGCCACTTTTATCCCTGCTCAATCAGCAGCGCCGACAGCCTGCGCCACTCTTTCGCAAACTGCTGCCTCAGATAAAACTGCCTGAGAATGATGGACAGCTTCTTGGCAAACCCGGCCTTGGCCTCTCTTGCCAGCAAGCACTGGATCTCCGCCCAAAGTGAATCACGTTCAAAGCCGGTCCAGATCGGTGGCACGGGTGCCAGGGTGTTGGTGTAACAAACCGGCGCCACCCATTCGAACAAGACTTTCTCCACATGAGTAACAGGAAAAGCCCTTGCCACCTTGGCGATGTACTCGTAATCGACCTCGTTATCGACGAAGAGGTCCGATAGCGCTTCGCACAGGTCGATGTCTGACAATGGCTGTTCCACTCTCAAGCTCCACAAAGCCCAATGGCTTCAATTTACACCACAGACAACCAACGGGTTCAACCTCACAGCTTCCTCCAGGTGATCTGGGGCAAAGTGGGCATAACGCATAGTCATCGTGATGGTGGAGTGACCCAGGATCTTTTGCAGCACCAGGATGTTGCCGCCGTTCATCATAAAGTGGCTGGCGAATGTGTGGCGTAGCACGTGGGTGCTTTGTCCTGGTGGCAACTCAAGCCCAATCCGTTCTGCCGCCATCTCGAAGGCGCGATAGCAGTCACCGAACAGGCGGCCACGCTTTCTGGGCAACTGGGCATAGAGCTCGGGGCTGATGGGCACACTGCGGCTCTTCTTGCTCTTGGTGCGGGTGAAGGTGACGCGATTAGGGGATACCTGAGACTGGGTTAACTCTTCCACCTCAGACCAGCGGGCACCAGTGGCGAGGCAGAGCTTCACCACCAACAACAGATCGGGGTTGGGACTTTCCTTGCAAGCAGCCAGCAGGCACTTGAGTTCGTCAGGGTAGAGAAAGGCGAGTTCTGCCTCGGCCACCTTGTAGGCCCGCAGACCATCGAGGGGGTTTTCCCTCTGCCACTCCCCTAGCCTCTTCAGCTCGTTGAAAACCGCGCGCAGATAGGCGTGTTCGCGGTTCACTGTGTTGGGGGTGACTCCCAGCTTCTCCTGGTTGACTGCGCGCCGGTCGGTGATATCGCCCGAGAGCCGGGCTTCACGATAGGCAGCAAAGTCACGGGCGGTGAAGTCTTCGGCGAGGGGATCGCCCAGTGCATCGCAGATGGTCAGCAACTTGGACTTGCGGGCCTCCCCATCACGCAGGCTCTGACCATGGCGGCCAAACCAGAGCCCGACCAGATCAGAGAGGCGCCGGCCATCAGTCGGTTCTCCCTGCCCCTCCAACCAGGGCTTTCCCTTGTCTGGGTCTTGCACAAAGCGCTCGAACGCCAACGCCTCGCCCTTGGTAGCAAACTGTTTACGGATCCGGGGGGCGTTGGGGCTTTCCTTACTTGGCCGTCCTTCAGGGTAGATCTCGGCAAGCCATTTGCCGGACGTCTGTTTTCGTACTGCCATTACACCTCCTGCGCACACTGTGATTATATACAGCACACTTGATAATTGGAAATGTTTGGTTGAGTCAGAAACATATATGGGAGAGTGAGTAATCTATTTCTATACGCACAATTATTGATACTTAAATAAGATCTCGCACTTTATAAGTTCACCACTAAATCAAACACCCATATAATTTGATTAATTTTTACATCACCTGTATAATTAGATTCTAAAACCATTAGAATGGATAATAAAATGCGCATATATCATATTGTTTTATTGGGCTTTTTGTTCTTATCCGGATGCGGAGGAGAAGGCGGTTCTGCAACAACTTCAGAAATAAAGCCATCTGAAGAAATTAATTTTTATGCAACTAACGCTGGTAATTTTGGTCGAGCATTTATGCTAGCAAGTGCATATTCTGGGAACGTTGAAAAAACTATAATTACTACTGGATTAAATTTTCCAACGTATGAATTCCGATCACCAAATGGGGCTGAATTTAAAGTCATAGGGCAGGATAATAGCTATGTAAACATTAGTAATCTTATTATTGAAAATACCAGCGCCAGTAAAAAAAACAATTTATACTTGGGTGTTATTTCAATTTCAGACGGACAAAAATTGACTGCTGATGCCTTCAAGGCCATAGATAACATATATATAGTTCCAGAAGGAACATCGATTTTTGTTTATCCAAAGTGGAGAATAGATAACATCATTTCTTTTGCAAAAACAGCAAAAGAATATGGGGTTAAAAATGTTAAGTTGATGCTGTGGGATAGTATAAATAAATCTGAGATTGCTAATTCATCTGTTGAAATCAAAATACTACCAGAAAACGGAGTTAATTACGAATTCTTTAGCTTTTCCAATATGGCAGATAAAATAAAATTCCTTAAAACCAATGAAGGATTATTATCTACTGCAATATATTCAGGTGCAATCAACCCTTCAATAACAGACGATGACATTTTCATTAAAAGTCGAAACTTTGATGAAACAAAAGAAAGCGCCGTATTTTTAGGCAGCTATACCAGAAATGAAATCAATACATCCAAGAGCAATCAGATTGAAATTCTTAAAAAACTAGAAAAAACTATTGATCATCAAAAATACAACTTAATTTTCAAAGGACACCCTAGTGAAGTTTCTGTCAACGATTGGATCTCCAACAATACAGACACTTCCTCTGCATCATATTTCAAGAGCTTCCCATATGAATTATGGCAGATTATTGGTGGCGGTGAACATAAATACTCTTATAATGGCGTAACATATAATTTATTTTTACCAAAAGCTCCGACAGAGATATATAGTCTTTTCAGCACATCTTTGTATGCAGAAAAATCAGATAAAATAAAAACAATTATTGGCTATAACAAGGTTATATCTAATGATGGGGAATTCATTTTAACTAATGAAGTTGACCCATCAGCTGTAGAAGATCTAGTTGAATATAATCGCTGGACAGCACTTACAACGAATATAAAAGTACCATTTAAAATGGCTTACGCGTTCATAAATGATCACTAGTATGATTATCATAACCTTGTGTAGACAAAGGGCGCATTAGCGCCCTTTTTATCGTTTTCTGAAAATCCGGTGTTCTACCATCACGCCGATAATTTCGATGTGCTGCCGGTCGGAGTGCATGGTGGGGAAATCGTCGTTGAGGGGCACCAGTTCGAAGACCTCTTGCCCGCTCTCATCAATGCCGCGGGGGCGGTACTTCTTGAAGGTGGCTTCTTCGCTGCCGTTCTTGGCGACCACATAGTCACCCGGCCGGGGTTGTTCATCGGGGTCGATGATGACCAGGTCCCCTTCATTGAACACTGGGTTCATGGAACGACCACGGATCCAGAGACCAAAGCCACAGGGCCCGATATCGACGCTGGCCGTCACATATTCGACATTGCCGTCGAAGGTAGTGGCCTGTTCGCACACCTCCCGCCAGTTACCCGCCTGAACGTAGCTGAGGATCGGGATACGGTTCCCCTGGGGAATCACCGCCGGCTCGACGTTGTGATAACCAGGCATGGCTTCTGGAGAAGGCCGTGCTGTCGCCTCCCCTTCACCGGTCAACAGCCAGTCAACAGTCACCCCCAGCGCTGCCGCTAAGTCATTGAGATAGCGGCCTTTCGGCTGGTTAAGTCCCGACTCCCACTTGCTAACAGACGCATGGGAAATTCCAACACGTCGGGCAAGCTCAGCCTTACTCATTTTCTGTGCCTGCCGGCTGGCAGTTATGCGGTCATTGATCGTTTTCATGAAACCTAAGTTACCATTCCGAAATAACACTTAAGTATCAAACTCTCTTGACCCCCACTTATTACATAAGTTACGCTTCGGCCATAAATGATCCTTAGGTTATAATCAGTGAGGCAGGAATGCAGAAACATGACGTCTTAGAACACTTCGGCAGCATCACTGCCATCGCCAAGGCCATTGGGATCTCTCACGCCGCTGTCAGCAAGTGGGATGAAACAATCCCCAAAGGCCGCGCCTACCAGATCGAGGTACTGACCAGCGGCAAGTTGAAGGCCGATCAGCCCCCCACCGCGCAAGACCGCGCGTAAATGACCGAGCAGGAGGCACCATCCATGATCATCGCCCCCATCCATATCGATACCCCGGTTTGCACGGTCGAGAGCTTCTCCGAGCGTACCGGCCTGACCCAGCGCACGGTGGAAAACTACGTGCGGGCCGGGCGCATTCCCATCATGCCCAAGCAGGGCCGCGCTGAAAAAGTGCTGATCAATCTGGTGCTCTACACCCAGCAGGCCATGAATCAGCCGGGTTTGGAGCCTGTTCCTGCCCCTGTGCGTCGTCCCAAAGTGTCGCGCAAGCAGAAGGATGAAAGCCATGTTTGAACAAACTTGCAGCAAACATCCGCATTTTGAGTCCGCCTGCTCCCGCTTTGCCGCCGTTCACTCCCTTGCAGAAGTGGCCCGCGCTGCCGGTATTGGCGAGCAGTTGCTGCGCAACAAACTGAACCCGGCCCAGCCTCATCAGCTCACCGCCCGGGATCTGGTAGCCATCTATCACGCCACCGGTGATGACACCTTGTTTGACGGTCTGCTGTTTGACTGCCAGCTGACCGCGGTTCGGCTGCCAGCCACAACGCCCCTCGCACCCGAGGCACGCGCCCAGCAGGCGCTCAATGCCGGCGCCCAGATCCTGGGCGTCACCGCTCAGGCGACCACCCTGCTTGCCGGTGACCGCGTCACCAAATCCAACCGAAACACCGTTGTCTCCGGCATCTGGGCTGGCATCGAGCACTTGGTGCTGCTGGCTACCGAGGTCGAAGACCGCTTTCACGCCGTCCCTGGTCTTGCGTGTGCTGCCGACATGGCCCGCGCAGCCCTCGGCGCATAGGAGACCAGACCATGAGATTGATTTGCCCCCACTGCGGATCTCGCGCCAGCACCCGCACCTCCACCCGGATGAGCCCACTGTGCGGCATTGCCACTTACCAGTGCAGCAACGTGGAGTGCGGCCACACCTTCAAGGCAGGGTTCGAGATCATCGCGACCATCAGCCCCAGCGCCATGCCCAACCCGGCCATTGTGCTGCCCATGGTCCCGCGCAGGGCTAAGGCGGTGAGCCAATGAGCAAGCTGCGTGCCGAGCAAGCGGGGCTGATCCCGCTGCCGTCTTTGCTGTTCACCCGCGCCACGGTCGTCACCGATAGCGACGAACCGGTGCTGCGCAACACCACCCGCTTTGACGGCAGTTATCTGGAAGACCAGCACGGCCGCCGCGGCGCCTTGCGCTTTCAGCCCGCTTGCCAGCCGCGTCGCCACTGGCTGGTCAAGCTGCTGCAGGCATAACCGGAGGGCCACCCCATGAACACCGCCAAGGTTGTCGAGCTCGTTCAACAGCCCAGCGCCAAAGACAAGGCGTTGGCAGAGATGCGCGGCCTGTTTGGCCGCAATGGGGCGGCCAGCCGCTGGTCACGCCTGCCGACCCGGACCCGCGCCGTCATCTGCTACGCCGCCGGAGTGTCGACCACCCAAGCCGGGCGCGAGCTGGACCAGTTCGATTTTGACCAGCAAGAGGCGATCCGCCTCGCCCTGGGGGAGTTGCTCGCCACCCTGCATGAGTTTGATGGCGGCGTGCTGGACCGCCGTGAATGGCACCGCCTCACAGGCCGTGAGATGCCGACCGGCAGCGAGCGGGAGCAGGCAGAACACCAGAACAAGCAGCGCGCCTTGCTTAACGAGAAGGCGAGCACATTGGAAGGCCGCATCGCGGCGTTGAGAAGAGCGGCCAGGAACGGCCAATAAAAAACCCCGCTATCGGTGTTGACGCACCAGCGGGGTTTCCATCAGCAACTGAGGTAACTGATATGCGCAATGTAGCGATTTCGAACGCACTACGCAATGTTAAGGAGTGCCATTGGCATCTGACCAGACTGGCACGACGCCGCAATATGACTCGCTCCGACGACATTGCGGCACAGCACCACGCCGCCAATGCACATGCCTGGCGCTCGCTCTGGCTGAACCTGAACTCCAAAGGGGGCCGGCATGCGTGATGACCTGTTCGAACTGGAACCGCCGCTCGACGAACTCGGTGGTGCTGAATCTGGCCCGGCCCATATGCAGCCGCCGGCGCCAGTAAGCCAACTGACCAAGCACTGGGAAGTCGCCCAGGAAGAATTCAACACCTCAGGCAGCGATGCCCACCGAAACCGCAACATCGCCCAAGAGCTGCTGGCCCTTGGTGCCATCCGCGCCGTGTACTGGCTGGCTCTGGGCAGCAACGAGGTTGCGCTGGCCAAAGAGATTGCCGAGTGGTGGGCAGAGTGCGAACCGCTCCACGGACTGGGGGAGACCATCAGATGAGCCACCAACAACTGATCGACCAGTGGGTCGACAAAATGCTGAACGCCGAAGCGCGCCTGCATGGCCTGCAGCTTGACCTAGTCGAGTTGCGCGCAGATGGCCCCCATGGCCAGCGCACGCCGGCCAGAACCCATCTGACCTTGTGCCGCCAAGCACGCCAGGCCGCCCGTCAGGCATCGAGCAATATCCAGTCTCTCTACACCGGAGGCGCCATCTAATGACTCACCAGAAACCAGCCGGGCTTGCCCCGGCTTTGGGCATCGTGCGCCCTGCAAACCGCCCAGCCCCATCGCAAATGGTCACCCTGGAGCCCTGCACCAAGTGCCGGCAGATGGCGGTTTGCCTGCCGGTCACTGGCCGGCACGGTCGCCGTGCCTATCCCTAC
This sequence comes from Aeromonas sp. Y318-1, assembly GCF_027706125.1. Lineage (NCBI taxonomy): Bacteria > Pseudomonadati > Pseudomonadota > Gammaproteobacteria > Aeromonadales > Aeromonadaceae > Aeromonas > Aeromonas sp. Y318-1. Next base: position 309,119 of record NZ_JAPDCM010000002.1, read on the forward strand.
TGCGTTGAAACCTGCTGGCCACTGGCCCGCGCCGCCAGCGAAACCGTGGTGAGAGAAGAAACCGCCCGTATCTCGATGCGCTGCAGCTGCTGCGGCGAGTTCGGCCATGTGCGCCCGGTCATCCTGGCCGGAAACCGCCTCACCAGCCTCTCTTTTTGCGAGGCCACCTGCTGGTCTGATCGGCTGGCTGAGATGGAACTGGTACCGACCTGCAGCGATTGCGGCCGCTACCTGCAGCCCAACGAGTATGCAGACCGTAAATGCGGGGTGTGCAAGTGATGGAGGCCATCACCAACCTGCACGGCATCCAGCTCCCCCAGCACTACTTGATCGGGCACCACGCCATCAACATGGCCGGCGCTGCTGAACAGCTTGCCCGCATCGAGTGGCACGTTGCCAAACCGCTGGCCAAGCACTACCTGCACCGTTACCCGGCCAACCACAAGACCGCCAACATCTGGCTGCGCCGCATGGTGGATGCCTGCGCCGCCGCCCAAAACCGGTTCCCGGTTCCGGTGATCGACCTACGCAACGACGTCCGCCGCGAGTTGGTGGCCGCCGAGTGGGCGCGCCGCTGCCAGCAGTTGCTGGCGCTGGCCGGTAACGAGTACACCGCCGCCGAGCTACTGGTTGAGATCGGCTCTCAAGCCAAGGCATGGCACTTCTGCCCCACTCTGCCGGTTCACCCGCGCACCAAGGTAGAACGCCTGCTGGGCCGCCCACTGAGCCAAGAAGAGCGCGACAAGCTGACCGACGAGGTGGACAAGTTCGAAGGAGCCGCCGCCAGCCTGCTGGTGCGCCTGCTCGATGAGTCCTGGTGGCTGCGCAAGATCAATCGCGCCTGGGCCATCTACTGCGAGCTGATTGCCATCCTCACCGGACAGGTACGCAAGGGGGTCAGCCCCTACGCCAGCGCCCACGCGGTGCGCGAGTTCACCCAGCGCAAGGCGGCACAGCAGGCCTGGATGGCGGGCATGAGCGCCGTCAATGAAGAGCTGGGGCAAGAGATTGACCTGGCTGACGCGATCATGGCGTCGGTCGCCAATCCGGCGATCCGTCGTCATGAGCTGATGGTGCGCATGCGCGGCTTTGAGGACATGGCGCAGGATCAGGGCAAGTTGGGTCTGTTCCTGACCCTGACAGCTCCCTCCAGCTATCACGCGTGGCGCCAGGGCAGCAAAGATACCAACAAGACCTACCAGAACGACAAGTTCAACGGCGCCACCCCGACCGAGACTAACCGCCTGCTGTGCAAGCAGTGGGCTCGCTTTCGGGCGGCGCTGGCCCGCGAGGGGATCATGGCCTTCGGCTTTCGGGTGGTCGAGCCACACCACGACGGCACCCCGCATTGGCACTGTCTGCTGTTCATCAACCCAGAGCATCAGCGCGACTTTCTGACCCTGCTTGCCTACCACTTCACCACCGCCGAACGGGCCGAGCTCAAGATGCCCAACGGCGACCAGCTCGACGCGCTGAACATCCGCAACAAGATGCCGCGTATCAAGTGGCTGCTGGATGTGAACAACCCGGCGGTGGTCAAAGCCATCAACCCTAGGGTGAACTGGAAGTTCATCGATGAGAGCGAAGGCAGCGCCACCGGCTACATCGCCAAGTACATCGCCAAGAACATCGACGGCCACAAGGTCGGGATGGATTACGAGGCCGAGGCCCCGGTCGACCACACCACCATCGCGGTCGCGGCCTGGGCGAGCTGCTGGCGCATCCGCCAGTTTCAGCAGATCGGCGGCCCTGCCGTGAGCGTGTGGCGCGAGCTGCGCCGCCTGGGGGACGAGGTGATCGAGTGGGATTGCATCCTGGAAGCCGCTCGCGCCGCCGCCGACAACAACCGCTGGGGCGACTTTATCGACGCCATGGGCGGTATCGACCTGCCCCGCAAGGAGCACCTGATCCGCCTCTCCAAGCGCCTCGATGAAGCCGCCAACAAATACGGCGAGGACGTCCTCAAGCTGATGGGGGTGATCACCGACATCGGCCAGACCACCGCCGTCACCCGCACCGAGGGCTGGCAGATAGTGCGCAAGGGCGTCACCGGGTCGGGTTTAGGCGAGCAGCGCGAGCCTGCAGTGGGCGAGCGCAGCGAGTTGCCCTCAGGCGGCGGCAGCCGCCCCCCTTGGAGTTCTGTCAATAACTGTACGAAAGGATCCAAATCAGGGGTTGAAGGATCCGCTCTGGCTAAAGAGCTGGTCCGAATGGGACTTGATGAGAGCAACGCCGCCCTGCTGCTGCATGGCAGCATCATCCACGCCGACGGTCAATATGTGCGCCTAGTCGGCGATCGGCTGATTGTGAGCCGCAACTCGCCAGGGTCAGCCAGTGTGTTGGGCACTGGTCGCAAGGAAATGCTGACCCCGGTGGAAGCCGAGATAGAGAAAAAGCTGGCTGATGCAGAGTCCGACCGTAAGGAGCTGCTGCGGTTGAAAGTGCGCAGCGCCGTGTTGACCGGAGGAAGCCTGGCTTTTGGTTACGAGCTATCCGAGCCCGACTTGGATATCGCGCTGGAAGAGCTGCGTAATGCCATCGACTGGGTCAAGGATGCCGAAGAAAACCCGCCCACCAGGAAAGAGGTCATGGAGTTCCTACCGAGCATGCAACCACTCATGAAACAACAAGCCAAAAGAGAACGTGATGCCCAGTGACAAGCCGAATAGCGCCGTTCGGGTGCATGGCACCATCGCCATAGAGAACCGCAGCAAAATCATCCTCGACAGGAAATGGCCTCAGCATGAAATCGACGGCTGGCTGAACATGCTCACCCCCACTGAACGGCAGTATGCCGTTGGCCTGCTGCAAGGCGATCGTTCCACGAGGTCAGAGCCAGAACACTTTGAACGCAGTGCGCTGACACGCTGGGTCGATGAGTCTTTTGTCCGCCAAGCAGATGGGCAAAGCGATGCCGAGTACAAGCGGGCAATATGGAAAAAAGCGGAGGAAGGCAGATGGAGATAAAGCAGAAAACTGCTGTCGTTTTCTATGGCTCTCAAAAGTGTTTTCAAACTCAATCGAAACCATTTTCTCTCTCTTCCGATGGCGATAAATACTACTGGCAAAAAAATCAATAGCAGCCTTAATAATATAGAAATCAATAGGGTGATGCATACTTTTCACTCTATGCGGCCTTAATAATTAATTAAATCATTCAGAAGGAACTGATTATGAAAAACAAATATATTCTTCCCATTATTTTACTTCCATTTATTAACGGATGCACACCTAAAAACAATCAAAATGTTGACACGCCAGCACCAAAAGCCAGCTATGAAAATGTTGATCAGTTTTATCAGGAGATAGCAAATAGAGTCAGATCGAAGACTGGTGCAGATAAAGCTCCGGATATAATTGTGATTCCTTCTGAAGCTGTATGGCCCATTGGCACAGTTCTCCGTCCCGGCACTACTTTTCCAGCGGATGCTACAGCATGTGTTGTCCCATCAGATAAAGTTATCAGTGCTCAGACCCCAAACATTTTCCCAGACTATTCAAATACATACAAGAGATCCGCAGATCTTGGGATTGATAATGAACTGATAAAAAAGCTAATTGATGCAGGTGTGAATTTCAGTGATAAAGATGAGGTTAGCTTAAAGGTATCTGACTCATCACTAGAACTCATTGACGATACTACATATTCAGCACTCACCAATGCGTCAGCTTGTAAAATGGTTCTGTCAGGAAAAGAACTCTGGATTGTTCGTGGTTATGCCATTGGAAAGAGAACTTTCATTTTCAGTAGTGATGTAGAAAAAAATGCAAAAGGTAAAATAGAGAAGATAGGCTCATTCAACATTGATTTTGGTTCTGGAAATCGTGCTTTAAAAGTCACAGATAGCCAACCAGAAAAATTTGTTCAAATTATTAGCGCGGTTAAATTTGAACAGGGGATTGCTAAGACATCACTTCCTTCTACTCCCTCAGGAACAGGTCGCATCTACATACAAAAAGACCGGCAAGATACCAGTTCGGCTAGTCAGGATGTGTTAAAAAACTTGCGGGCTGCAAGCTTCAAGGTTCAGAGTAATATAGAATCTATCGACAGTTCCAAAATGCCCCGTATCGCACAAGTTAGGTTCTTCAATGAATCCGACCGCGAGCAAGCCCAGAAGGCTGCCAATGCTCTCAAGCTTCAATTCCCTGATATCTCGGTAATCCGTCTTAATATACCTTCTCCTATAGGCCAACTAGAGGTGTGGTTACCACGTGTAGTCAAGGCGTCGAGCTGATTTACTTCACCACCGGCAGTTCGCTGAGCGCGGTGGTATAGCGGGGGCTTAACTGCTCCCGCTTCATCATCCACTCCCGGGTGTCGCGGCCGCGGGCCGCGAAGTAGACCTTCCCTAACCGCCCCTGGTTGATCTTGTCGATGACCTGCATCAGCGCTTCGCTAGGTGGGGTGATGGCGCCGATTCTCCCCGGCAAGGACCAGAGAAGACCTGAAAGACCCTAAAAGGCCCAGAAAGGGAAAATAAGGGACAATCAGGGACTACCAGGGTTGATTGGTGGCGCAATGTTGCGCGATACTGCGTAATATACAAATTTGAATATTACTCACCATGCATCTGTTTGGTGACGCCCCTCCCCATCATTGAAGAGGATCACGCTATGAGCGACCATCTCAATGAGAAACAACCCCAGGCCAAAATCCGCCCAGGGAAAGGTAAGCGAATCACCAACGACTCATTCAAAGCCAAAATGGCTGAGGGCTTTGTTACCGTGGCAAAGAACATGGAAACAAAGCGGTGGAAGTGATTTTGCCGTTTTGATTGCGGCATGAATGAACTGCGCATGTCCTGGCCAGTTATCGGCCAAGACATGCAAGACTCACTCAGTGAGGAAGGAACAAACCATGTTTAACGAAGAGCGTGTGGCACAAATGGCCGCCTTCCTGCTTTCCAAGCGGGGCGGACGAATGGCATACCTCAAACTGATGAAACTGCTCTACCTGAGTGATCGGGAGTCCATGAGCCGTTTCGGTGAATCCATCAGCGGAGACCTCATGGTGTCCATGCCCCATGGGCCCGTGCTGTCACAGACGTTGAATCTGATCCGCGGTGGCGGTGAGCATGCTGACGGCTGGAATGAGTGGATCTCGGGCGAAGCGAACTACGAGGTGGCAATCCGTCGCAATGTGACCGGGCGGGATGACTTCGACTTGCTCAGCGATGTGGATTTGGAAATCCTGACCAAGGTATGGCACGAGTTTGGGCACATGACTCGATACCAAATCCGTGACTACACCCATGACCATTGCCCGGAGTGGCAAGACCCCAGAGGCAGTGCTTACCCCATCAAGGAAGAAGACCTGTTTTTGGCAGTCGGCAAGTCGCCGGAAGTAGCTGGCGCCATGGCGCAACATCTGCGCGAACAACGCCAACTCGATGAAATCACCAGCAGGTTGCGCTAATGTCGATAGCACTCGTGCGAAGAGGCACGCTGCTGATCCCATCGGGCGCAACCAATCATCTGTTTTTTGTCTGTAACGACCCCATTCTTTACCCCAGAAACACCAAAGCAAGCTTTCTTGCGGTCAATATCAGCAGCATCGCCCCCAACATCGAGCATGATCGGACTTGTGTGCTTGATGTGGGGGATCACCCTTTCGTGCACCACCCGAGTTTTGTCTTTTACCGCAAAGCCGAGATTTTCGGTGCAGCAACGGTCGGCGAACAAATCGCGGCTGGTGACATTCAAACCCACGCCATCTGTGAAGAGCCAACCTTTGCACGCATCTTGGCCGGGTTTGACGTGTCACCCCACGTCACCCCATTGATCCGCAACTTCTATCGTAAATACTGCCTTACCCAGCCTGAGCCGTCCTGCGCTCCCTGACTTTGTGTATGTTTCCTGCCGAAACTAACGTCCCTTTCCTTGTGTAGAACCGGTACCCTGCCGGCGGTGTTGTGCTGCTGGGCGGGATAGTGGTGCCGAATTTCCATGATAAGCACTGATGCGGGCCACAGAGGGCCGGAAAGGGACAAAAAGGGAGCATCGGGGACTATTGGGGTTGATTGGTGCCGCGCTGTTGCGCGATACTGCGCGGGCAACGGCAAAATCCGTTGCCGGGATTTGCACCCCGCCAAACCCAAAGCGCACAACACGCGCCTGCGTGTTTTTTTGTGCGGCCCAGTTGTACCCGCAATTTCAGTTATGGCGGGCTGGGCAGGGCAGCCCTCGGGCTGGCCGGTCTCTTTGGGTCCCGGTAGTGCAAACCCTGTTCAGCTCGTCACCAGACCGAGATTTGCACCTCTTTTGGTGACGTTTACTTTGTTGACCCAAAGGAACGCATCATGAACAGCATCCGCTTCCATGACACCCAGTTCACCGTTATCCCCCATCACGGCCACCCCTGGCTGACCGCTACCCAGATCGCCCAAGCCCTTGGCTATGCCAGCGAAAAGTCCATCAGTAACCTGTACAACCGCAATGCAGACGAATTTACCCCCTGCATGACCTTGGTCATCAATTCGATGACCAAGGGGTTCGGCAATGGCAGCAGCGAGAAAGAGGTGCGGATCTTCTCCCTGCGCGGCGCCCATCTGATCGCCATGTTCTCCCGCACCGCACTCGCCAAAGAGTTCCGCCGCTGGGTGCTCGATGTGCTGGACCGGGAGACCGCCGCCAACCCGCAGCCCCTCACCATGCTGACCGACGACGAACTGCACTCGCTCGCCTGGCTCTGGCGCGCCGCCGATTACATGATGGGGGCCGCCCGCCGCATCTATCCCCTGCTAGATGTGGCCGAGCATCGTGAAGCCGGCACCTACTACTCCATCATCCACGAATACCCTATGACCCTGGCCGCCGCCCAGCGCATCCTGGTCGACAAGACCCGCCATGTGCAGCCCGTGACCCACAGCAACCGCGACTGGAACAGGTTGCTCCCCCATCTGCACCGCCAGCCAGCAGCAAAAAGTTGGTAAATGTGACCGGTCACGCACAGAAGTGCGTGACCAAATAAATAACTACGGGTAACCTGCTTGCAGCAGGCAATACAGCTTTATTCGGGTCCACAATTGTTTTGTTTACCGCCAGAACAGAAATGGATAACATTATTTACATCGTTCATCTGCGTGATATATGCATCAAAGCTCGGATGAGATATCGAAAAAAGCCATAAGAAAGTGGCAGTATAAGGACTATTAAGAATAAGTTAGCACCACATATAACCACTAAAGTAATCATTTGAGATAATGTATGAAAATAACTACTGGCAACCTTGAAGTAATTGAATCCGGCTTAGTGAGAAATGGCCTTTCCAACAACATTAAATTTGATTTTCAAGATTTATGGGTTGACTTTCAATTTATTAAAGATAACTCCGGTCCCAGAAGCAACTATGTACCTTCCGATGATTTAAAGGGCTTAAAAGTAGAGATTTATAACAATGATTCACCGACTGGCGCTGGTGTATTCCAACCAATTAAAATTGGAGTCTTAGAAGGTCGTGAATTATGGCTGGCATACTTCGCCTCCAAGCCTTTTGACAATCACAACTCTTGGACATTGGAATACGTCTTCTACAAGGGAGCCGGTGTCGATGAGTAAAATACAAATTGGCGATTTCATAAACAGTGCGCCCAAACAAAATAAAAACACAATTTCAGGAGATATTGCTGGTGCTGTTAGCCAGACTCTGGGAACAGGAAAACATGCTCAAGATTCTATTGTTTGGCTGACTATAAAGTGGTCATTTTCTCTTGGAATATTACTTTCAATTATATTGATAATATTTATGTGGCCATCTAAACCAGAAGGAGTACATCCACCAATTGAGGCTAACTTCCCCATAGAGCAATTAAAAACAATATGGTCAATTTTTGTACCAATTGTCACGTTAGCCCTTGGTTACATGTTTGGTAAAGGAAAATAATAAGGTAGTAATTGCTGCCCAAAAACTTCGGCTGATTTGGATGTAAAAAGAGCCCCCAACACTTGCTCTCTCAATGTTGTCGTTAAAAAGTGAAAAGATCTGACGGAAAGTGAAGGATCGCAAAAAGGATCCGAATCCCCGCGCGCGGCCAGTGCTGGCGCGGGGAGCCGCTCCCAATCCCCAGTCGTTCACCTGCATGATTTTCCACACATAAAGCGGGCAGGCGAGGCGGGGTCTTGACTGCGCGCGCCGGGTGCTGAGGGGCCGCCGCCCCGGCACGTCAGGGCGCTGAACGCCAGGCAAAACAAAGCCCACTCGGTGAGGGGGCTTTCGTGACACCTTGAACATACACAAACTCCAGATGTTCGATGTAACTGTAGCCTCGGCTATGCCGCCTGTCCTGTCAGATCTGACAGTCGGTAGGGATTGAACCGGATCACCTCCTCCCCTGCCCAGTCATTGAGCGCCAGCAAGCTGGCCTTGATGCTGTCTATCTCGTTGATGTCGAACACCTGGGCGGCCTTGGTCACATCGCCAAAGCCGCCGGTGCTGTTCGGCATCACCCCCATCAACTGAGGCGGCACCCGATGGCTGGCGAGCTGGTCATCCCGGCTCACGTTCTTGATGCTGAGGAAGTCATCCTTGGCTGCTACCTCGGCCACCGGGATCAGCTTGACCCCGTCCTTGCTGCCGCCCGGGGTGTAGAGCAAAAGGTTGCGGAAGTTGCCGGGGCCCTTGCTCTGGCGCAGGGCTTCTTTGAGCTTGGCGATGTCCCCCTCGTTCTGCACCGCGTCGGTGATGTGCATGATGAAGCCCGCATGGCTGCCGTTCTCGTAGTAGCGGCGGCGGAACAGGGTGGCCGACTCGTTGAGCAGGGTGGAGTTGAGCCCGCCCACGTAGTCGGGGATGCCGTAGATCTCCTGGTTGATGTCCGCCTCCATCACATGGCCCACCCGCCCGGCTGGCAGCGCCTGCTCCTGGCCGGGTTGAGCAATCCACCAATACTGGTTGAGATCCAGCGCGCGCCGGGTGTACTTGGCGCGCAGGTGGTCATAGCGCAGCACCCCGCCGAGCCGGTTCTGCACCGCCTGCAGATAGCCGTTGCCGAAGATGAGGTAGTCCAGCACCAGGCCGGTGAAGGCGGCCGGGCTCAATTTCGGATGCGGGATGAAGCAAGAGCGCAGGATGTTGCGCTTCACCTGAATGGCGGAGGCGTGATGCACCCCGGCCCGATAGACCCGGGACAGCCCATTGAGGGAGAGGGGCGGCTCGTACCAGCGGCCGTTGTGCATGGCCTCCAGGTAGTCGAACACTTCCCGTTGCGATAAAACGGGCACCGGCTCGCCAAAGCTGAACGCCTCGATGGCCTCGCCGGGTTTCTGGGTCGCCGTCATCGGCGAGGTATGGCGCTGTGGGCGGCGCTTTCTCATGTGAAAATCTCCATCATGCTGGTATTGGCACCGGTGGCACCTGCCAGCGGTTCGTGTAACAGGGCCTGCATCGTTGCCCAGGCGATGTCAGCGTGGCTGGTTTCGTCGGAACGGCTCGCCTCGAAGGTCGGCATCTTGCCGCCCGCGGTCACCGCTCGGCGGATGCTCATGAAGGCCTGGGCCAGATCGGTCATCCCGCTGTCGAATTCCAGCCGGCCCTTGTTCATCACATCCTGGGCCTTCATCACCATCTGGATTTTCACGCTCGGGTTGTACTGGATGGCGGTCACTGCCGGGTAGAACTGCTTCACCAACTGGTAAACCCCCTCCCCGATCCCGGTGGTGTCGATGCCGATGTAGCCCACGTTGTAGCGCTCGCACATGGCCTTGATGGCCCGCGCCTGGGCGTCGAAGTCCATCCCGCTCCAGCGGTGGCGCTCCAGCACCCGGAACTTGCCACCCGGTACCGCTGGCGGGGCCAGCACGGCGCAGCCTGCGCTATCGCCCTGCCCACCCTTGGCCGGGTCATAGCCGATCCACACCGAGCGGTTGCCCAGGGGGCGCAAGGCAAAGGGCTTGTAGTCGTCCCACAGCTCCCAACTGTCGACCATGCAGCGCTGCAGGGTGGCGAGCGGGAACACGCTCGAGGTATCGTCCATGAATTCGCACATCAGCAGGTTGCGGAAGCGCTCCTCGGAATACTCACTGTGCAGTTGGGCCATGTCGAACAGGTCGCAGCCGCCGCGCACCGCATCTTCCACCGTGACGATCTGGCGCCATTGACCATCGCCACCGAGCTTGCCGTCCATCAGGTGAGCGTGGCTCAAGTCAAACTTGATCTGGTCGGCCTTGGGCCTGCCCTTGTTGAACTCCTCACCCGACCAGAATTTGTATGCCGGATGGGAGAGGCTGGAGGGGGTGGAGAAGTAGGTCTGACGCCACTTCTTGTGCATCGCCATCCCGCTGGCCACGTTGCGAAAATCCGCAAAGCCATGGATCCAGAAGTATTCGTCCATGTAGATGTTGCCATGGTAGCCCTGCGCGGTGCGGGCGTTAGTGCCGAGGAAGTAGAGGTGCGCCCCGTTCGGCAGCACCATGGGGTCGCCCTTGAGCTCCACCCCTTCTGCGTTGGCAAACTGGATGATGTACTGCTTGAAGATATGGGCCTGCGATTTGCTGGCCGACAGGAAAATCTGGTTGCGCCCGGTGACCAGGGCATCGATGAAGGCCTCGAAGGCAAAGAAGTAGGTCGCCCCAATCTGGCGCGATTTGAGCAGGTTGCGCCGCCGATACTGCTTGCCCGCCTCATACCAGACCCGCTGGTAATCGAACATGGTGGACTCGAAGCGCTCGATCAGCCGCTCCTGCTGATCGAGCTCCACCACATTGCGCTCGGGCGCTTTCTTCGGCCCCTTGTTACGGTTCGCCACCTTGGGGTTGAGGTCGGCCTCGTTGCCGCCCTTGCTGTATTTGTTGACCCGGGCGATGCGCTCCAACTGCCTGCCCAGCAGGTCAATCTCCTTGAAATCGCCGCCGGTTTTCACCTCCTTGGCGATCAGCTGGCACATCCGCGCCTCGATGGCGAAGTCGACCCGGTCAATGGGTTTGATGTCATCCCAGCCATCGCGGGATTTCCAGGTGCCGACCGTCCCCTCGGGGGTCGCCAGCAGCTCCGCAATGGCTCGGATCTTGTACCCCTGAAAGTACAGGTGCATGGCCTGCCTGCGGGGTTCGATATGGGGGAAGAGTAAGGGTGCTGTCATGGCGCCAGTCTACCCAGCCAGACCAACCACCAACGCCCCACCGCCATTGTGTAACGCCCTTACACAATGGCGACAGATTGCACGATCCCGCCGCTCACCCAGACCATAACCGCGACATAACCACCCAATCACCAAAGGGATCCCAGCCCATGGCAAAGTCCAAATTTTTCCGTGTTGCCGTAGAAGGGGGCACAACCGATGGCCGCGCCATCACCCGCGAATGGCTTGAGCAGATGGCCCAGCGCTACAACCAGTCCACCTACGGCGCCCGGGTCAATATGGAGCACATCCGGGGCATTGACCCCAACGGCCTGTTCAAGATGTACGGCGACATCACCGCCGCCAAGACCGAAGAGGTCACCATCGAAGGCGAGCAGCGCCTGGCCCTGTTCGTGCAGATTGACCCGACCCCAGAGCTGGTCGAGCTGAACAAGAAGCGCCAGAAGGTGTTCACCTCGGTCGAGATCCACCCCAACCTGAACGAAAAGGGGGCCTACCTGATGGGGCTGGCGATCACCGACTCCCCCGCCAGCCTGGGGACCGACATGCTCCAGTTCTGCGCAGGTGCAGGCGACAAATCGCCGTTGGCCTCCCGAAAGCAGCACAAGGAGTGCCTGTTCACCGAAGCGCTGGAAACCGTCATCGAATTCGAAAGTGAACAGGAGAAAGGCCCCTCCCTTGCCGAGCGCATCACCGCGCTGTTCTCCAGCCACAAAAAGCAATCCACCGCCGATTTCAGCGATGTGCACCAGGCCGTCGAGACCGTCGCGAAAGAGGTCACCACCCTCGATGCCGACCTGCAGAAGAAGTTCACCGAGCAGGCCAAGACCCTCACCGAGCTGACCAACAAGCAGGACGCCACCGCCAAGGCGCTGGCCGACCTCACCGCCAAGTTGGAGGGCCAGGAAGCGTTCAACCAGCAACGCCCGCCAGCCACCGGTGGCGATAGCGCATCCATTCAAACCGACTGCTAAGGACCATGCCCAATGCGTAACGAAACCCGCCAGAAGTTCAACGAGTTCACCAGCCAGGTGGCCAAACTCAACGCCATCACCAGCGCCATGGTGCAATTCAACGTGCAGCCCAGCGTCCAGCAGACCCTGGAAACCAAAATGCAGGAGTCGGTCGCCTTCCTCGGCATGATCAGCGTCATCCCTGTCGATGAGATGAAAGGCCAAAAGGTCGGTATCGGCATCACCAGCACCATCGCCGGTCGCACCAACACCGACACCAAAGACCGCCAGCCCAACAGCCCGCACGGTCTCTACGACCAGAGCTACGAATGCGCCCAGACCAACTTCGACACCCAGATCGGCTACGGCCAGATCGACGCCTGGGCCAAGTTCCCCGACTTCCAGACCCGTGTCCGTGACGCCATCCTCACCCGTCAGGGGCTGGACCGCATCATGATTGGCTGGCATGGCACCAAAGCCGCCGCCGACACCGACCGCAACGCCAACCCCCTGCTGCAAGACGTCAACATCGGCTGGCTGCAACACATCCGCACCGACGCCCCGGCCCAGGTCATGAGCGAGGGCACCGAGGGCAGCGGCCAGATCTACGTCGATGCCACCGACGGTGATTACAAGAACATCGACGCCCTGGTATACGACGTTGTGAACGAGCTGATCAAACCCTGGTATCAGGACGATACCGACCTGGTGGTCATCTGCGGCCGCAAGATGCTCTCCGACAAATACTTCCCCATCATCAACGATGCGGGCGACAACCAGAACAAACTGGCTGGTCAGGTGCTGGTGAGCCAGAAGCAGATCGGCGGCCTCAAGGCCGTGCGCGTCCCCTTCTTCCCCGAAGACAAGCTGCTCATCACCAAGCTCAGCAACCTCTCCATCTACTGGCAGACCGGCGCCCGCCGTCGTCACATCGAAGACGAGCCCAAGCGCAACCGCATCGTCAACTACGAAAGCACCAACGACGCTTACGTGGTCGAGGACTACGACTGCGCCGCCCTGGTCGAAAACATCGTCATCGGGCCGAATCCGGCCCCTGGCGAGTAAGGGGGGTGGCATGACTCCCGCCCGCCGCCACCGCGAAAGAGCACTGGCCGCTCTGCAAGGGGCGGCCAATCCCCAATTCGACCAGGCCCGCGCCAACGCCTACGAACTCCAGCTGATGCAGTTGGCCGAACACCGCCGCACCCTCAAGGGCATCCAGAGCATCGAGCGCAAGATCGACGCCAAGCGCACCATGCTGCCGGTCTACACGCCGTGGATTGATGGCCTGCTGGCCGCCGACCGGGGCGGACAAGATGACGTCCTCGTCACCGTCATGCTCTGGACCCTCGACACCGGCGATCTCGAAGGGGCCTTCAACATGGCCGATTACGTGATCCGCCACGGCCTCAGCACCCCCGATCGCTACGAGCGCACCGCCGCCACCCTGATCGCCGAAGAGGTGGCCGACACCGGCATCAAGCTGCAAGAGGCAGGTGCTGGCCCCAGTTATGGCCTGCTGTGCGCTTACCTCGAGCTGCTGACCCACTGCGACATCTTCGACCAGGTGCGCGCCAAGCTGCACAAGGCCGTGGGCCGCGCCGCCCTGGCCGAAGGGTTCAAGGAGCAGGCAGCCCAGCACTACCGCCGCGCCCTCGAACTGCACGACAAGGTCGGCATCAAGAAAGAGCTCGAAGTGCTCGAGCGCGAACTGAAAAAAGAACAGCAACCCGACGCCACCGGCGGCGGCAGCTAACCGAGCGAACCCCGCACCCTGGGCGGCTCGGGCCTGACGAATGCGTTGCGCATACCAGACGGCCCGACCACCGCCCAACAAGCGGAAAAGGAGCACCATGAGCACCGGATTCATTGCCAATGCCCCCACATCGCCAGCCGAAGGGGAGATAGACTCCAGCCCCTTCTGGCCGGCGATCTCGCTGCCTGACCTGCGCGACACCGTCCGGCTCGATGGCACCGTCACCACGGCCCGCCTCAAGCATGCCGTGATCGACGCCATCACCAGCATCAACCGGGATCTTGCTGATTGGCGCCGCGCCCGTGAGGCAGAGGGGGTTGCCACCCTGGCTGCCGTGCCAGGCGAACTCATCAACAACGAATCAGCGCACCTGCACAGCTACCGGCGCGCCGTCTACGCCATGACCCGCGCCAACCTGCTGGAGCGTTACACCGACTACAGCGCCACCGGTGATGGCGTCAAAGGGGTCGATGCCAAAATCATCAGCTCTGACGACCTCTACCGCGACGCCCGCTTTGCCATTCGCGACATCCTCGGCACCACCCACAACACGGTGGAGCTCATCTGATGGAGCTGCGCAGCCAGCAGGGTGACACCCTCGATCTCATCCTGTTCCGGCATTACGGCTACACCGCAGGCATCACCGAGCAGGTGCTCGCACTCAACCCCGGTCTGGCCGCGCTCGGCCCCATCCTCCCAACCGGGACTCTCATCACAATGCCAGCGGCCCCCACCCAGGCCGAGCAGCCGCTGATCCAGCTATGGGACTGACCATGAGCCGCCTCGACGACGAACTCGAACGACTGGCCGACATCAGCGAGCAGCAACTCGCTGCCCGCATCCACGCCGCCCGCATCAGTGGCACCGGCCCGCACTACTGCATCGACTGCGAAAACACTATCCCGCAGGCGCGCCGTGAAGCGATCCGGGGCTGCGAACGCTGCGCCGAGTGCCAGACCATCCACGAATTTCAAACCGCTCGCCACTACGGCGGCAAACGATAGGAGAGCACGATGCCAGAACCCATTTCATCCAGTGCAGCAACCAGCACCCTGAGCGCCTTGGCGTTGCTGTCCCTCTTCCCGGGCGTTGACCCCGGCGTCCTGCTCGGTGCATTCGCCGGGGCGCTGGTGTTCATCGCCACCACCGCCGAGCTGGGTAACCTGCGCAAAGCGGGCCTGTTCGTTGCCGCCTTCGTGGCGGGCGCGCTGGCGGCCCCGCTGGTTGCAGCCATGCTGGCCAGCGTGCTGCCGCTCAGTGTCGAAGTCCCCAGGGCCGTCGGTGCAATGCTGGCCTCGGCGTTGGCCGTCCACCTGTTGCAGTGGATCCTGCGCAAAACGCCGGAAGACCTGCTCAAACGCCGCAAAGGGGGCTGATATGCACCAACAGGACAGTAAAGCCTTCTCCGGGGTCTTGTGGCTTGTGGGACTCCTGAAAGTTGTTGAGAAATCAGCGTGGCAATGGGCTGCAGTCTGCTTGTTGTTGATGTTGGTTGAATTTGTGAGAGGCGCACCGTTCAACCCGCTGAACTCCTTCGTAACGTCGGTCGTTTGCGCATTGGCTTGCGCATTCGTAATTGAACTACCGCGAGTGGTAATCCGGTTCATCAAATGGGCTCGGCGTAAGCGCCAAGCCTGCAAAGGGGACTGACATGCTGACCATCCTCTACGCCATGATCTGCACCGCGATCGCCATGCGCATCGCCACCTTCAACCGCAACGGGGGCGACTATCGCCCCCTGCCGGCACTGCTGGCATGGGTCATCACCGTCGCCGCCGGGTCCGTGCCGCTGCGCGTCCTGCTCGGGGTCATGCCAGCACCAGACCCGGCCGCGGTGCTGCTGGCAGCCGTCCTGCTCACCGCCCTGATCGGCTCTCGCGGATCCGTCATGCGCCTGCTGCCACGCCGTCGCCAGCAACCGACCACCGCCAGCCACCTGAACGGGAGGTATCAACCATGAGCCTGAAAAAAGGGGATACCGGCGCCACCGTCGCCGATTTGCAGCGTCGCCTGACTAAAGCCGGTTATCCGCTCGATCCGGATGGCTGGTTTGGCGATGCCACAGAGCGCGCCCTGCTCGCCTTTCAGCGGGACTACATGATCACCGCCATCGGCCAGGCTGGCCCACGCACCCTGGCCGCCCTGCTCGGCAGCGAGCAGGGCAACCAGTTGCGCATCGGCGACATGCAGGCTGGCGCTGACCTGCTGGGCCTGCCGCTGGCCACCATGGCCACCGTCGCCCAGGTCGAGAGCATTGGCGAAGGCTTCACCCAAGACCAGCGCCCGGTGGTGCTGTTCGAGCGACATGTGTTCTACAAGCAGCTCACCCAGCACCTGGGCAAGGCCAACGCCGACCAGATGGCCGCCAGTTACCCCAACCTGGTCAACCCCAAGCGCGGCGGCTATGCGGGCGGCTCGGCAGAGTGGGAACGGCTGCAACTCGCCATCAGCCTGCACCGGGATGCAGCCATCGAGTCGGCCAGTTGGGGGATGTTCCAGATCATGGGCTTCCACTGGCAGGCGCTGAGCTTTGCCTCGGCCAGCGACTGGCAGGCCGCCATGCAGCGCAGCGAGGTCGAACACCTCACCGCCCTGTGCCGCTTCATCCAGCAAGATCCCGCCATGCACAAGGCCCTGCAGGGTCGCAAGTGGGCAGACTTTGCCCGCCGCTACAACGGCCCGGCCTACAAGGACAACGACTACGACACCAAGCTCGCCAAGGCATACAGCCACTTTTCCAAGGTCTATCCAGTGAAGGAGGTGGCGGATGTGGCCTAACCTGCTGCGCTCCCCCCTCACCTGGTTGCTGCTGGCCCTGGCCGTTGCCTTGGCTGGCTGGGGCTGGTCGGCCCGCTCCGCCGCCAAGGCTGAGGGCAAAGTCTCCACCCTGCAAAGCGACCTCAAGGCCGCCAACGACAAGGCCGTCGAGGCCGAGCAGCGGGAGAAGACCAAAGATGGGACCATTGATACCCTCACCGGCGAACTGGACGCCCAGGCAACCGCCGCCGCCACGCTGCAACGCCAGCTTGGCGATCTGACCATCACGGCCACCACCCGGGCCGACACCATCAAGAGGCTCAAACGTGAAAATGCTGAACTCAAGGAGTGGGCTGATCGCCCTCTGCCTGATCCTGTTGTCAGGTTGCTCCAGCGCCCCGCCCTCACCGGCGCCGCAGATTATCAGGCTCACCTGTCCAGCCCCGGCGCCCTGCCGACTGCCGGCCGCCAGCCCGGTCAATAACGGCGACCTCATGGATCAGTTGACCCAGACCGAGGCCGCATGGGCAACCTGCGCCGCACTGGTCGACAGCCTTATCACCTGCCAGCAACGCCACCAGAACGGGAGAGAACATGGAAAAGCCAAAACAGATCCGTGAGGTACTGACCCGCTGCGTGCCCCACCTCAAGACCAACCCGGACAAGCTGCACATCTTCATCGCCCCGGGCAACGTCGAAAGCACCGGCGCCCGCTCGCTCTCGTTCGAGTGGCAATACCCTCTCACCATCGGCATCGAGGACTTTGCCGGCCACCCGGATCAAGTGATGGTGCCGCTGCTGGCCTGGCTGCGCCAACACCAGCCTGAACTGATGACCAACGACGAGCAGCGCAAGGAGGGCATCACCTTCGAGGCAGAATACCTCGCGAGCGACCTGATGGACCTCATCATCACCGTCAAGCTGACCGAGCGGGTCAGGGTCTGGCAGAACGAACAGGGGATTGGCTGGGAACACCTGCCAGAGCCGCCAGAAGACCCCTATGACGGAATCACCTGGGAACTCTTTATCAACGGGGAGCCTCAGCCATGGCCGCCGACGACCTGAGCCGCCTGACCCACTGGGCCGATGGCCTGCTGGCCGCCATGGAGCCCGCCGCCCGCCGTCAGTTGGCGAGCGAGATGGCCCGCACCTTACGCGCAAGCCAAGTCCAGCGGATCCGCGCCAACCGCCAGCCCGATGGCAGCCCCATGGCACCGCGCAAACCACAGCCCAAGCTGAAGCAAGGCCGGAACCGCCTTCGCCGCAAGATGTTCTTCAAAATCAGTAGCCCCACTTGGCTCAAGGCCCGCGCCAGCGAACAACAGGCGGTGGTGGAGTTTGTCGGCACCGCCAACCGGCTCGCCACCATTCACCAATACGGCCTCAAAGACCGCATCAAGGGCCGCGAGATCCGCTATCCGGCGCGAGAACTGCTGGGCATCACCCATCAGGAGGTGGAAAAGTTGGAGGAGTTGTTGTTGGCTCATTTGACCCAATAGGTGGTTGTCGAGCGAAGCTGGAAACCATACGATACGGCGCAAACTTAATCGTGTGAGGCAAGGATGAATCAGCGCACCGAACTGCGGCCGCGGCTCCGTCAACAAGCTGGCAAGAATGATAAAAAACCAGCCAAATCTCCCGAGCAAACTTTGGTACGAGTGCAAATTGCCTTGACCCTGCTGCCACTACTGACTGCTTGCATCTATCTATTTGGCATGTCGTGGCATGCCGGTTATTTAAGTGTTTTTCACATAGATAGCGGTGAGTTCCCTCTATCCACCGAGCAAAATTTGCTGGCGGGGATAATTGCATTAGCTAATAACGTACTGCCGCTAACAATCTATCCAATTGCTTTAATGGCAATCCTGATGACCGTTGGTATTCTCATTGCTTTAACGTTCAGGCAGATCAAAAGGTGCTCAGATTTTTTCCGAGCTAGGACCTTCCACATAGGCAAAAGCGAATTCACAACTAGGCTGCTAAAACTTCTATTTAAAAACGCAATACAACCCAACGAGGCTAAATGGCTGGGAGACGCATATGAAGTGTTGTTTACTTGGTATCTCCGCTTTTGCTTTGTACTTCTTACCTGCGCAATTATCTTCGCATTGGCATTTCATTGTTACCGTGATGGCGAGGATTGGGCCCAAAAGCAGA
This sequence comes from Aeromonas sp. Y318-1, assembly GCF_027706125.1. Classification (NCBI taxonomy): domain Bacteria; kingdom Pseudomonadati; phylum Pseudomonadota; class Gammaproteobacteria; order Aeromonadales; family Aeromonadaceae; genus Aeromonas; species Aeromonas sp. Y318-1. The sequence continues at coordinate 327,820 of NZ_JAPDCM010000002.1, forward strand.
CTAAGAAAATGGAACTAGGTCCTCAGAGCTTTGTCGAGCAACTCACCTATGCCAAGTATCCCGAGGGCATCTCAGCGATGCGCATCGCGTGCAACACCACTCAGTGCACCTTCTGGACGGTGAAAGACGGCACCATCTACCTGCGGCATGACCAGATTGATAGCGTGACCATTCCCCCTAAACCAGACAAGAAAGAGCAACCCCTTGGTGAGTAGGCCAACTGATCGAACTTAGGTGAGTTGGGTAAGAACCCTTCGGGGTGCCGGCCGCTACTACTCCATCCTACATCCTAAACTAAGCCCGCAAGCTCCTGGCCGACCGCACCCGCCATATCCAACCCAATACTCACGGCGACAGCGACTGGCTCAAGCTGATCCCCCATCTACGCCGCGAACCCAAGGCTATCGGTTGGTAATGTGACCGGTCACGCATTCAAAATGCGTGACCGGCCTCATTTGAGTTGATATATAATAGTACCCCTTAGAATCCAGCGCTTAACAAATAACGGTAAAAAATTCAAAAGGAGCATTTGTGAAAATACTGAAATATAAAGAAATGAGAGCACTATATTTGAAAAGCGATGATGTAAAAAACATCATTGACACGGGATTTACCTCTACCATGACGATATTAAACCCCAAGACAATAAATGACAAAAAAGTCAATGAAAACTCATTCCTAGTTAACGATGATTTTGAAATCAATCCGGAGTGCTTCTCTGCCTTTTATACTGACAGAATATTCAAAGTAATTCGTTGCATCTATGTTGCTGTACCATCTAGAGGGAAAGGCTTAGCCAAACTGATGATTTCTGAATTTCAAAAAAACTTCATCTTCGGGAACGAAAAATTTCTTCAGATTGGCGTGGAGTATACGAACAATATAAACTTCACTAATTTAGAAAGACTATATTCCTCACAGAGCTTTAAACGAACAGCAACCCCCGCACGCCACCCTGGGAATAAGTATTTTCATGATTTCTTTTGGTCTCCCAGGAACTTTGAAATAATTCAAAGAAATGGGCAAGTTATACCTGAAATTAGATAGGGTAGACTTACTTTTTATTTAATTACTAAATGCCACACCATTGTGTAACGCCGTTACACAATGGTAAACCCTCGCCTTACTCGCCATTGCCCAAAACAATGGCCCCATGCAACTGACCCTGATCGAACTCCAACGCCAGCTCGACAACCTGATCCGCATCGGCACCATCACTGCCGTGCGATCCGGGGAATGTCGCGTCAAAACTGGCGACATCATCACCAACTGGCGGCCCTACATCACCGAACGGGCCGGGAATAACCGCACCCGCCATCGCCTCTCCATCGGCGAGCAGGTCATGTTGTTGTCAGTCAGTGGCGATCTGCGCAATGCGTACATCGTGGGCTCCCTCAACGCAGCCGCCGCAGACGAGCCACTGAGCGATGATGACAATCCGGACCTCGACCGCACTGAATACGCTGATGGCGCCGTCATCGAGTACAACCCGGCCACCGGGGCGCTCAATGCGAGCGGCATCAAGCGCGCCACCCTCTCGGCCTCGGTGACCGTCAAGCTCATTACCCCCCTGGTGGAATGCACCCAGGCGCTCAAGGTCGGTTCAACCATCGAGGCGGGCGGCAAGATCACCGCCCCCAGCGCCAAGATTGGCGGCATCGAGGTGACCACCCACAAGCACGGCAACGTCAGCACCGGCAGCGGCACTTCCGGGGGCCCGCAATGAACTGGCTCGGCATGAACGCCGCGAGCGGGCGCGCTATCAGCGCCACCGACCACATCATTCAGTCGGTGCGCGACATCCTCATCACCCCGGTGGGCTCGCGGGTCATGCGCCGTGACTACGGCAGCGAGCTGTTCTACCTCATCGACCAGCCCCAGCATCAGGCCACTCGCCTGCGCCTGATGGCCGCCACCGTGCAGGCCCTCATCAACTGGGAACCCCGCATCACCATCACCCGGGTCGATGTGCTGGGCGGCGGCATGGATGGCGCCCTCACCGTCGAGCTCACCTGGCAGCGCAAGGACGGCGGCGCGCCGAGTACCGGAACAGAGAGCGCCACTATCGCCATCCCCACAGGAGCCGCCAATTGAGCAACGTGGATTTGACCCAGCTCCCGCCGCCCTCGGTGGTGGAGCCCCTCGACTTTGAGACCATCCTGGCCGAGCGCAAGGCCACCCTGGTGAGCTACTACCCGGCTGACCAGCAAGCCGCCATCGCCGCCACCCTGGAGCTCGAATCCGAGCCGCTCAACAAGCTGCTGCAAGAGAACGCCTATCGGGAGGTGGTGCTGCGGGCCCGCATCAACGATGCCGCCAAGCAGACCCTGCTCGCTTTTGCCAGCGGCACCACCCTCGACCACCTGGTCGCCGAGTACAACATCGCCCGCCTGCTGGTCACCCCGGAGGATCCGGCGGCCAATCCGCCTGTCGATCCGGTCTATGAATCGGATGACCGCCTGCGCCTGCGCGGCCAGATGGCTTTTGAGGGGCTGACCACTGCCGGCCCCATCAACGCTTACAAGTTTCACGCCTTCTCGGCCAGTGCCGAGGTGGCAGATGTAGCTGTTGATAGCCCAACACCTGGCACCGTCAGGGTGACGCTGCTGTCACCGGCGGGCCAACCAAGTGCCGAGACCATCAACAGGGTCAGCCAGGCCCTCTCGGCAGAAGATGTGCGCCCCCTCTGCGATTTGGTGGCCGTCGAACCGGCCCAGATCAAGCCATATGCCGTCGACGCAACCCTCAACGCCATCGGCCTTGGCAAAGAGCAAGCCCTCGCCGCCGCCAACGAAGCAATGACCAATACCGCCGCCGCTTACTACCGGGTCGGGGCCACCGTACCGCTATCAGCCATCTATGCCGCTCTACATCAGCCAGGGATCGACAGCGTCACCCTGCGATCTCCGCTGGCTGATGTGACATGCAGCCCACAACAGGCCGCCAAACTCACCACCATCAACCTCGATTAAGGAACCAGCCCATGGCAAACGCCCTCTATGACAAAGGCCGCGAGAAGTTTCTCACCGGTGCCATCAACGCCAGTGCCGATACCATCAAATGCGCCCTGCTCAAAGACACCTACGCCCCCACCCTGGCCAGCGACGAGTTTTACAGCACGCTGTCAGCCCACGTGGTAGGCACACCGCAAACCATGACCAGCAAGACGGTCACCGGTGGCGTGTTCGATGCCGCCGACGTGACCTTCCTCGCCGTGCCCACCGCTGCCGTCAAGTATTGCGCCATCTACAAAGACACCGGCACAGCCGCGACCAGCCCGCTGATCGCCCTGTTCGACACGGCGGCAGGTCTGCCGGTCAGCACCAATGGCGGCGACATCATCATCGCCTGGGATAGCGGCGCCAATAAGATCTTCAAACTCTGATGGCAACCATCTATCCCATCTGGCGCGGGTCACTGACCTACCACGACGGCACCCTGTCTTTTGACGGGGCGGCTATCTATCGGGGCACCCAGCAGGGTGAAGATGACCCCGCGCCAGATGCCATTGCCGGGGTCAGTGTCAGCCTGACAGTGGCCGGGATAGAAGAAGGGCAAGCAGGGCTGGCGTCGCTCACTCAACGCGCGAAGCCAACCGGGATCAGCCAGTTTGCTGCCGGGGCCAACAAGCTGACCAGCCGCACCAAGACCCTCTCTATCAGCGATGGCGCACAGGGTGATCCAGCGACAACCACCCAGGCTACTGTTGCAACAATGGGCGACCTGCTCGCCATGGGGGCCGCTGACATGTCAACACAGATCACCCTTGCCGGGCTTGATGCAGGGATTATCGGCACTGCGGGGGTAAGAACCCAGCTCGGTACTGGCGGGTTACAGCCTGACGCCATTGAGGCACCGACGGTTCAGCAGCTGCTGGCACCTGCTGGGTTCGATCTCGGCGCCCTGGGCAGCCACAAGGCCAAGGTGCGCCAGACCATCGGCGATCTGTCTGACGGTCAACAAGGTGACCCGCGTCTAAAGACCAAGCTGGCACAAGCGGCAACGGTCTTCACCGGCGCCATGGGCACCCCGATTGCCAAGTATGCCCAGATCATCTACCCGACGGCGCCAGCCTTGCCAGCTGCAACCCAGCCGGCCATGACTATCACCCTGACACACAGTGCCCTGGCGGCGCCGCTGCTGTCGCCAATCACCACCCGCGCTTGCGTGGGTGTTCGTGGTATTGACGCGGGGGCATTCGGGTCCACAAAGGTGCACCGCCTGCCCCTGCCGTCACCCACTACCAGGGATCTGCTGCCACCTTCGGTCACCAGGCTGGAACACTTGGCCGCCGCGACACTGGCCAGCAACCTGATGCCAGAGCTGACCACCGCCACCCGCTTTGCCGATACCTGCCCTGCACCCTTGCTGCCATGGCTGGCATGGGCTCGCTCGGTGGACTGGTGGGAACTGGCCGAGTCAGAAGACCAGCGCCGCGCGCTGATCCGGGCCTCGTTCCGGCTGCACCAGCATAAGGGCACTCCGTGGGCCATCAAGGAGGCGCTATCCGTGCTCGGGTTTGGTGACAGCACCATCATCGAGCGCGCCACCGGCCGCCGCTATGACGGCACCCTCAACTACAACGGCAATGAAACCCACGGCGACCCGACCCGCTGGGCGGTGTATCGGGTCATTCTTGCCCGCCCGGTCACCACCGATCAGGCCAATCGCATCAAACGCCTACTGGCAGAAATGGCCCCGGCCCGCTGCCACCTAGCTGCACTCGACTACACCATGGCGCCCGTCACCTACAACGGCGTCGCAACCTACAACGGCAACTACAACCACGGAGCCTCCTGATATGGCGAATTTACAAGAGGTAACCAGCTGGGATCTTGGCATCTACCAGCTCGAAACCAACGACCCTGTCTTGGGTGGCCCGGGCGGGACATCCAACAAGCAGGCCCAAGCCCTGGCCAACCGTACCGCCTACCTGAAAAAACATGTCGATGACATCGAAGGTGGGGTAACTGCTGCTGGCAAGGCTGATAAGCTCACCACCGCGCGCAACGTGGCGATCGCGGGTGATGTCACCGGCCAAGCCTCGTTCGATGGCAGTGCCAACATCATCATCAACGTGACCTACAAAAACGCAGGGGTCGCAGCGGGGACCTATCGCTCGGTCACTGTAGATGCCAAGGGCAACATAACTGCTGGCACTAACCCAACCACCCTGGCTGGCTATGGCATCACTGATGCGGTTCCCAGCTCACAAAAAGGCGCAGTCAATGGGGTGGCTACTCTGGATGGCGGCGGCAAGGTGCCAGTCAGTCAACTCCCAGCCACTGCCATCGTCGACACCTTCGTCGTCGGCTCACAAGCGGCCATGCTGGCCCTGACTGCCGAAATAGGAGATGTCGCAGTACGCACCGATCTGAACAAGTCTTTCATCTTGCGGGTAACAGGTGCATCAACCCTGGCCAACTGGCAAGAACTGCTCACCCCAACCGACTCGGTGCAATCTGTCGATGGCATGACCGGTGCTGTCACCATTACCACGGCTACCGAAGCGGTAAAGGGAAAGGCACAGATTGCCACTCAGGCAGAGGTAAATACCGGCGCAGATGACACCAAATTCGTCACCGCAAAGAAGTTACTGGCATGGGTCAAGCAAGCATCAGAAACCGTGCTAGGAATGATGAAAGTTGCGACTCAGACCCAGACAGAGGACGGTGTTGCGGATGATGTTGCTGTTACGCCGAAAAAGATGCTGGCAGGGTTTAGGGTCGGAGATGGATATCTAGCGTTGCCATCGTGGCTAGGTGGATGGATATTTCAAATCGGCACTGGAACAATACCAGCGAATCAGCCATCAGCAGTAATCACGCTGCCGATTACGATGCCCGTCGAAACAAAAGTTGTATTTACAACTGTGGGTGGGGCATTAGACAACATATCCGCAAATAGAATCGTAGCAAATGGGACCAGAAATAACGGTGCCTTTGGTGTTTGGATTGGCCAGATTGCTAGTGTGTCAGTCGGCTTTCACTGGATTGCTATAGGGAAATAATCATGAAATCAACTATTGTTTTTTCAGCAACTACATTATGGTTTTATGACACCATATTATTCAATGAAGCTGATATACCTAAGCCATATACAGAGATTTCCAATGAACAGCACACTGAGTTAATGAAAGGTGCTGAACAGGGGATGAAAATATCAACTGATGAAGTTGGAAATCCCATACTGGTTAAATCAGAAATATCAATTAATGACGCTATATCGGCATCAAGAAATGAGCAAAAAGAACGCCTTATTGAAGCAAATGGAATAATCGCACCATTGTTGTATCTTGAATCATTGGGGCTTTTGTCTGAAAACGAAGCTGACTCACTTAATAAATGGCGTCAATACACGATTGAAGTAAGCCGCGTCGACCAGCTACAAGGCTGGCCAAAAAACATAACCTGGCCAGTAAAACCAGGGTAGCAGACCATCCAACAACCACCCCGCCCAGAGCGGGGTTTTTCGTTACTGCCGCCCGTCGCCACCTTGTCATCGCCTGACCATTGTGTAGCGCCGCCACACAATGGCAACAGCTCGCTCGCCATCCCCTGCCCCTGCATCCTGACCATGCTCGCATTTCCTTGCAAAAGCTCCGTCCGGACAACAGGAGAACCTATGGCACTGGACCAATTTCACCACGGCGTGCGCGTCGTGGAAGTCAACGAGGGCACCCGCACCATCCGCACCGTCGCCACGGCGGTGATCGGAATGGTCTGCACCAGCGCCGATGCGGATGCCGCCTACTTCCCCCTCGACAAGCCCGTGCTGATCGCCAACCTGCCGGCGGCCATCGCCAAGGCTGGTACTCAGGGCAACCTCAAGCGCTCGCTGCAAACCATCTATGACACCGTCAGCACCATCGTCATCGCCGTGCGCGTGGCAGATGGCGCCGACGCGGCCGCCATGACCAGCAACATCATCGGCACCATCAAGCCGGATGGCAGCTACACCGGCCTCAAGGCATTGGAACGGGCCGCCCCGATGACCGGCGTCAAGCCGCGCATCCTCTGCGTGCCGGACAACTGCACCTTGCCGGTGGCCACCGCGCTGGGTGGCGTGGCCAAAAAGCTGCGCGCCTTTGCCTACGTGCCGACCATCGCTGAGACCGTCGAGGCTGCGCTGGCCTACCGTGAAAACTTCTCCAGCCGCGAACTGATGCCTATCCACGGCGACTGGACCGCCTGGGATGTAGCAGCCAATGCCAGCGTAAAACTGGATGCCTGCCTCAAGGCCGCCGCCATGCGCGCCCTCATCGATAAAGAGATCGGCTGGCACAAGACCCTGTCGAACGTAGGCGTGACCGGGGTCGACGGCATGACCAAGGCCCTGTTCTGGGATCTGCAAGACCCCGACACCGAGGTCGGCCTGCTCAACGCCAACGAGATCACCGCCCTGATCCGGGCCGATGGCTTCCGCTACTGGGGCAACCGCACCTGTTCCGATGACCCGCAGTTCGCCTTCGAGAACTACACCCGCACCGCCCAGATCCTGGCCGACACCATGGCCGAGGCGCACATGTGGGCCAACGACAAGCCGCTCACCCCCACCCTGGTGAAAGACATCGTCGAAGGCATCAAGGCCAAGGGCCGCGAACTGGTGGCGGGCGGTTACCTGCTCGGCTTTGACTGCTGGTTCAACGAAGAGCTCAATGACAAAGACACCCTCAAAGCCGGCAAGCTGCGCATCGATTACAACTACACCCCGATGCCACCGCTCGAAGACCTCGGCTTCATCCAGCGCATCACCGACACCTACCTCATCGACTTCGGCGCCCGCGTCGCGGCCGCAGCATAAGGAGCCACCATGGCACTGCCAAGAAAAGTCAAACAGCTCAACATCTTCACCGACGGCACCAACTGGATCGGCGAAGCCGAAGAGTTCACCTTCCCCAAGCTCGGCCGCAAATTCGAGACCTATCGCGGCGGTGGCATGCCAGGTGCCGTCAATATCGACATGGGGCTCGATGACAGCGCCCTCGACACCTCGTTCACCATGGGAGGCTACAGCGCCGACATCATCGGCAAAATGGGGAGTGGGCTGATTGACGGCGTCGCGCTGCGCTTCTACGGCTCGATCCAGCGGGATGATGTAGGCGGCACCCAATCCGTTGAAGTGGTCACCCGTGGCCGCTTCAAAGAGATCGACTGGGGCACCGCGAAAATGGGCGACAACACCCAAGCCAAGGTCAGCATGGTCAACACCTATTACAAACTGACCGTCGATGGCCGGGTCATCCACGAAATCGACCTGCTCAACATGATCGAAATCGGCCCCGACGGCGTCGACCGCATGGCCGAACACCGCAAAGCCATCGGCCTCTAACCCACCCAACAACCTAACGGGCGGCACACTGCCGCCCTCACCACATCCACAACAGGAACAAACACCATGGACCAGAAAGAAATCACCCTCGACACCCCGATCCAGCGCGGCGAGAACACCCTCAACAGCCTGATCATCCGCAGCCCCAAGAAGGCGGGCCACCTGCGCGGCCTCAACACCATGGACATCGTCCAGATGAACGTCGATACCCTCATCAAACTGCTGCCCCGCATCACCGACCTGACCGAAAAGGAAGTGAACGACATGGACCCAGCTGACCTGCTCAAAGCCGGGGTGGTGGTGGTCGGTTTTTTGATGGGCTCGCAGCAGGAGGCCTACCTCACTGCATAGACGACCTGATGGCCGAGATCGCCATCATCGCCCACTGGCCGCCGTCCGAGATGGCGGCCATGGAAATCAGCGAGCTGATGGGCTGGCACCAACGCCTCGTTGAGATTCACAACCGCATCAACGGGGCAGAAGAACAATGAACCCTCTCAAACTCCAAATCCTGCTCGGGGCGGTCGACAAGCTCACCGCCCCCCTCAAAGCCGTCAGCGGCCAGAGCCGCCTGACCGCCAAAGACTTGGTCGACACCAAGAAGAAAATCCGCGACATCGAAACCCAAGCCGGCCAAATCGAAGGCTACAAGACGCTGGGCGCCCAGATTGGCGCAACCAAGGCAAAGCTGAAACAGGCCGAGGGTTCATTCAGCGAACTGCAGCGCAAAATTGCCGACACCCCCAAGCCAACCCGCCTGATGATCAACGAGCTCAACAAGGCCGAGAAAGCCCTCAACCAGCTCAAGACCAAAGAAGGGGAAATGATCACCCGTCACGCTCAGATGGGTGAGGCGATGCGCAAGAGCGGCATCAACACCAGCAACCTCAGCGAAACTCAGCGCCGCCTAAAGACCGATCTGGCCGCGGCTAATACCGTGCTCGACTCTCAGCGCGCCAAGCTGGGCCAGCTGGCTGACCAGCAAAAGCGCCTCAACCAGGTCAAAGCCAGCTACCGACAGACCCAAGAGCTGCGCGGCCAGATTGCCGGACACGGCGCCACCGCTATCGCAGCCGGTACCGCCATCGGCATGCCGGTTTATAGCGCCATCAAGGAGTACTCCAGCTTTGAAGACGCCATGAAAGGGGTGGCAAAACAGGTCGATGGCGCCAGGGATGACTCTGGCAAGCTGACCAAGGTCTACTTCGACATGGCCAAACAGATTCAAGCCATTTCAGAAGAGATCCCCCAACTCAACGGCGCGATCGACATCGCAGCACTGGTTGAAGGCGCCGCCCGCATGGGGGTGCAAGGTCAAGAGAACCTGCTCAAGTTCGCCAGAACCTCCGCCAAGGCGGCCACCGCCTTTGAACTGCCGGCCGGCCAGCTCGCCGAAGACATGGGCAAAATCGCCAACCTCTACAAGATCCCCATCGGCAACATCGAAGAGCTCGGCGATGCCATCAACTACCTCGACGACAACGCCCAATCCAAGGGCGCCGACATCATCGACGTGCTGCAGCGCCTGGGCGGCGTCGCCGACAAACTCGACTTCCGCAAAGCCGCCGCGCTGGGTTCTACCTTCCTCAGTCTGGGGGCTGCACCGGAGATAGCCGCCAGCGCCTCCAACGCTATGGTGCGCGAGCTCTCCATCGCGACCATGCAAAGCAAGCGCTTCCAGGCCGGGATGAAAGCGATCGGCATGCAGTCAACCGCTGTAGAAAAGGCCATGGCAACCGATGCCATGGGCACCATCACCAAGGTGCTGGAGAAGATTAAGAAACTCAACGTCGAAGACCAGCTCAGGGTCACCACCCAGATATTCGGCAAGGAATACGGCAAAGACGCGGCCAAGCTATCCAACAACCTGGACGAGCTCTATCGTCAGCTGAAACTGGTGAACGCCGAGAAGTCGAGGGGGTCGATGCAGCGAGAGTCAGACATCGATAAAGACTCGCTCTCATCGCAGTGGCTGATCCTGCAGGCCGGGATAAGAAACGTGAAAGCAGACCTTGGCGAGAAGCTGCGCGGCTCATTGATGGACATCATCAAGTACATCAAGCAGATCGTGGTGGGCGTTCGCCACTGGGTAGAAGAAAACCCTGAGCTGGCCAACACCTTGGTGCGTGTCGCAGCGGTGACTTCGGTTATCGCCATCGCCATGGGCGGGCTATCGCTGGCAGTCGCTACCCTGCTGGGGCCTCTGGCCATCATGAAACTCATCTTCGGGGTGCTGGGGGTCACCTTTGGCGGCATGCTGGGTGCGATAGGGGCACTCCTTGCCCCATTGGCTGCCCTTGCTGCGCTGGGGATTGCCATCATCAAGTTTTGGCAGCCCATCAGCGCATTTTTCAGCGGCCTCTGGCAGGGCATCATGACCGGGCTTGCCCCAGTCTTTGAAGCCTTCAAGCCGTTCGCCCCGCTGATTGATGGCATCGGTACCGGGGTTAAAGCGCTATCAGGCTGGTTTGGTGACCTGCTAGAACCCATCAAGTTTTCCAAGGAAACGCTGGAAGGGTTCGGCAGCGCCGGCCAGTTCGTCGGCCGTATCCTGGGCGAGGCCTTCAATCTGGCCCTCACCCCGCTCAAGGCCTTTCTGAAAGGGATCGAATGGCTGCTCGAATCGCTTGGCATTCTGGAAGCCAAGAAGTTGCCGAGCTTCCAGAGGACTGCGCCGACCGCATCCACACCGGGTTACCTGAATGGCAACTTCGGCTCGCCAGCACTCTCCAACGGGTACAGCTACGGCCCTCGCATCGTGCAGACTTCCAAGCCAGTTCCAACCAGAGGGGCATCGTCAACCACAGAGATCAACGCCCCCATCCACATCATTCAGCAGCCAGGGCAATCAGCCGTCGATGTGGCGCAAGAGGTGCGCCGCGAATTGGACAAGCGCGAGCGGCAGGCCGCCGCCCGTGGCCGCGCCACGCTGGGCGATCGAAACTAAGGAGCAACCACCATGATGATGACCCTGGGCTGGTTCGTGTTTATGCGCTCGACCGTTGCCCCACAATCCCAGCAAGACGAATGGGCATGGCGCCACCCGGGCAATAACCGGGTCGGCGCTCGCCCGGCTTACCAATTCCTCGGCCCTGACGATGAAACCAGCACCCTGAGCGGGGTGCTCTACCCAGAGCTGACGGGCGGGCCTGTGTCACTCGACATGCTGCGCCAGATGGGTGACAGCGGCGAAGCCTTCCCCCTGATCCAGGGCGATGGCGTGATGCGTGGCTCGTTCGTTATAGAGGGCATCAGCACCACCCGCACCGAGTTTTTCAGCGATGGTGCCGCCCGCAAGATAGAGTTCAGCATCAAGCTCAAGCGGGTCGACGACAACGACAGCACGCTGGGCAACACCCTGCTGGGGCGCACCGCCGGCAACCTGCTCGGCCGCTTGGGGGTGGGCAAACTCATGGGTAGCATCGGCGGCAAGCTGGGGGGGATCCTCTGATGGGGGCACTTGACCAGTTCGGCAGCCGCCTGGCCGAGAATCTCGGCATCACCAGCTCGCTCGATGCCCTGCGCCCAGACCATCCGGTGCCGGCCTACCAGGTGCTGGTCGATGGCAAAGACATTTCGGCCGCCATCCGCCCGCGCCTGATGTCGATGACCATCACCGACAACCGAGGTTTCACCGCCGACACCATCGAGATCACCCTCGATGACAGCGACGGTCAGCTCGACATGCAGCGCCGGGGGGCCACCCTGCGCTGCCTCATCGGTTGGCAAGGCAGCGCCCTGGTCGACAAGGGCACCTACAAGATCGACGCGGTCGAGCACAACGGTGCCCCGGACGTGCTCACCATCCGGGGTTCGTCGGCAGACCTGCGTGGGGGTATGAACAAACTGCGCGAGCGCAGCTGGCACCAATCCACCGTCGGCAACATCGTCGAGCAGGTGGCAGCCACCTACCAGCTCACCCCCTGCGTGGGTGACTCGCTCAAGGGTCAACTGGTCGACCACATCGACCAAGCCAACGAAAGCGATCTGGCCTTTCTCACCCGCCTGGCTGGCCAGTGCGATGCCATCTCCACCGTCAAATCTGGCCGCCTGATGTTCATCAAGGCAGGCCAGGGCACCACCGCAAAGGGCCAGCCACTGCCAGCCATCACCATCACCCGCCAAGATGGCGATCAGCACCGCTTCTCAGTGGCAGACCGCGACGCCTACACCGGCGTGACGGCCTACTGGCAAGACAACAAAGCCGCAGAGAAAAAGAAAGTCGAGGTGAAGCGCAAGAGAAAGACCAAACCGAAGCCAGAGCGGCCATTGCCGCCGGGCGTCGTGGTCAACAAGAAAGAGAACGAGCTGCTGGTCGGCAGCAGCGAGAACGTCAAGGAACTACGCCACGTCTACGCCAACCATGCCAACGCCATGCGGGCGGCCAGGGCAGAGTGGGAGCGGATCCAGCGCGGGGTGGCAGAGTTCGATATCACCCTGGCCAAGGGCCGGCCAGAACTCTACCCAGAACAACCCACCACCGTCAGGGGGTTCAAGCCCCAGATAGACGAGGCCGACTGGCTGCTCACCCAGGTGGTGCACGACCTCACCAATCAGGGTTACACCAACCGCCTGCAGCTCGAGGTGAAACTCAACGAACTGCCTGAGTGATTCCGAGATGCGAGAAGGGCCCCACAAGCGGGGCCCTTCTCATTTCTGCCAAACCGCGCACAGAAACATGGCCAGGGAATGGTGCCGCATGAAGTGCGCGATCAGGCAGAGCGGCATCATACAAGATGACCCGATCACTACCCAGACAAAAGACTGGATAAACCAATCCCAAAAACGCTGTCGCCACTCTGTCGCCATTTAACCAAAAACAAAAAGGCCGCTATTGCTAGCGGCCTTTGTAAGTCTTTGATTTTAATGGTGCCCGAGGCCGGAATCGAACCGGCACGACGCGAACGTCGAGGGATTTTAAATCCCTTGTGTCTACCGATTTCACCACTCGGGCACCGTAATCGGTATCAAGCTCGCGCCGCGGGCTTGTCAATATGGAGGCACGTTCCGGAGTCGAACCGGACTAAACGGATTTGCAATCCGCTGCATAACCGCTTTGCTAACGCGCCATGCAAAAGAGAGAAAGTCTCTATTGTCTAAATTTGGAGCGGGAAACGAGACTCGAACTCGCGACCCCGACCTTGGCAAGGTCGTGCTCTACCAACTGAGCTATTCCCGCAATGGTCTGCCTGACTGCCTGACTACGAGGACGCATTCTAGCGATGTTCCTCGCCCAGTCAACCAAAAATGTTTAATACCCTGATCGTTCGGGTGTTTTTTGCCCTTTTCCTGCATTTTCAACGTTCACGACCGTTTCCCTGCCCCAAGTGCGGGGAAACGGTGTTTAGTGCAAACGCAGACTAGAAGCGGGAGTGGTAGGTCAGATCGCCCCAGGCGGCCTTCATGTACTGGAACATGGACCAGAAGGTGAGCACGGTGGCCACATAGAGCAGCACATAGGCCAGCCACACCATCCAGATGTCGTACTGCCAGATGAGACCGGTGAGCGACACCATCTGGATCATGGTCTTCCACTTGCCAATCCAGCTGACCGCCACCGAGGAGCGCTTGCCCAGCTCGGCCATCCACTCGCGCAGGGCGGAGATGATGATCTCGCGGCCAATCATGGTCATGGCTGGAATGGTCACCCAGATGGTGTTGTAGTGCTCGACGATCACCACCAGCGCCGCCGCCACCATGATCTTGTCGGCCACCGGATCGAGGAAGGCGCCGAAGGCAGTGGATTGGTTCAGCTTGCGGGCAAGGTAGCCGTCAAACCAGTCGGTCGCCGCCGCCAGGATGAAGACGATGGCCGCCGCCAGATAGGACCACTGATAGGGAAGGTAGAACAGGATGACGAAGACGGGGATGAGCAAGATCCGAAAAAACGTCAGCAGATTAGGAATATTTGTCATTATTTTCAGCCACTTCTTGTATGCCGCTACATGGTAGCCCCAAGCCGATCACGGATGCAACCGGACAGGCGCCCGCCTTGGTCTATGAATCCATCAACAACCTCAGGATGCGGGCCATTATGGCATTTACGGGCCCCCTGCGTCACGGCTCTTGTGTGCCGGGATCCCCGAAGTGAATGAACCCAGGGTGAATGATGTGACTCAACTCGCCCCTTGCCGATACCCCAAGCAACAGCTCCTGTTCGCCGTCAGGGCAAACAGGGGCAACATGGAGGCGCATTCACCCCTTCTCGGCTACCAATGGCTAGAGCGAGTGCAGGGCGTCGTGGATGGACTGGGCCAGCTCCTGGCTGATGCCGGGCACCTTGGCGAGCTCCTCCACCCCGGCTTTTTTCACCTCCTGCAGCCCGCCCAGGTACTTGAGCAGCGCCTGCCGCCGTTTCGGCCCCACCCCCGGAATATCCTCCAGGGTACTGGTGGTGCGGGCTTTCGCCCGTCTCGCGCGGTGGCCGGTGATGGCAAAACGGTGGGATTCATCGCGGATGTGCTGAATCAGGTGCAAGGCGGGCATATCTGCCGGCAAATGCAGCTCTTCGTGGCTCTCCCCCAGGATCAGGGTCTCCAGCCCCGCCTTGCGAGTCACCCCCTTGGCGATGCCCACCAGCAGCGGATATTTGCCCCCCAGAAACTCCAGCTGACGGGCCAGGATCTCCTCGGCGCGGCGCAGCTGGCCGAGACCGCCGTCGATGAACAGCACGTCCGGCACCTTGTCCGGCTCCTGCTGCTTGCCAAAACGCCGCTCCAGCGCCTGCTCCATGGCGGCATAGTCATCGCCGCCGGTGATGCCGTCGATGTTGAAGCGCCGATATTCCGATGAGAGCGGTCCCTCCCGGTTGAACACCACGCAGGAAGCCACGGTGCGCTCCCCCATGGTGTGGGAGATATCGAAGCACTCCATGCGGGCGATGGGGCGCTCCAGCTCCAGCAGCTCCTCCAGCTGGTCGTAACGGGCGGTGGTGGTGCTCTTGTGGGCGAGCCGCGAGCGCAGCGCGGTCTGGGCGTTGATGGAGGCAAGTTTGATGAAACGGGCCCGCTCGGCGCGGGTACGGCTCACCACCCGCACCTTGTAGCCGGCGGTCTGGCTCAGGGTCTCGGCGATGACATTCTCGTCTTCGAGCGCCACGTCGAGCAGCACCTCGCTCGGGATCTGCCGCCCCCCCTGCCCCGACAGATAGAACTGCAGCAGGAAGGATTGCACCACCTCGTCAAGCTGGGTATCGGCCGGCACTTTCGGGAAGTAGCTGCGCGAACCCAGCACCTTGCCTTGGCGGATGAAGAGCACGTGGATGCAGGCGGTCCCCTGCTCGAAGGCCACCCCCACCACGTCGAGCTCGTCCAGCACGTTGCCGCTCACCGACTGCTGCTCGGTCACCCGACGCAGCGCCTGGATCTGATCCCGGTAGCGGGCCGCCTCTTCGAAGCGCAGATCGCCGCTGGCGGACTCCATCTTGCCCACCAATTCGCCTATCACCTGCTGGTTCTTGCCCGCCAGAAACAGCTTGGCCAGCTCCACCTGCTGGGCATATTCGGCCTCGCTCACCAGCCCGGCCACGCAGGGGCCGGCGCAGCGCTTGAGCTGGTAGAGCAGGCACGGGCGGCTGCGGTTGGCATAGACCGCATCCTCGCACTGGCGCACCGGGAAGATCTTCTGCATCAGGTGCAGGCTCTCGCGCACCGCACCGCCGGAGGGGTACGGGCCGAAGTACTCCCCCTTCACCTTGCGGGCGCCGCGATGAACGCCGATGCGCGGGTGCTGGTGCGCGGTGATGATGATCCAGGGGTAGGATTTGTCGTCGCGCAGCAGCACGTTGTAGCGAGGCTGGTACTGCTTGATGAGGTTGTGCTCGAGGATCAGCGCCTCGGTCTCGGTGTGGGTGACCGTCACCTGCACGTCGGCAATCTGGCGCACCAGGGTGCGGGTCTTGATGCTGTCGACGTTGGCCCGAAAGTAGGAGGCGAGCCGTTTTTTCAGATCCTTGGCCTTGCCCACGTAGATGACGGTGCCGCCGCTGTCGTACATGCGGTAGACGCCGCTCTGGTGGGTGACGGCACTGAGAAACGCCTTGCTGTCGAAGAGAGGTTCAGATGAGGTCATGCTGGCTCCGGCAACGGGGATCGAGGTGCAGGATCTGGAGGATCGCGGCAAACGGAAGATCGAAAGAGAGGCTCATCGGCAACCTAGCTCAACGGATAAAAGCAGAAGACGGCACAGAGCATACTGCGCCAGGCCGGCAAAAAGCAAAAAGGCGGCACAGGCCGCCTTTGATGGCTACACGCCGCCCGTTACAGGGTATCGGCATCCAGCATGCCATAGCGAATGGCCAGATGGGTCAGCTCCACATCGCCATTGATGTTGAGCTTGCTGAACAACCGGTAGCGGTAGCTGTTGACCGTCTTCGGGCTCAGGTTGAGCTGCTCGGAAATATCGGTCACCTTCTGCCCCTTGGTGATCATCATCATGATCTGCAGCTCGCGCTCGGAGAGGGACTTGAAGGGGTTCTCGTCGGCCGAGGCAAACTGGCTCAGGGCCATCTGCTGGGCGATCTCCGGGGAGATGTAACGCTGACCGGAGTGGACCAGGCGAATGGCGTGGATCATCTCGTCCGGCGCAGCTCCCTTGGTGAGATAGCCGGCGGCACCCGCCTGCATCACCTTGGTCGGGAACGGATTTTCTGAATGAATGGTCAGCACTATGATGCGTACATCGGGCCGGATCCGCAGGATCTTGCGGGTCGCCTCCAGGCCGCCGATGCCCGGCATGTTCATGTCCATCAGGATCACGTCGGGATGGTGCTGACGACAGAAAGTGACTGCGGTTTCCCCGCTCTGCGCCTCGCCCACCACCTTGATCCCGCGGACATCTTCCAGAATGCGTCTTATCCCTGTACGCACCAACTCATGATCATCGACCAGGAATACATTAATCACCCAAACACCCCGTTTTTTATCTCGTTATATGCCAGTTAGGGTTAACACGGCGTCTTGCATCATAACCAAACTCGCTGATTTGGCAAACCATGGCCGGGAAAAGTTTGAAAGTGCTCATAAATGGTGTTTTGAATCAAATAATTATATAAAGATTAAACACAAAAAACGGCGCCCGCAGGCACCGTTCAGAGTCATTTTTTCTGTTGCCGGCATCAGTTCGCCAGCAGCGCGCGCACCTTGTCCAGATCGGCCTGGGTATCCACCCCGACCGGCGGCGCCTCGAGCGCCTGGGCCACGTGGATCTTCTCCCCGTACCAGAGCACCCGCAGCTGCTCCAGCGCCTCTACTTGCTCGAGCGCGCTCGGCGCCCAGTCCACGTAACGCTGGATGAAGCCGGCGCGATAGGCATAGATGCCGATGTGGCGCTGGTAGTGATCGCCAATCTGCTCGCGATTCGCGGCAAAGCGATCCCGATCCCAGGGAATGGAGGCGCGACTAAAGTAGAGCGCGTAGCCCTCCTGGTCGGTCACCACCTTGACGGCGTTCGGGTTGAACACCTCTTCGGCGTCCTGGATCGGCACCGACAGAGTCGCCATGGGCGCCGTGGCGGCGGCCAGGTTGTCCGCCACTTGACGGATGATGACCGGCGGAATGAGCGGCTCGTCCCCCTGCACGTTAACCACTATGGTGTCGGCGGCAAAGCCGTAGTGGCGGCACACCTCGGCCAGCCGCTCGGTGCCGGACTGGTGATCCTTCGAGGTCATGCACACCTCGAAACCGGCCTGCCCGGCGCAGGCGGCCAGCGCCTGCTGCACCCGCTCGTCATCGGTGGCGACGATCACCCGGTCAGCGCCCGACTGCAGGGCTTTTTCCACCACGTGCTGCACCATGGGCTTGCCGTGGATGTCGGCCAGCGGCTTGCCCGGCAGCCGGGTGGAGGCGTAGCGGGCCGGAATGACGACGACGAAGCTCATGACGACAGCTCGTCGCTGCTGAGCGGACGGGCGCGGTTCTCCAGCAGCACCGGGATCCCCTCCTCCAGCGGATAGGCCAGCTTGTCGAAGCGGCAGACCAGCTCATGCACGGCCTTGTTGTAGTGCAGCTTGCCCTTGCAGACCGGGCAGGCAATGATGTCGAGCAACTTGATGTCCAAAGCCAAAACGATACTCCTTCAACGATGTCGCGCCGGCGGATTCATCACGCCGGCGATGGATGTCGAGCAACCAGATATTGCATGCGGGGCATGATAAGCCCCTTCTCCCCCACGTTGGCGAGAGAGATTAACCTTGTGCCTTGGTTGCGCCTTGCCCCTTCCCGCTCGCGCCCAGCTTGTGCAGCAGGGTATCGAGCAGGGAGGCGGGCAACTCGGCGCTGACCGGCAGATACCACCAATTGTCGAGAGCAAAAGAGCGGCACTTGACCGCATCCTTCTCGGTCATCAGCAGCGGCTTGCCGGCAAAGCGGCCCACCAGCTCGTCCCGATCGAAGGGGTGGTGATCCCCGTAAGCCACCTGCTGATCCAGCTGATAACCAAGCCCTTCGAGGGTGGCAAAGAAACGGGGCGGATGACCAATTCCCGCCAGCGCGTCGACCGGGCCCGCCAGCGGCGTGGCCAGCGGGGCCTCGTCGCGCACCCGACGGGGGGAGTCAGCCACCAGCCTCATGGGATACTCTCCCCGCCCTGGCTCGCCGCCGTTGCAGATGATGGCGTCCACCCGTTTGAGCCGGGTGACCGGTTCGCGCAGCGGCCCCATGGGCAGCAGGCAGGCGTTGCCGAAACGGCGGGCGCCATCCACCACCACCAGCTCGATGTCACGGGCCAGCGCATAATGCTGCAGGCCGTCGTCGGTGATGATGATGTCCACCTCACCACTTTGCTCCAGCAGACGCACCGCATCGGCCCGCTTGGGCGCCACCACCACCGGGCAGCCACAGCGCTGGGCAATCAGTACCGGCTCATCCCCCGCCTGCGCCGTGGTGCTGGCGGCATCGAGCCGGTACGGGTAATGGGGCGCCTTGCCACCATAGCCGCGGCTCACCACCCCGGGGCGATAGCCGCGGGCCTGCAACTGCTCCACCAGCCAGACCACTACCGGGGTCTTGCCGTTGCCACCCACCGAGATATTGCCCACGACGATGACCGGCAAGGAGGAGCGATACCCCTTGCGCCAGCCATGACGATAGGCGTAACGGCGAGTGCCGCTGATGACGGCGAACAGCAGGGCAAAGGGGGCCAGCAACCAGCGCCAGCCACTCTTTGCATACCAGAGCCGCTCCAGCATCAGGCGTTGCCACCAGCGGTGGCATGGCCGAACTGGATGGCGCGCAGCTGGGCATAGGTACCCTGCTGGGCCATCAGCGCCGCGTGGTTGCCGCGCTCGACGATATGACCCTCATCGATCACCAGGATCTCGTCCGCCTTCTCGATGGTAGAGAGGCGGTGAGCGATCACCAGCGAGGTACGCGCCTTGCAAAGCTCGTCGATGGCCGCCTGGATGTGGCGCTCGGACTCGGTATCCAGCGCCGAGGTCGCTTCATCCAGCAGCAGCACGGGCGCATCGCGCAGCAGGGCGCGGGCGATGGCGATGCGCTGACGCTGACCGCCGGAGAGCGACGCGCCGTTCTCGCCGACCACGGTGTCATAACCGTTGCTCATCTTGCTGACAAACTCGTCGGCGTGGGCGATGCGGGCCGCCTGCTTGATCTCGTCGAGGCTGTATTTCTCTTCCGCGGCGTAGGCGATGTTGCTCGCCACCGTGTCGTTGAACAGGTGGACATGCTGGGACACCAGCGCGTACTGCTTGCGCAGCTCGCTCAAGCGGTAATCGCGGATATTGACGCCGTCGAGCAGGATCTCCCCCTGCTCGATGTCGTAGAAGCGGGTCAACAGGCTGGCGATGGTGCTCTTGCCGGAACCGGAACGACCCACCAGCGCCACCGATTTGCCCGCCTCCACCTTGAAGCTGACGTTGTGCAGCGCCGGGGTGTCCTTGGTCGGGTAGGTGAAGGTGACGTTGCGAAACTCGATCTCGCCGCGGGCGCGCTCCAGGGTACGGGTACCGGTATCCTGCTCCGGCTCGGTGTCGAGCAGGCCGAACAGGCTGTGGCAAGCGGTGATGGCGCGCTGGAACTGGTTGTTGACGTCGGTCAGGCTTTTCAGCGGCTTGAGCAGCATCATCATGGAGGTGATCATGACGGTGAAGGTACCGGCAGTCAGCTCGCTGCGCACGCTGTCGATGGTGGCCACATAGAGGAAGGCCGCCAGCGCGATGGAGGCAACCATCTGCACCACCGGACTGCCGATGGCATCGGCGGCGACCATCTTCATGGTCTGCTGGCGCATGTTGTTGCTGACCTTGAAGAAGCGTTTCTCCTCCACCTTCTGGCCACCGAACATCAGCACCTCTTTGTGCCCCTTGAGCATCTGCTCGGTGGAGGTGGTGATGTCACCCACCGCCTGCTGGATGTGGCGGCTGATCTGACGGAAACGGCGGCTGATGAGGCCGATGATGATGCCCACCACGGGCCCCACTACCAGGAAGATCACCGACAGCTGCCAGGAGTGCCAGAACATCAGGCCGAGCAGGCCGACCACGGTCGCCCCTTCCCGCACCAGGGTGACCAGGGTGGTACTGGCAGCCGAGGAGACTTGACTGGCGTCATAGGTCACCTTGGAGAGCAGGTGACCGGTGTTCTGGCGGTCGAAGAAGCTCATCGGCATCGCCACCATGTGATTGAACACCTGCTGCTGCAGGCGCATCACCACGTGGTTGCCGACCCAGGCCATGCAGTAGTTGGAGAGGAAGTTGGCGACGCCGCGCAGGGCCACGATGCCCAGTACGAAGAAGGGCATCCACTTGAGCACGGTCGGATCGTTGCCGTTGATCCCCTGGTCGATCAGCGGCTTGATGGAATAGACGAAGGTGGTATCCACGGCGGCGTAGCCCAGCATGCCGATGATGCCGCCGATCAGGCCAAGCTTGCGGTCACGGACATAGCCGAGCAGACGCTTGAAGACAGGCCAGCTGTCTTGTGAGGTTTCTTGTTGCATGAATAGCCGTTAATAAGGGAAATGACGGGCTATTCTAGCCAAAGCGCAGGATTACACCAAGCATCGCCAGCGCATGTCCCTCGCCAAGACAGGAAATGACGGTCGTTATCCCAGCCAAAGCGCAGGATTACACCAAGCGGTGCCCATCACCAAGGCCGGAAATCACGGCCGTTATCCCAGCCAAAGCCGGGTTTTCACCCGACATCACCGGCGCGATGCCCTGCGATCCGGTTCAACGAGCCGGCCAGAGCGCGGGGCGCCACCAGTCACCCTTGCGGTGAAACCAGGGGCCCTGCTCCCGTTCGGCCCGGATCCGCAGCCCGCCCGGCGCAGGCTCCACCAGAATTTCTCCGTCCAGCCCGGTGACCCATTGCTGCGCCTCCTGGTAGCGGGCCACCACCTCGGGGCGGGGGAATCCCCACTGGTTCATGAAGCCGGCGCTGTGCACCACATAGCGGGGGGCCACCGCCGCCACGAAGGGCGCCGTGGAGGAGGTGCGACTGCCGTGGTGAGGGCTCACCAGCAGGGTGCTGGCAAGCCCCTCCCCTTCCAGCGCCAGCAACCGCTGCTCTGCCTGTCGCTCGATGTCGGCACTGAGCAGGATGCGCCGTTCCCCGTCGCGGATCTGCAGCACACAGCCGTCGTTGTTGTGACCAGGCCCCGGTTGCTGAGGCCAGAGCACCGCCATCTCGAGCCCCTGCCAGCGCCACTGCTGGCCGCGCCGGCACAGGGCCGTGAAGCGGCCAAAATCGAATGAAGAGAGCTCGTGGCGTACCGGCAGAGCCTGCAGGATGGCGCGCCGATTGCCGGCGTGATCCCTGTCCTTGTGACTGATGATCAAATAATCCAGCACCCGCACATCGAGCCGGTTGAGCAAGGGCAGGATCACGGCATCCGCCATGTTGTAGCCGCCCGGGTAGCGATCGCCGGTGTCGAAGAGGATGCCGCGCTCGCCCCGGGTGATCAGCACCGCCAGCCCCTGCCCCACGTCCAGCACCCTCAGTTGCCAGTGGGTCGGCGCCGGCCAGGCCGCCAGCAGCAGGGCCACGCCCCCCCGGCAACAGCAGCGGACGGCCGCCCGGCACATGCCAGGCGCACCAGAGCAGGGTCAGCAGGGCGGTGAACGGCAGTACCCAGCCCGGCACCGGCCACCAGAGCTGCCACTGGCTGGCCAGCCGGGCCAATGCCCACAACACCCACTGCAGGCCGACATCGGCCAGCCAGAACAGCAGGTGGGCCAGCTCCCCTGAAAGCGGCGCCAGCAGCACCCCGATGAGCGCCAGCGGTATGATGCCGATGCAAAAGAGCGGCAATGCCAGCAGATTGAGCAGCAGCGACAGCGGGGCAATCCCCTCGAACAGCGCCAGTTGCAGTGGCAGCAGCCCCAGCAGCAACAAGCCCTGCAGACGAATGAGCCCGGGTTTGGCCTCCAGCAGGCTCGCCACCAGCAGCAGAGCCACCGCCAGGAAGGAGAGCCAGAATCCGGCCGAATAGAGGGCAAAGGGATCCCACAGCGTGAGCACCACGAAGGCCCACAACCAGATGCGATGGGCCGGCCACTCCCGCCGTCGCCAGCGCAGCAGGCTCCACACCAGCACCATGATGAGGGCCCGTTCGGTGGCCACCGCAAAACCGGCCAGCCAGCTGTAGAGGGCGGCAAACAGCAGGGCGACCAGAATTGCTCCCCGCAGCCCGAACAGTCGCCCCAGCCACCAGCCGAGCACCGCCACCAGCGCGATGTGCTGTCCCGAGATGGCGATGATGTGGGTCAGCCCGCTGCCGCGAAACAGGCTCCACTGCTCATCCGTGATGCCGCCCTGCTCGCCGAAGGTGAGCGCCGCCAGCAGCGGGCCCTGGCTCAGATCCTGCCAGCTGGCGGCAGCCCGGGCCAGCCAGCGCTCGCGCAGCCCCGCCTGCGCCGGCTCAATCTGGATCACCCGGCGCAGGTTGCCGGTGGCGGTGATCCCCTTGCCAAGCAGCAGGCGTCGCCCATCCATCCCCGCCTCGTTGGCCAGGCCGTGGGCCGGTTTGAGAGAGACCACCAGAGTGAGGTGACTGCCTGCCGGCATGACGGGCAGCGCCTGGTAGGCATTGATGCGCACCAGCGGCGCCGGAGTGAGCGCCTGATCGTCGAGCCTGTTCACCCGCAGCACCAGCCGGATAAATTTATCGCCCTCGGGTTCTGCACTTTGCAGCTGTGCGGTTATGATGTGGCTCGTTTTTTTGCCGAACTGATCCAGCCAGGCAAGCCGGTAGTGCAAACTCCCCTGCATCCAGAGGATGCCGCACAGCAAAAACAGCAGCCGCCAGCAGCGGTAACCGGCCAGGGGGAACGCGAGCAGCAGCATCAGGCCACCCCATTCCCATGAAGGCAACCATGGCCAAAGCAGTGAGGAGCTTGCCCCGAGGGCAAACGACAACAGACGCAGATCCATGGTGCAAGTATTTAGCAAGGTTTCAATATGCCCAAACGACTCATACAACGCTGGCTGCCTGATCCGGCGACACTCAAGGAACACAAGCACTTGCGGCTGTTTGGCAAGCTGCTGCTGGATGCCAACCTGTGGCACCTCAATCGGCGCTCGGCGGCCGGTGCCTTCGCGGTGGGGCTGTTCATGGCCTGGGTGCCGCTCCCCTGCCAGATGTTGCTGGCGGCCGGCGGCGCCATCGCCTGCCGGGTCAACCTGCCGCTCTCGGTAGCCCTGGTCTGGCTCTCCAACCCCTTTACCATGCCGCCACTGTTCTACGGCGCCTATCTGACCGGCTGCCAGCTGCTGGGGCAATCCTCCCAGCACATCGAGATCGAGTTCACCTGGGCCTGGCTGGTGTCGGTGTTCGAGACCGTGGCCCCGCCGCTGCTGCTGGGTTCGCTGGTGCTCGCCCTGCTCAGCTCCCTCATCGGCTACGCCCTCATTCGTACCTGCTGGCGCATCAGCACCGTGCGTCAGTGGCAGAAACGCAAGGTGGCACGCGCATGCTGAATCGCTGGTTTGCCCGCTTCAAGATTGACCCCGATACCCTGCGCCAGCAGAAGTGGTTCTCCCTGTTTGGCGAGCGTCTGCTCGCCCCCGCCCTCTGGCAAGGGGGGCCGCGCGCCCTGAGCGGGGCGGTGGCGGCCGGCATCTTCGCCTGCTGGTTTCCCATCCCCATGCATTCACTCATCGCGGTCGGGCTGGCGCTGGCGTTCAGCCTCAACCTGCCGCTGGCACTGCTGGCTGTCTGGTTCAACAACCCGCTGACCCTGCCCTTCATGTACCTCTACGCCTATCGCACCGGTTGTCTGGTGCTGCACAAGACGCCGGAGCCGTTTCACCTCAGCTGGACCCTGCACTGGCTGGAGCACGAGGCGGCCACCCTGGTGCCCCCCTTCCTGCTCGGCAGCCTGCTGCTGGCAGTGCTGACCGCCGCCAGCGGCGGCCTCCTCACCCTGCTGCTGTTGCGCCTCGGCAAGCTGGTCCGCAGTCGCTAACCCCCCCGCCTCGTCAGCCTCTGGCGCGCTGACGAGGCACTCCCTTGCCATCCCCGGATCCTGCCACCACACTCCTTGTAACCCGTTGTTTTTCGCCCCCCATTTGCCACAAGGAGCCCACCATGGCCGAACCGCTCACGCTGGCCCATGCCAATGGTCATCCCCTCGCCCTGCTGCCGGCCATGGCCAATCGCCACGGCCTCATCACCGGCGCCACCGGTACCGGCAAGACCGTCACCCTGCAGGTGCTGGCGGAGGGGTTCTCCCGCCTCGGCGTGCCAGTCTTTCTGGCCGACGTGAAGGGGGATCTGAGCGGACTGGGCGCCGCCGGGGCGGGCTCGGCCAAGCTGGACGCCAGGCTGGCCCAGTTCGGCATTCCGGCCCCCGCCTTTGCCGCCAGCCCCACCCTGTTCTGGGATCTGTTTGCCGAACAGGGCCACCCGGTACGGGCCACCGTCTCCGACATGGGACCCCTGCTGCTCGCCCGCCTGCTCGGCCTCAACGATACCCAGAGCGGGGTGTTGGAGCTGGTGTTCAAGGTGGCGGACGACGAGGGGCTGCTGCTGCTCGATCTCAAAGACCTGCGCGCCATGGTGCAGTTTGCCGGTGACAACGCCAAGTCGCTCACCACCCGTTACGGCAACGTCTCCACCGCCTCCATCGGCGCCATCCTGCGCAACCTGCTTACCCTGGAGAGTGCGGGCGGCGATCACTTCTTCGGCGAACCCATGCTGGACATTCAGGACCTGTTGCAGACCGATGAGGCTGGCCACGGTCATATCAATGTGCTGGCCGCCAGCAAGCTGACCCAATCCAGCCGGCTCTATGCCTGCTTCCTGCTCTGGCTGCTCTCCGAGCTGTTCGAGCAGCTGCCGGAGGTGGGGGATCCGGACAAGCCGGTGCTGGTGTTCTTCTTCGACGAGGCGCACCTGCTGTTCAACGACGCCCCCAAGGCGCTGCTGGAGAAGATCGAACTGGTGGTGCGGCTCATCCGCTCGAAAGGGGTGGGCGTCTACTTCGTGACCCAGAGCCCGGCCGACATCCCCGACAGCGTGCTGGGGCAGCTTGGCAACCGGGTGCAGCACGCCCTGCGCGCCTTTACCCCGAGTGATCAGAAGGCGGTGCGGATCGCCGCCAATACCCTGCGGGCCAACCCCGCCTTCGATGCCGCCGGCGTCATCACCGAACTCGGTGTCGGCGAGGCGCTGGTCTCTCTGCTCGACGAGAAGGGACGGCCCAGCATGGTGGAGCGCGCCTTCATCGCCCCGCCCGCCAGCCGCATCGGCCCCTTGAGCGAGGCCGAGCGGCAGACGCTCATTCAGGGCTCCCTGCTGCACGGTCGCTACGAGACACCGGAGGATCGCGAGTCTGCTTTCGAGCGGCTCAACGGCGGCAAGGTGACAACCACTGGCGAGCAAGGCAGCGAGCCGTCATCCAATGGGGAAAGCGGCCTGCTCGATGCCCTCAATGGCATCCTGTTTGGCCGCACCGGCCCCCGTGGCGGCCAGCACGACGGCGTGGTGCAAACCGCCGCCAAGAGCGTGGCCCGCACCATCGGCAGCGAGGTGGGTCGCCAGCTGGTACGCGGCGTCCTCGGCTCCCTGCTGGGGGGCGGCAAACGCCGTCGCTGAGACCAGCACTTGGAAATGAAAAAGCCCGCCGGGTCTCCCCGGCGGGCTTTTTACTGAACAGATGCCGATGGCGGTGCTTACAACACCTTGGCGATCGCATCGCACAGGGGATCTATGTTGGCGCGGGTGATACCGGCCACGCTGATCCGGCCCGAGCCGACGATGTAGATGGCAAACTCGCTCTTGAGGCGCTCCACCTGATCCTTGGAGAGACCGGAGAAGGAGAACATGCCGTTTTGCTCGCGGATAAAGCTGAAGTCCTGGTTCACGCCGCGCGCCGCCAGTTTCTCCACCAGCAGCTCCCGCATCTCGCGAATGCGCACCCGCATGGCCGCCACTTCTTCCACCCACTCGGCATAGAGAGCCGGATCGCTCACCACGGCGGTGACGACGGCGGCGCCGTGTGACGGCGGGTTGGAGTAGTTGGCACGAATGACAGTCTTGACCTGAGTAAAGGCCACATCGGCAATCTCCTTGGTCGCACTGACCAGGGTGAAGGCGCCGACCCGCTCGTTGTAGAGGCCGAAGTTCTTGGAGAAGGAGCTCGCCACCAGCAGTTCGTCGTGGCACTCGGCAAAGATGCGCAGACCTTCGGCATCCTCTTCGATACCACGGGCAAAGCCCTGATAGGCGAAGTCAAACAGCGGCAACCAGCCGGCGGCAGCACTCTGCTTGGCCAGTGCGCGCCACTGATCAGCGGTCGGGTCAATACCGGTCGGGTTGTGGCAGCAGCCGTGCAACAGCACCAGATCGCCTGCCTGCACTTCAGCCAGCGAGGCCTGCATGGCGGCAAAGTCGAGGCCCTTGCTGGCGGCGTCGTAGTACTTGTACCACTTGACGGTCAGACCCGCGGCCTGGAACACGCTGACGTGGTTGGCCCAGGTGGGATCGGAGATCCAGATGGTCTTGGCCAAGCCGTTGCGCACCACGAACTCGGCGGCGATGCGCAGGGCACCGGTACCGCCCGGTGCCTGGGCGGTCTTGGCCCGGCCGCTGGCGACCAGCGCAGAATCTTGCCCGAACAGCAGTTGCTGCACGATGCGGCCATATTCGATATTGCCTTCGATACCGAGGTAATTCTTGGTCTTCTCGTCGGTCAAGAGCTTCTGCTCGGCTTTCTTGACGCAGTGGAGAATGGGGGTGGCACCGGTCTCATCCTTGTAGATCCCGACCCCCAGGTTGATCTTGTGGCTGCGAGAGTCAGCACGGAAGGCTTCGGTCAGGCCCAGGATCGGATCCGCTGGGGCGGCAACAACCTTTTCAAACATGGTATTCCCTGTATTCCGTTGAGTTCGTTGGCTGGCAAAGCGTGTTGGCACACCGTCCGTGACACGCAAAACACGTGGCAAACAAAAGCGCCCATCTGGCGAGCGCTTCGTCAACTCTTTATATCACCGTGCAGGGTGGGGGCAAACCGCTTTTTCGGCCGGATCTGCGGCAATCTCAACCGATGGCATGCCACTGCGGCGCCAACGCGCACACCTCGGCAGACAAGCCACCATTGGACTCAACCAAACCGCTACAAACTGCTAACAATGACTTGGGGATCCGGCTCGGCTCCCAGGGACGGGAGTCGGTCAGCGGCAGGGCATAGGCCGCCATGATGGGAGCCAGCGCAGTGGGCAGCCACCAGCTGGCCGGACGCCCCAGCCGTTGGGCCAGGGTCAGCACCCGATCCACCCCGCTCGGATCGAGAGAGGTAAGATGGCTCCACTGCACCTGGGGTGGCAGAGCGGCGATCACTTGCTGCAGCGCCTGCTGCGCCGAGGCGGGAGCCCACACCAGCAAGCAGCCTGACTCAAGAAGAAGCTCGGCAAAGGCGCCGACGCTGTCGGTGGTGATCACCCGCTTGATATTCCCTTCCCCCCACAGGATCTTGCCAAGATCCTCAAGGGTGCGCTCAGGTAGGGCCACTTCGCCGAGGGCCTGCAGCCAGGGCGCCGCGTCGATCAGGGTACCGCTGCTAAAAAAGAGGCTGAACGGCTGGGCGGAGCGCAAGCGCAACAGCTGATCGGCACAGAGCCGAATGCCCTTGTCCTCAAAGTCGATCTGCTCGTTGGGGGTGAAGTTCACATCTGACTTGCGATAGAGCGCCGCCAGCACCCGCTCGTTAACCTGCTCCCCCAACTGCCAACCCTGAGCATGAAGCCACTCCTCAGGCTCGGGGAGAGCGGTGGCGATCTCGGCCAGCATCAGCTCGCGGGTGAGATAGCGCCGTCCGGCCGGGGTCAGCTCATAGCGGTGATTGCCAAGGGGGAGCAGCAGCTGATTGTCCTTGAGCATGCCGATGAGGGGCTGCCACTGGCGACCGCGGATAACCTGGGGCGCCTCATCCAGCAACTGCTGAGCCAGCGCTCGCCACTCGGGGTGACTGAAATCGATCACACGCATCCTTCCCTGTCGGCAGACCATCTTTCAACGAATTGAATAATCTAGCGATTTACGACTAAGGAGCCAAGGGCGGAAAAGAGACAACGTGACCTGGCGCAGGGCCAAACGGCGGAGGGAATAAGGTGAAAGGCAGATAAAACAAAACGGCCAAGCAAGCTTGGCCGTTTCATCAACTCTTTCAACGTTCCCTACGAGAGGGAAGCGTGATTAGAAGTTGTATTGCATACCAACAGTCCACTCGTCATCTTGCTGACTCAGGCCTTGGATTTTGTATTCGGTGTAAGCTTTCAGCTTGGAGTTGAAGGCGTATTCAACACCCATGGAGGTGAAATCTACGGTGTCTTCGTAAGAAGTTACACCTTCCACTTTCGCTTCAGCGAAGTTGTAGCCAGCCAGGAAGGTCCAGGCGTCTACGTTGTAGGAAGCAGCCAGCTCGTAGCCACGCGCCTTGGCATCGTTGAAGCCGTCGAACTTGTAGGTGGATTCGTTATACAGGGCAGCGAAGTAGAAACCCTGATAGGTGTAGCTTGCGGCAACAGCCCAGTCATTCTTGTCGGTCAGATCAGCACGGCTGAAAGTACCGTTTTCGGAAGTGATGGTGAGGGTGGAGGCATCTTCGAAGCTCTTGGACTCGTAACCTGCTGCCAGACCCAGACCAAAGTCGAAGTCATAGGTTGCGCCCAGGGTGTAGCCGTGGTCCATTTTACCTTCAACACCAGACCAGCCAGCGTAGTTCGCATCATAGCTGCCGTTGTTGGTGATGTAGCCACCCTTCAGGCCAAAACCGTTCCACTGACCGTTATAGATAGCCTGACCTTCTTGACGACCATCATAGACGTTGGCCATGTCACCGTAGTCGTTGAAGATATCGGTCTTGGCGACGGTTGCATTGTAGAAAGCAGTTTCTGTCTGACCAAACAGGAACTGGCCATACTGGGAACCATCGAAGCCAGCATAGATGTGACGAGCCTTCAGCTCACGCTTATCGCTGCCATAGGAGTTTTCGGAGGCCAGTTGCCACTCAGTTTTGGCAACGCCAGACCAGGTGTCATTCAGAGCCATTTTGCCGGACCAGCCCAGACGGGCATAGGTGGTCAGCTCACCATCATTCTTGGAGTAAGAATCTGCGTCTGCATCGTAGGAGTCGTACTCGCCGAAGTACTGGGCATGTACACGACCGTAGATGTCGAAGGTGGTACCGTCTTTGTCATAGATGACGGCAGCGTTAGCTGCGGATGCAAACAGAGCCGGGATAGCAATAGCCAGAATTGTCTTTTTCATAGTTTCCAATGCCTACTGTAATTAAACACTAAGTTGTTGTTATTCCCTGTGTTAGCGATGTTCTTTGCATCACTATGGGGCCCGAGACTAGCACCGGGTTTTGCAATCCGCAATGAAAAAACTTGGAACTTTTTGAGAAAACCATAGTCATAGGGAAAAAATTGTGAGCTGAATCCCATATTGTTTGCCCTCTCAGGGAAAACGTTTACAGCGATACGCGCTGCCTGAAACGCCCTTTTTTGGTGGTTTATTGCACGCACAATCCACCCCATGACATAAGTGCGGATCCCGGCCCATAACCCCTGCCTCACCTTGCCTCGACCCAGGCCGCCTGTTGCGGGTATCCTGTGACCATTCATCCCAGACACGGTCACACCCCATTCATGCTATCGACTCGCCTCAAAGCCACCATTCGCAATACCTATCGACAGATTGCCGATGGTTTACCCGGTTTTGTGCCGCGCAAGGAGCAGAATTTTCTGGTGGCCGAAATCGCCAAGACCCTCACCGGAGAGTATGAAAAGAGTCGCCGCATCCTGGTGGCCGAAGCGGGCACCGGCATCGGCAAGTCCCTCTCCTATGCCCAGGGCGCCATCCCGGTGGCGCGGCTCACCCAGAAGAAGCTGGTGATCTCCACCGCCACCGTCGCCCTGCAGGAGCAGTTGATCCACAAGGACCTGCCCTTCTACCATCGCCACAGCGAGCTGCCGTTTCGCTTCATGCTGGTCAAGGGGCGCCAGCGTTACTGCTGCGAGCACCTGCTGGAACAGGCCGCAAGCGGCAGCGAGATGGCCAACTTCGAGTTAGACTTCGGCAGCCTCAGCAAACACAAGCCGTCAGACGCCGATAAGAGCTGCTATCAGGCGCTGTGGCAGGCCTACACGGACGGCAAATGGGATGGCGATCGGGACAACTGGCCCAAACCCATCACCGATCTCTGCTGGGATCGCATCGCCGCCGACCGCCACACCTGCAACAAGGCACTCAGTCATCATCAGCACTGCCCCTTCCACCGCGCCCGCAACGACATGGATGCGGCCGATGTGCTGGTGGTCAACCACGCCCTGCTGCTCTCCGACCTCACCATGGGGGGCGGCATCATACTGCCGCCGCCGGACGAGTGTATCTATGTGCTGGACGAGGCCCACCACCTGCCCACCATCGCCCGCGATCACGGCGCCGCCTCGGCCAGCGTCAAGGGTTCGCGCCGCTGGCTGGAGAAGCTGGCGCAGGGTGCCGGCAAGCTGGCCAGAACCCTCAACAAGGAGAGCCTGCTCGATCCCCAGCTCAAGCTGCAGGATGCGCTGGCTTCCCTGCAGCCGGATCTGAAGGCGCTGGAGCAGTGGCTCGCCGTCAACGACCAGCTGTTCAATGAGGAAAAACACTATCGCTTCGCCGATGGCGTCTTGCCCGACCCTCTACCGATGCTGGCGGAGAACCTCAAGGAGGCGAGCAAGAAGGCACTGCGGGCGCTGGACAGAATGCAGGGCGCGATTGGCGAGGCGTTGAAGGATGGCGAGATCCGCCGCAAGGAGGCCGAACCCCTGCTGGCGGAGAGCGGCTTCTATCTGCAGCGACTGGAGGGTTTTTGTGCCCTGTGGGAGATGCTGGGGCGGCACGTGGCACAAGGCAAAACACCGTTGGCTCGCTGGATGGTCAAGAGCGATGACGGCGACATCTGGCTGCATGCCTCCCCCATCGAGGTTGGCTATCTGCTGGAAGAGTGGCTCTGGTCCAGGTGTCTGGGGGCCGTGCTGGTGTCGGCGACCCTGACCGCCCTCTCCTCCTTCAGCTATTTTCGCCATCAGGTGGGGCTCAAAGAGCACGACGGCACCCGCTATCTGCGGCTGCGCTCCCCCTTCGATTACCAGAAGGCCGAGCTCTATCTGCCCAAAATGGAGCACGAGCCCAGCGCCCCCGCCTTCACCCAGGAGCTCATAAGCACCTTGCCCCGCCTGCTGGCAGGCAAGGAGGCGAGCCTGGTGCTGTTCTCCTCTTACCGGCAGATGAACGAGGTGGCGGTGGGGCTGCGGGCCAAGGGGCTCTCCCTGCTGGTGCAGGGCGAAGCCTCCCGCAATGCCCTGCTCACCCTGCACAAGCAAAAGTGCGATGGCGGCCAGGCCAGCATCCTGTTCGGCACCGGCAGCTTCTCGGAAGGGCTGGATCTGCCCGGCCACTACCTCACCAACCTGGTGATCACCAAGCTGCCGTTCGCGGTGCCCAACTCGCCGGTGGAAGAGGCCACCGCCGAGTGGGTCGAGAAGCGAGGCGGCAACCCCTTCCTGCAGCTGACGGTGCCGGAGGCCTCCCGCAAGCTCATTCAGGCCTGTGGCCGTCTCATCCGCAAGGAGGCGGACAGGGGCCGGGTCACCATCCTCGACCGACGTCTATTGACCAAGCGTTATGGCAAGGGGCTGCTCGACGCGCTGCCCCCCTTCAGCCGTCGGATTGAGTAAGGCAAGGGTCGATTGGCTCGGTCAGAACCCGTGCCGTGGCTCGCGTTCGCTTTAAACAGCGGGGCCGAGAGGCAACCCAGGCGCCATAAACGCCTATTGCTGCCCTTGGGCAAACCTGTAAAAATGAGCCCCTGTTTTTCAGTGGGCACTCGCCGACTGTTCAAGGAGATGAAATGAAACTGACTGTTCTGGTGCCGGCCCTGGCTGGTCTGTTGTGGGCAGGTAGTGCCCTGGCCGATGCCCAATTGGAAGTGACCAACCCCTACGTCGTACAGCTGATCGATGGCCAATCCATCAATCCCAAGCTGCTCGACAAGACGAGTACCTATCCTATCAAAGCTGGCAAGCACCAGCTGGTCGTCGCCTTCGAAGGCAACTTCTCCAGCCGCAGTGACATCAAGCTGGTGACCGCCGAGCCGCTGGTGATCAACTTCACCGCCGCCGACAATCAGAAGCTGGTGCTGGACTACAAGAAGCCGCGCAACGAAGCTGAAGCCAAGCTGTTCGTCAAAGAGCAGAAAGTCGCGCTGAAAGACAAGAGCAGCAACCAGGTCGTCGCCAGCGAGCAGTTCGTGCTGCCGAAAGTCGAAGGCTTCCAGCTGACCCGTGACTATCAGCAAGAGCTGCTGAACATGGGCAAGGCCTTCAACCAGCCGGCCACTGTTGCCGTCTCCACCGCCGCCGTCATGGCCGCCAACAGCGCCCCGGTACAAGTTGCCCCGAGCAAGGCTCAGAGCAACCCGGAAGCCCTGACCCAGCTGCAAAACTGGTACAACAAGGCCGATGCGGAGACTCGCAAAGCCTTCCAGATCTGGGTGATCCAGCAGCAGTAATGGCGCGCGAGCACTCGTTTCGTGCGACAAGGGGAGCCTGGCTCCCCTTTTTCATATCTGCCTCTCCAGCAAGGCCCTGCCGTCATGTCACTGCGCATCTTCTATCACCCCCTCTACTCCGCCCTGACCCTGCCCGCGCGTCATCGCTTCCCGCTGGCCAAGTACCAGGCGCTGTTCGAACGGCTCGGCCGCCTCGGCTATCCGCTTGCAGAGGCCGCCCCCGCCACCCCTGAGCAGATCAAACGGGTGCACGATGCCGCCTATGTGGAGGCAGCCCTCGCCGGCACCCTTGATGCCGGCGCCATTCGCCAGCTCGGTTTACCCTGGTCCCCCCTGTTGATTGAGCGCACCCTGCGCTCGGTGGGGGCCACCCTGGCCGCCAGCCGCCACGCCCTCGAGCAGGGTTGCGGCCTGCAGATCTCCGGCGGCTATCACCACGCCCACCGGGATGTTGGTAGCGGCTTTTGCCTCTTCAACGATCTGGTGATCGCCGCCCAGATGTGCCTGGACGAAGGGCGCTGCGAGCAGGTACTGATCGTCGATCTCGATGTCCATCAAGGGGATGGCAGCGCAGCACTGTGCCAGGGGCGGCGCGACATCATCACCCTCTCCCTGCACGGGGAGCACAACTTCCCCCGCCACAAGCCCGCCTCCCACATGGATTTTCCCCTACCAAGCGGCATGGCGGACGATGCCTATCTCACCACGCTGGCAGAGGCGCTTAACCTGGCGCTGCGGCTCTACACCCCCGACCTCATCCTCTATCAGGCCGGGGTCGATGTGCATAAGGACGACGAGCTTGGCTATCTCGCCTTGAGCGATGAGGGGGTACGCCAGCGCGATGCCATGATCTTTAACTGCGCACTGCGGCACGGGCTGCCCATCGCCGCCGTGCCGGGCGGCGGCTACCGGCGTGACTGGCAGCAGCTGATCCCGCTGCATATGTCCTTGTTTGAAGAGGCGAAAAAGCGCTACGGCTAGCCGTTTATCTCTTCGTCAATCTCTCCTCTCCATGAAGCTCTAACTGGCAACCGCTGCAAACAACGAGGCGGCCCTGGGGCCGCCTCTTCTTTATACCGGGTACCCTATTGCTATCGGGCACCCTAGCACCGTCTTGCCCCCCCCTTGTCGGGAAGCGAGATTGGGGTCCTGCTGCCCCCATTCAGGCGTGGGCCACCGGCGTTGGGTGTTCACCCAGCTTGCGCAGCAACATCAGCAGATAAACGCACGACACGCCGGCGATCACGATGAACAGCTGATTGTCCGAGTAGTGCTGCATCAACAGCGCGGTACAGGCCGGGCCCAGCAGGCTGCCGATGGTGTAGCTCAGCAGCAGCGCCTGATTCATCGCCACCAGCTGATGGTGCTCGACCTTCTCGCAGGCCCATGCCATGGCCACCGGGTAGAGGGTAAAACCGGCGGCGCCCAGCACAAACAGCGCCGGGCCCATCGCCACACCGCTGAGCATGGCGCAACACCCCAGGATCACCACCAGCACCTGTACCCGCAGCACCGGCAAGCGGCCGAACCGATCCGCCAGACGGCCCACCGGCCACTGCCCCAGGATCCCCGCGCTCACCATCACCGCCATCCAGTAGCCAATGCCGGCATCGCTCACCCCCCGATGGTTCAGATAAAGCGGCATCAGGCCGTACAGCGACCCCAATACCATGCCGGAGATGATGCAACCATCGACCCCGAGCCGCGCCTGTCGTAGCCGCAGCATAGGCCAGACCCGGGTGCTCCCTTGCTGCTCATTGCGCTCACTGACGATGCTAGTGAACAACAGCGGCAGGATAGCCGCCAATACCAGCCCGGTCGCCCAGGGCAGTACCTCCATCAGGCCGGTCGGCAGCTTGCTGACCAGCAGTTGCCCGAGCACGGTCCCCAGGTAATAGACCATCATGTAGGCGGCCAGCAGCCGCCCTCGATTGCGCGCGTTGCCGCTGCACATCAGCGCGCTCTCCACCACCACCCAGATCATGGCGCAGCCGATGCCGGCGAGGAACCGCCAGCCGAGCCAGCTCCAGAAACCAAGGGTAATGCCGAGCCCGACACAGCCAGCGGCAAAGAGGGCGGAGGCCAGGTAGTAGCTGCGGTTGAACCCGTAGCGTTTGATCAGCGCCCCCGCCAGCAGGGTGCCCAGCAGGTTACCGCTGAAATAGGAGGAGCTGACCATGCCCACCTGCCAGGTCGGCAGATTGTCATGGGCCAGCCAGAGCGGTACCAGGGTGTTCAACACCGCGATGGCCAGCGTGAGCAGCAGCAGGCCGCAGAGCAACAACAGCACTGGCCGGGTGTAGGTGGTCATGGGTAATACCGTAAGGAGAGTCAAAATGCGAGCGCATCATGCCACCGCCAATGCCATTGTCAATCGGCGTTAATTGGCGCAGGGGATGTTTTTTTCGCGCTGGCAACAAATCCTCATTTGGCACAGAGCTGCACTTGCTCGGCAGCCCGGTTCATCTCCTTGATTAACGGGTAGTTTGGCGATCTTGGTGAGGGCATGACCGGTCGTTCATCCCCATCGACCTTGCGCGACGCCATGAACATGATGACGGGAAGCGGCACACAAAAACACGCCACCACAGTGGCCAAGCCGCCCCGTCATTGATGCTCAATCTGCCCAAAAACGAAGAGGCGACCCCAGGGTCGCCTCTTCGTGAGTACCAGACACAATGCCGGTTAGCGCTGACGCTTCTTGGCGTACTTGCGACGTGCCCGCGCCTGACGCTCCTCTTCCCGCTCCGCCTTCTCTTTTGCCTTCTGTTCGGCCTCCGCCTCGGCTTCCACAATCTCGACGCTCACCATCGCCGGGGTCTCCAGCGAGATGCGGCCCAACAAGCCTGAGCGGAACTCGTTGACCAGGATCTCGGACGCCTTGTGCAGGTCGGCCAGGCCGCCCTTGCGCATGAAGCCGCGCTGGCGGGCGATGAGCTCCAGCAGCTCGATCTCGGTCTCCGGCAGCTCGCTCAGCTGATAGCGCGCCTGGATCCGCTCCGGGTAGGCCTTGATGAAGTAATCGGCGGCAAACATGGCGATGTCGGCATAGTCAAATACCGTGTCCTTGATGGCGGCCGTGATGGCCAGCCGATAACCGCAGGAGGGCGGGTTGAGCTTGGGCCACAAGAAACCCGGGGTATCGGTCAGGATGACGTTGTTGTCCAGCTTGATCCGCTGCTGGGACTTGGTCACCCCCGCCTCGTTGCCGGTGCGGGCAATGATGCGCCCGGCCAGGGTGTTGATCAGGGTGGATTTGCCCACGTTGGGAATGCCCATGATCATGGCACGCACGCCGCGCAGCTCCAGATTGCGCTCCGGCAGCATCTCGTGGCAGAGAGTCAGCAGCTGCTTGATCTTCTCCGGCTCCTGCTGGGTCAGGGGCAACGCCTTGATCCCCTTCTCCTGCTCCATGTGGGCCACCCACAGCTCGGTGATCTCGGGGTCGGCGAGATCCGCCTTGTTGAGCACCTTGATCACCGGAGTATCGCCGCGCAGCTCGGGCACCAGCGGGTTTTCGCTGGAGAAGGGGATGCGGGCGTCGAGCATCTCGATGATGACATCGACCTGGGGCATGACCTCGGCAATCTCTTTGCGGGCCTTGTGCATGTGGCCGGGGAACCAGTTGATGGACATATCCGTTACTCTCATCTAGGGACTGCGGGCGCTGGCTTGCGGTGGCGCGAGCGGCGAGCGGTGGCGGACGCAGGGCGTCGCAAGGGGGCGCATTTTACCTGCACACGCCCTGATTTGACAGGCCATTCTAGCCACCAGCCCGCAATCCGGCCAGATTCTCCCCCACCCGGTCCCCTCGCCCACCGGCGTCCCGTGCTCCGGCTGCATTAATATAAGCTATTGATACAACATAACATTCACGCAACACCTTCATCGGATTGTCATCCCGTTTCACTAAAAGTGTCATCTGCGACCTCTAGGCTGCGCTCAGGTTTTACAAGGAGCGAACCCCAATGAGAAAGATGGCAGGACTTGCATTGATGATCGGCGCCGCCCTGGCCGCCGGCTGCAACTCCAACAACGACAGCAGTGCGCCCGCCCCCGGCGCCAAGAACGTGATCTTCTTCCTCGGCGACGGCATGGGTCTCAATACCCTGACCGCCGCCCGCATCTACGGCGTCGGTGAAGAGGGCAGCCTCACCATCGATACCCTGCCGGAGACGGCCTTCATCAAGACCTTCTCCCACGACGCCCAGGTGACCGACTCGGCCCCCTCCATGTCCGCCTACATGACCGGGGTCAAGAGCAACAACGGCGTCATCAGCATGGACAGCGACGCCACCCAGGAGAGCAACTGCAGCAAGAGCGGCGGCAAGCCGGTCACCACCTTGCTGGAGCTGGCCAAGGCCGCCGGCCGCGGCACTGGTGTGGTCACCACCACCCGGGTGACTCACGCCACCCCGGCCGCCACCTATGCGCATCTCTGCAATCGGGATCTGGAAGCCGACATCGCCGCCCAGCTGGTGCCCGGCGGCGTGGGTTACAACAGCGCCCTCAAAGAGGGGGTGGACGTGGTGCTCGGCGGCGGCAGCAGCTTCTTCCTGCCCAAGGCCGACAAGGGCAAGCGCGAGGATGGCCGCAACCTCATCGATGAGATGAAGGCCAAGGGCTACCAGTTTGCCGGCAATCTGAACGAGCTGAACAAGGCCGAGGCGGGCAAGCCGCTGCTGGGGCTGTTTGGCTCAAGCCACATGAAATATGACCTGGACCGGCCCGCCAGCGAGCCTTCCCTCACCCAGATGACCCTGGCTGCCATCAAGCAGCTCAAAGACCAGAAGCAGGGCTACTTCCTGATGGTGGAAGGGGGCCGCATCGACCACGCCCTGCACGACACCAACGCCAAGCGTGCCCTGCAGGACACCCTCGCCTTCGACAACGCCATCAAGGCAACTCTCGACGAGGTGAAGAAAACCGATCCCGAGCTGAAAAACACCCTGATCGTGGTCACCGCCGACCATGACCACACGCTAGTCCTGAATGGTTATGCCAAGCGTACCGGCAAGACCACCGCCGACAACCCCGGCGTGCTCGGGCTGGTGAAGAACTACGAAACCGGCGAGCCGAGCAAGGATGCCGATGGCATGCCCTACACCATCATCGGCTTTGGCAACGGCTACAACCGGGTGGACGGGCCGCGCAGCAGCGTGGCGCCGCTGGACGACGCCACCGTCTCCGCCAACGACTATCACCAGGAGGTGGTGGTCAAGGTGGGCGAAATCGGCAACGAGACCCACGGCGGCACCGACGTCTTCCTCGGCGCCATTGGCCAGGGAGCGGACAGCTTCCACGGCTCACTCGACAACACCGCCGTGTTCGGCAAGGTCAAGGCTGCGGCCGGGCTGTAAGGAGCATTCCCATGAAAAGAGCCATCAACCAATCCATGAAGCAGAACCTGCATAAAACCCTGGTCAGTACGGCCCTGCTGGCCACCCTCGGCGGCGTGGCCCAGGCACAGGCCAGCGATGCCAAGAACGTCATCCTGTTTATCGGCGACGGCATGGGCCCCACCGTGCTCACCGCCACCCGCCTCTACAAGGTGGGAGAAGAGGGCAATCTGGAGATGATGAAGCTGGCCCGCAGCGCCCGCATCAAGACCTTCTCCAACGATGCCCAGACCACCGACTCGGCCCCCTCCATGGCGGCCTACACCACCGGGGTCAAGATGAACAACGAGGTGATCGCCATGAGCAGCGACACCAGGGCCGTCGCGCCCGGCAAGGACGCCAACGGCAACAAGGGCGTCAACAACTGCGCCAGCGACAACGGCAAGCCGGTGCCCACCCTTCTCGAGCTGGCCAAGGCGGCAGGCAAGTCGGTGGGGGCCGTCACCACCACCGAGCTGACCCATGCCACGCCAGCCGCCACCTACTCCCACATCTGCCACCGGGATGCCGCCTACGCCATCGCCGAGCAGGCGGTACCGGGCGGCGCCGGCTTCAACCAGGCGCTGGGGGATGGGGTCGACGTGCTGATGGGGGGCGGCGCCAATCACTGGACACCCTACAACAGCACCAGCAACAAGGGTGGCCGCGCCGACGGGCGGGATCTCACCGCCGAGCTGACGGCCCAGGGCTATCGCTATGTCACCACCAAAGATGGTCTGGCTGGCGTCACCTCGGGCAAGGTGCTTGGGCTGTTCAGCGCCAAGTCCCACCTCGACTACGAGCTGGACCGCGTCGCCAAAGGGGCGGCCAATACCCAGCCATCGCTCTCCGAGATGACCGCCAAGGCGATCGATCTGCTCAGCCAGAACAGCCAGGGCTACTTCCTGATGGTGGAAGGGGGCCGGATCGATCACGCCCTGCACGGTACCAATGCCAAGCGCTCGCTCACCGACGCGGTGGCGCTGGACGACGCGGTCAAGACGGCGCTCGGCAAGGTGGATCTGAAAGATACCCTGATCGTGGTCACCGCCGACCATGACCACACCATGACCATCAACGGCTACTCCGCCAAGGGCAACAAGGTGCTGGATCTGGTCAAAAACGGCGATGGCTCGACCCAGAACGACGTGGATGGCAAGCCGTTCACCACCCTGGTGTTCGGCAACGGCCCCAACCGTCCCGACGTGCGTCCCACTCTCACCAGCGATGAGGTGATGGCGGACGACTACCTGCAGGAAACCGGGGTCAAACTTGGCTCCGAGACCCACGGCGGCGGCGATGTGATGCTGTTTGCCGACGGTGCCGGCAGCAGCCGCTTCAAGGGGACGCTGGATAACACCAAGGTGTTCGGCAAGCTCAAGGAGGCGCTCGGTCTGTAAACGACAGGGCCCGGCAGGGTGCCGGGTCCTGCTCGTTCGAGCGATCCCCCATGATGCGACTGTTACTTCCATTGTGGCTGCTCGCCAGCAGCCTCGCTTTTCCCCTCCTGGCCGATGAAGTCCCCGATCTGGCCGCCCGCATCCGCTATCAGGACAGGGTCACCAGCAGCGACGGCATCAGCAAGGAGAGCCAGTGGCAGGAGAAGTGGCTGCGGGTTGGCGATCAGGTGTGGAGCCAGCGGCTCATCCCGCTGCCGCTTGCCCGCGCCTATCACGCCACCCACGATGCCACCCCGGGCCACAAGCACTTTACCCACCAGATGGCGGCGCGCTGGGTAACCTGCGACCAGCAGGGGATGCTGCAACTGCGCTACGCCGACAGCTGGCACAACCAGCTGGTGGAGGTGCCGGAGGAGGAGTACGGTCAGGTGGCTTTCAAACCCGACTGGCCGCGGATCCGCCATCTCATCAACCCGGCCCTGTTGCAGGAGATGACCCCCCTCGACGAGGCGGCCCCCGAACAGGCACGCTGGTATGAAAAACGCGAGGGCAACCAGCGCACCCGCATCCTCTGGTCGCACCGCTGGCAGTTGCCGCTGGTGGTGGAGTCGGCGAGCCTCGACGGTTATCGCAGCTATCGGATGGAGGTGACTCTCAAGCCCCTGCCAAAGAGCCTGCCCTGGCAGCAGTTGGAGGGTTACCAGACCCTGGATCTGCGGGATTTCTTCGACTGACGGGACGCCCCGAATGGGGTGAGCTGATTTGTGCTGACGGGATGTTACACTCTGTGTACTCATCCCGGATCCGGCCTGCCATGCGTACTTCCCTGCTCTTGCTGCTTTGCGCCCTGCTCTTCCCCGCCACCCAGGCTAAGGCCGTGGTGGTGATCGCCGCCGAGATCCCCCCCTATGTCATTCGCTCCTATCAGGGCGCCCCGAGCGGCATGGCCATCGAGGTGCTGGAGGAGGCGGCCCGCCGCCTGAAGGAGCCGCTGACCATCGAGCTGATGCCGCTGGCACGCGCCCTCAGCCAGACTCGTCACCGCCAGAACGTGCTGCTGGTGCCGCCGGTGCGCAGCCCCCAGCGCGAGCCGCAGTTCCTGTGGATCGCACCGCTGCTGGACGAGGCCTTCGTGCTGGTCAGCCATCGCCAGTACCACCCGGCCCCCATCACCAGCAAAGAGCTGCCCGGCCTCACCGTCGGCGTGATGCGCGGTTCCTATGGCCAGAGCCTGCTGCAGCCCTACCCGCAAGTGAAGCAGGCGCTGGTGGCCGAGGAGATCCACAACGCCAGCAAGCTGGCGCTGGGGCGCATCCAGGGCTGGGCGGTGGCCTGGAACAGCGCCCGCTACAACCAGCAGCAGGCCGGCCTGCCGCTGGCGGATCTAGTGCGTGGCGACACCCTGCAGCGGGCCTCGCTCTATCTGGCCGCCAGCCCCCGTTTCCCGGCCGCCGAGGCGACCCGCTGGCGCAAGGCCATCGACACCATGCACGACGATGGCAGCCTGGCGCGCATCATCAAGCAGTACGATTACCAGGC
Organism: Aeromonas sp. Y318-1; assembly: GCF_027706125.1. NCBI lineage: Bacteria > Pseudomonadati > Pseudomonadota > Gammaproteobacteria > Aeromonadales > Aeromonadaceae > Aeromonas > Aeromonas sp. Y318-1. Next base: position 369,483 of record NZ_JAPDCM010000002.1, read on the forward strand.
CCCCTGACAAGCTTGTCAGGATAATTGCCAAAGCAGTCCAGAATGGTTATGGTATCCCCATGAAAGCGCTCATTATTTTATCAAGCCAGCTCACACCCCGTTGAGCCCCCGCCCTCGCCTCCGACAGCGAGTCGTTCGGGGGCATCGCATTCCCGATCTGTTTTTTCGTATCGCACACTCTTTTTCGACCAGCTTGCCCGTCATCCTGGTCCTTTAACCCATTGATAAGGAATATCTTATGAAACAACCTCATCTCGTGATCTCCAGCCTGGATCTCGACCGCATCGAGCAACTGCTCGGCAACCATCCCCAGCACCTGGCCCTGCAGGAGGAGCTGGATCGCGCCGAGATGCGCGAGCCGGCCGACATGCCGCCGGACGTGGTCACCATGAACAGCACGGTGCGCTTCAAGATGCCGAGCAGCGGCAACGAGTTCTGCCTGACCCTGGTCTACCCCAAGGACGTGCAGGGTGACGAGTCGAAGATCTCCGTGCTGGCCCCGGTCGGCAGCGCCCTGCTCGGCCTGAAGGTAGGCGACAGCATCGCCTGGCCCGGCCCGGCCGGTCGCACCATCGAGGTGGAGATCCTGGAAGTGGTCTATCAGCCGGAGCGTGCCGGCGAGCTGCATCGCTAATACTCCCGGGTACGTGCCAAGCCGCTGGCGCAGGCCTGTGCACGTGCCCGCCCCTGATCCCGATCAAGCTTTGCCACAGAAGCGCCGCCGATCCCGCTCACCTGCCCTGCTTTCTCTTGAGCCCGGACGAGGTGGCAGGTATCTTGTTGGCCGCGCCAGCACCCTGGCCGCAGATTTCAGGCTGACATCATGATAAAGATTGCCCTCATCGACGATCACCAGATCGTCCGCTCCGGCTTTGCCCAACTGCTCAATCTCGAACCCGACCTGCGGGTGGTGGCCGAATTCGGCTCCGCCGCCGAGGCGCTGGCGGGCCTGCCCGGCAGCGGCGTGCAGCTGTGCGTGTGCGACATCTCCATGCCGGACCAGTCCGGGCTGGATCTGCTCAAGCGCCTCCCTTCCGGCCTCGCCGTGGTGATGCTGTCGGTGCACGACAGCCCGGCGTTGATCGAGCAGGCGTTGCAGGCCGGCGCCAAGGGGTTTCTCTCCAAGCGCTGCAGCCCGGACGAGCTGATCGCCGCGGTGCGCACCGCCGCCCATGGCGGCTGCTACCTCACCCCGGACATCGCCCACAAGCTGGCCTGCAACAGCCAGGATCCGCTCACCAACCGGGAGCGGGAGGTGGCCCAGCTGCTGGCGCGTGGCCTCGAGGTGAAGGCCATCGCCGAGCAGCTCGGTCTCTCCCCCAAGACGGTGCATGTGCACCGCGCCAACCTGATGGACAAACTCAAGGTCAGCAACAACGTGGAGCTGGCCCACCGCATGCTGGACAGCTGGTGATCCCCCGTCTTGCCAGCTATGTCGCCATCTCGCTGGCGGCCTGCTTCATCTTTGCCGCCGGCTGGTTCTGTCTGTGGAGCATCGGCCTGCACCTGGCGGGCTCACCCATGCTGGCAGCTCTGCTGTTCCCCTTCGGCCTGCGTCTGGGGCTGCTGCTGCAAAGCCCGCTCTCCTACTGGCCGCCGCTGCTGCTGTGCGAATCCCTGCTGCTCTACTGGCTCAACCAGGAGGTGGGGCTGCCGCTGTGGCCGCTAATTCAGGCCGGCAGCCTGCTCACCCTGCTGCCGCTGCTGATCGCCCGCCGCCAGCCGGTGCGCAACGACTGGCAACAGCTGCTGGTGCTGCTGGCCACCGTCACGGTGGCGGCGGGGCTGCAATCCCTGCTCTGGCATCTGGCCGGCGAGGATGGCCTCACCGCGCTGCTGCTCACCCTCACCGGCGGGCTGACGCTGACCTCCACCTGCATGCTGATCTGGCACTACCTCACCCGCGCCACCTGGGTACCGCTCGGGCCAACCCTGGTGGATCAACCGGTGGACTGGCGTTTTCGCCATCTGGTCTGGTATCTGCTGCTGTTCGTGCTGAGCCTCTGGCTGCAACTCGGCCTGCCAGACTCGCTGGTGCGCTTCACCCCGTTTTGTCTGGCCATCCCCATCATGGCCATGGCCTGGCGCTACGGCTGGCAGGGGGCCCTGCTCGCCACCCTGATGAACACGGTGGCACTGATGGCCGGCCAGGCCTGGCACGATCATCCGCTCGACCTGCTGCTCTCTCTGCTGGCCCAGAGCCTCACCGGCCTGCTGCTCGGCGCCGGCATCCAGCGCCAGCGCGAGCTCAACCAGGCGCTGACCCGCCAGCTCGCCCACAATCGCCAGCTCACCGAGCGGCTGCTGGAGACCGAAGAGAGCATCCGCAAGGAGGTGGCGCGCGAGCTGCACGACGACATCGGCCAGACCATCACCGCCATCCGCACCCAGGCCGGCATAGTGCGCCGCCTCGCCCCGGACAATGCCGGGGTCGGCCAGAGCAGCGCCCTCATCGAGACGCTGTCGCTGGGCATCTACGACGCGGTGCGCGGCCTGCTCGGCCGGCTGCGCCCCCGCCAGCTCGACGACATGAGCCTGGAGCAGGCGGTACGCGGCCTGCTGCGGGAGCTGGAGCTGGAGCGCCGCGGCATCGTCACTCGGCTCGAGTGGCAGCTGGCGGACGCCGGCCTCTCCGATGCCCAGCGGGTCACCCTGTTTCGGGTCTGTCAGGAGGGGCTCAACAACGTGGTGAAACACGCCAATGCCAGCTCGGTCACCATCCGGGCCCACCGCCAGGGCGAGCGACTGACGCTGCTGCTGGAAGACGATGGCTGCGGCCTGCCGGAACACCGCACGCCCCAGGGCTACGGCCTGCTCGGCATCCGCGAGCGAGTGCAGGCGCTGGGAGGCGCATTGCAGCTTTCTTGCGTGCACGGTACCCAGCTGACCGTGACCCTGCCCGGCCGCAAACGGGAGGAGAGTCATGAGTAACACCCAGCCGCAGGGGAGAACCGCCTGATGCTCAGTTTCATGAGAAGCGCACCGCCCCAGCCCCTCATCCGCGATCAGGCCGAGATAGACGCCTGTTATCGCCACTGGCGCCTGCACATCCTGCTGACCATGTATCTGGGTTACGCGGTGTTCTACTTCACCCGCAAGAGTTTCAACTTCGCCATGCCGGACATGCTGGCCAGCGGCATGCTGAACAAGGCCGACATCGGCATGCTGTGGACCCTGTTCTACATCACCTACGGTTGCTCCAAGTTCTTCTCCGGCATCATCAGCGACCGCGCCAACCCGCGCTACTTCATGGGCCTGGGATTGATGGCGACCGGGGTCATCAACATACTGTTCGGGCTCTCGTCGTCGCTGTGGCTGTTCGCCGCCCTCTGGGTGGCCAACGCCTTCTTCCAGGGCTGGGGCTGGCCCCCCTGCTCCAAGCTGCTCACCAGCTGGTACTCGCGCAGCGAACGCGGCTTCTGGTGGTCGGCCTGGAACACGGCCCACAACGTGGGCGGCGCGCTCATTCCCCTCATCGTCAGCACCCTGGCCCTGCAGCACGGCTGGCGCTACGGCATGATAGTGCCCGGCCTTATCGCCATCCTGGCGGGGTTGTTCCTCTGCTGGCGGCTACGCGATACCCCGGCCGCCATGGGACTGCCCACGGTGGGCGAGTGGCGAAACGATGCCATGGAGCTGGCCCAGCAGACTCAGGATGCCGGCCTCTCCCATCGCCAGATCCTGCGCAAATACGTGCTCGGCAACCCCTATATCTGGCTGCTGGCCTGCTGCTACGTGCTGGTCTACGTGGTGCGCACCGCCATCAATGACTGGGGCAATCTCTACATGACCGAGCAGCGCGGCTTCAATCTGATGAGTGCCAACTCGGCCATCTCCATGTTCGAGGTGGGCGGCTTTATCGGTGCCCTGGTGGCGGGCTGGGGATCGGACAAACTGTTCAACGGCAACCGTGGGCCGATGAACCTCATCTTCGCGGTGGGCATATTGCTGGCGGTGGGATCGCTCTGGCTGATGCCCTTCTTCAGCTATGTGATGCAGGCGGCCTGTTTCTTCACCATCGGCTTCTTCGTGTTCGGCCCCCAGATGCTGATCGGCATGGCGGCGGCGGAGTGCTCCCACAAGAATTCGGCGGGGGCTGCCACCGGCTTCGTCGGTCTGTTTGCCTACATGGGGGCGGCGCTCTCTGGTTATCCGCTGGCGAGGGTGCTGGAGATCTGGCACTGGCAGGGTTTCTTCGTGGTGATCTCGGTGGCCGCCGGCGTCTCCGCCCTGCTGCTGCTGCCCTTCCTCAAGGCGCAGGCGCCGCGCCCCCGCGACGCCGATTGACCGGCTAGGCTTGTGCCAGCCGGCAGACCCGGTTCTTGCCCTCCCGCTTGGCCTGATAGAGGGCGCGATCCGCCTGGCTGAACAGGGTGTCGAAGTGCCAGCTGTGCTGGCAGCGCACCAGCCCCATGCTGACGGTGATGCCGATCCCGTGCATGTCCTGCGCCGCCAGAGAGCGGATGATCTGCTCGCAGCGCTGCTGCTGCGCCGTTTCATCCTCCTGCGGCAACAGCAACACGAACTCCTCGCCGCCAAAGCGACTGGCTACCAGCTCATGCTGAGCGCCGAGATAGGCCCCCACCGCTGCCAGCACCTTGTCCCCCATCTCATGACCATGGCGATCGTTGATCTGCTTGAAGTCATCGAGATCCAGCACCGCCAGGGCGCCGAACTCGGTCATCCGGCGCCGGGCCATCAGCTCCATGAAGCCGCGCCGGTTGAGCAGGCCGGTGAGCGGATCGTGGCTCGCCTGCTGGCGCAGGGCCAGTGCCCGGTACTGGGTACAGAGCAGCAACACCCCGAAGGTGGAGAGGTAGCTGCCCATCAGCATGGAGAGGAAGGGCAGCACGTTGACACCGCTCTGATCCATCAAGACTCTGGCGTCCCCCTGCAGCAGAAAGGCCATGCGCAGCAGATTGAAGCCATAGAGCAGGATGTTGACCACGGTGAACACCAGTACGGCGGGCAGATAGGCGGGATAGCCGTGCCGCCAGATGAGAAAGACGATCACCGCCCCCAGCACCATGTAGCTCAGGCAGGCCAGCAGCACCCGGGGGGCCATCTGATCGTTGAAGGCAATGCTCCAGCTCAGGATCAGCACATAGCTCAGCATGAACCAGCCGCTGGCATGCCAGCTGAGGGGCTGGCCGAAGAAACGCTGCAGCGCCAGCGGCATCAGGGCGATGCAGACGGTGATCAGCAGATTGGCCAGCCAGATCCCCGCCAGACTCGGCATGAAGGCCTGCAGGGTAAAGAGGCTCTGGGCCGCCAGTGCGAACAGACTGGACCACCACCAGTATCCGAGTCCGGGGATCTCCCTGTGGGTCGACCAGATGATGGAGAGGGTGATGAAGCCGAGGCTGTAGCCACCCAGCGCCATGATCATCAGGGTGAATACATCCAGCTTGAGCAGTATTGAGGCGTCCATACCAGTGCCACTAAACGAAGGTAACTGAGTATATTGGAAGCGCAAAACAAGACCCAGCGGTGTCTGACTAAATCCTCAATTAAAAATCATTTGGTGGGTGGCAATCGCACACACTAAATTCATTCGAATCTGTTTTTTGGCACTTGGCGGCCAGGTGAGCAACAATTGACACTGCTGATGGCGGGCTGGCCTGTAACAAAATGTGCTGAATACATTTTTGGCTTGAACCCGCCTCATTAGATAGATATGTTGTTTTCGTGTGATTTTATGAGTGTCGCCACGGGGAAAAAGCGCCACTAACCTATTGAGTCATCTGGCACAATCGGAATTTGGTACATTTTTCACTCAGCTCGCGGCAAATAGAATCTCATATGGGGCTTTTGCCTCAATCAAGACAATAATCCTGTCTTGCCCTGTTGCCGGATGCAGCAGTCTCTTGTGCCACGGAGTCGCACGGGATCAGGTTCAAGGCCGAACACACTTTTGACAGAGACGTCACTTATGATCAAAAAACTCATTCTTTCTACCCTGCTGCTGTGCGGGCTGGCCAACGCGGCGCCCACTTCCACCCTGGATGCCGTGCTGGAGCGCGGCGTGCTGCGGGTCGGTTTCGACGCCGGCTATCAACCCTTCGAAATGACCAACAAGCAGGGCCAATACATCGGCTTTGACGTGGATCTGGCCAAGATGGTCGCCAAGGAGATGGGCGTGAAGGTCGAGTTCGTCAACACTGCCTGGGATGGCATCATTCCGGCCCTCTTGACCGACAAGTTCGACGTCATCATGGGCGGCATGACCGTCACTCCCCAGCGCAACCTGCGCGTCAACTTTGCCGACCCCTACATCGTGGTCGGGCAGACCATCGTCCTGCGCAAGGACAAGGCCGGCGAGATCAAATCCTTCACCGACCTCAACGATCCCAAGTACAAGATCGCGGTCAAGCTCGGTACCACTGGCGAGCAGGCGGTCAAGCGTCTGATCCCGAAAGCCACTCTGCTGCAGTTTGAAACCCAGGATGACGCCAAGCTGGAAGTGATCAACGGCAAGGTCGATGCCTTCGTCTACGACCTGCCCTACAACGCCATCTTCGCCACCCAGAACAAGGGTGCCGTGGTACACCTCGACAAGCCGTTCACCTTCGAACCGCTGGCCTGGGCCATCCGCAAGGGCGACCAGGACACCCTCAACTGGTTCAACAACTACCTGCGCCAAATCAAGGGCGACGGCAGCTACGACCGCCTCTACCAGAAGTGGTTCGAATCCACCGCCTGGCTGAACCAGCTCAAGTAACCTCGCAAGGGGCGGCCCGCCGCCCCTTCACGCAGATCCCCACACAATAACTACAACGAGGTTGCGACAGTGCACAACCCAACAAGACAGATGGAAAAACAACCCAATCAACTGCTCTGGCACGGGATCTTCCTGCTGATCGTGCTGGCCGCCATCTTTGGCATCTACAAGGCCGTGCAATCGGTGGATTACACCTGGCGCTGGGAGCGGATCCCCCAGTACATCGCCTATCAGGCGGAACAGAAAAACTACGCCGAATTTGACGGTACCGTGGTCGCCGGCACCACCGAGGCCGACAAGGGCAAGCTGTTTTTGCAAAACGATCTCGATCCCAACCAGCGCCAAGCCATCGCCATCAGCGGCGGCCAGGTAGCGGAAGGGGACACCGTCTTTCGTGGCGACACCCTCGACACCCAGCTGAGCTGGACTGCCGGCCCCATCGCCTGGGGCGTCTGGGTCACGGTCAAACTCTCGCTGGTGGCGGGCATCTTCGCCATCCTGCTCGGCACCCTGGCCGGTCTGGCCAGACTCTCCCCCAACCCCGCCCTGCGCAACCTGGCGGTTACCTACGTGGAGCTCATCCGCGGTACCCCGCTGCTGGTGCAGATCTTCATCGTCTACTTCTTCATCGGCACCGTGCTGAACCTCGACCGATTCACCGCCGGGGTGGCGGCACTGGCAGTCTTTACCGGCGCCTACGTGGCGGAAATCGTCCGTGCCGGCATCAGCTCTATCCACAAGGGGCAGATGGAAGCGGGCAGAAGCCTCGGCATGACCTCGGCCCAGACCATGCGCTACGTCATCCTACCGCAGGCGTTCAAGCGGGTGCTGCCGCCGCTGGCGGGCCAGTTCATCAACCTTATCAAGGACTCCTCGCTGGTCTCTGTCATCTCCATCACCGATCTCACCAAGGCGGGGCGCGAGGTGGTGAGCTCCACCTTCAGTCCGTTCGAGGTGTGGTTCACCGTGGCCCTGCTCTATCTGGTGCTGACTGGCACTCTCTCCTTCCTGGTGCGTCGTCTGGAGGTGAAATATGCGCGCAGCAACTGATCCCATTATCAAAGCCAGCGGAGTAGAGAAGTTCTACGGCACCGAGGTGCACGCCCTCAAGAACGTCAGCACCCAGGTCGCCGAGGGGGAAGTGGTGGTGATCGTCGGCCCCAGCGGCTCCGGCAAGTCCACCTTCCTGCGCACCCTCAACCAGCTGGAGACCATCAACGACGGCAATATCGTGGTGGATGGCATCAGCCTGACCGAGCCGGGGGACGTCAACAAATTGCGGGAAGAGGTGGGCATGGTGTTCCAGTCTTTCAACCTCTTCCCCCATCTGAACGTGCTGGACAACATCTGCCTCGCCCCGCAGAAGGTACGCGGGCTGTCGCGTCGCGATGCCGAGGACAGAGCCAAGGCCCTGCTGCTCAAAGTCGGTCTGTCGGCCAAGGCCGAGAGCTACCCCTCCCAGCTCTCAGGCGGCCAGCAGCAGCGGGTGGCCATCGCCCGGGCGCTCGCCATGCAGCCGCGCATCATGCTGTTTGATGAGCCCACCAGCGCGCTCGACCCCGAGATGGTGGGCGAGGTGCTGGACGTGATGAAGGGGCTGGCCCGCGAGGGGATGACCATGGTGGTGGTCACCCACGAGATGGGCTTTGCCCGTGAGGTGGCAGATCGCGTGCTCTTTATGGAGAGCGGCGAGCTGCTGGTAGACGAGAAGCCGACGGACTTTTTCGACAATCCACCCTCCCCGCGCCTGCGCCAGTTCCTGAGCCAGGTGCTGTAATAGCGCCGGCGGTATAAGCAGAAGAGGGAGCCCATGGCTCCCTCTTTTCGTTGATGCCCTGCCGACAATATCTATTTTGTCGCTTTGCGTTTTGCTTCATCCAGCATGGCTTGCAGTGCCGGCATGTTGCGCTCGGCCAGAGATTGGCCCACCAGCGAACTCTCCTGAAAGATGGCCGGCATGGTATCCAGGGATTTCTTCCCGACCGGGCTCTGATAAAAGGCGATCAGTTGCTTGAGCTCAGCCTCGGTGAAATGCTTGCGGTAGATAGCGGCCACTTCGGTACTCATGGCCCCCCAAGAGAGGTAGCGGTTCACCCAGGCCTCCAGTACATCGCGGTGCTGGGCCAACTCCTGTGCATGTTCACCGGCGCCCCGGATGATCAGCGGGATCATCTGTGCCTGCATCTGGGCCTGCAGCTGCTCCGCCTGCTGCTCGCTGTTGAGCAGGTTGACCAGTTCCTGAGCAGGATCGGCCCACACACTGCCACTCCACACCAGAGCGATGACAACCCCTCTTTTCACCCACTGCATAACCACCTCACTAATCACATAAAAACAACAGGTTACATTGATTTATCAAACAGACCAGTCGCCAGATGGTGGTGATGCGTGCAAGGACTGTGATGGTCACCTGGATCTGTGCCGGAGACCCCTGTGTACTGCCTTTCACGCCGCCGTCACCGGTGACCCACCAAAAACAGCAGAGGGACGCACAGTCCCTCTCCTTTCTTAGCCGAAACCCTGTCTTTATCGGCTGAATCTGACTGGCTCCCTTATCAGTTCAGCGCGGGGACTTTCCCAGATAACGCTCCACTATGGTTCGGATCCCGTCCCGCTTCTTGAGCTCGTAGAGCCGCTTGTCGAACTCCTCGGCAAAGTCCTCCTTGAAGTCGAATTCCCCCTTGCGGCTGTAACCGAGGAACCCCTGCTCCTTGCTGAGCACCGGCCCCTGCTTGAGCTGGGACATGTCGGCCACCGCCAGCTGGTTGCCCTTGATCATGTTGAGCAGCTCATAGAGCAGGGAGAGGCGGTCGTTGACGGTACAGTCCACCCGACCGCGTACAATCTTGAGCAGGTTCTCCCGGTTGCTCTTCACCTCCTCCAGCCCGATCTTCTGCTGTTGGACCGCCTGCCAGAAGGGGGCACCACCTATGGTGAAACCGGCATTCATGCCAAAGCGCAGCCCGTAGTAGTCGGCCGGAAACTGCGCCTGCGGGGTATTGACCGCCACCCCGGCGCCGCACATCACCACCAGCTCCTCGTCGAGCAGGGGCTGGGAGTAGGGCCACATCCAGGGGCGGCTGTCGGGCTGGTAGTAGGGTGGAAAGATGGCGAAGGCGCTGCCCTGTTCCACCATGCTGAGACCCCGTCGCCAGGGCATGGCCTTGAGCACCACCTCGTACTCATCCATGGAGGCCGTCACGCTGCGCACTATGTCGGCATAGATCCCCTTCACCTCCTCCCCCTCCTGCCAGGAGTAGGGCGGATAATTGGCATCGGCCAGGATCTCGACCCGGGTCTTGGCCTGCGCCAGCAGGCAGACTCCCATCAACAAACAACACCACAGCCGCATCATCTGCCACTCCAGAGGTAGAAAACCTCATCAAGCATAGTCACTGCGCCATGGCTCAGAGGGCCACCACGCCCTTTCATGGCCATGCACTTGCAGACTCCCGCCGCCAGCGTCAGATGGCGACGGCCATCGGGTGAAAATTGTTAATGAAAGATTAAATTCATCCTTTATGCTGGAGAGCAATTGCTCTGACTGGATACCCGACATGGATGTGCAACTGATCCTGCTCTACCTCTCGCCGCTCTTTCTGGCCTTCATCGGCTGGGAGATGCTCTACCTGCGCAAACATGGCGCCGCCTATCCCACCGCCGGCTACCAGTGGAAGGATCTCTTCGCCAACGCCACCCTGGCGCTGATGCATCAGGGAGGCGACGCGCTGACGGCCATCGCCATCGCCTACCTCTACGACGCCCTCTGGGGCTGGCGGCTGCTGGATATCGATCTCAACCTCTGGAGCCTGTTGCTGCTCTTTTTGTTGCAGGATCTCTGCTACTGGCTGTTCCACTTCGCCAGTCACCACGTGCGCTGGTTGTGGGCTTCCCACGTGGTACACCACAGCTCGGAGCGGCTCAACCTCTCCACCGCCTTTCGCCAGAGCCTGATGTACCCGGTCTCCGGCATGTGGCTGTTCTGGATCCCGATGATCCTCATCGGCTTCCCGCCCGAGGCGGTGGTGGCCACCGTGCTCTTGAGCCTGGGTTTTCAGTTCTTCGTCCACACCCAGGTGGTGGGCAAGCTCGGCAGGCTGGAGTGGGTTTTCAACACCCCCTCCCACCACAGGGTGCACCACGCCAGCAACGCCAAATACATAGATCGCAACTTCGCCGGCGTGCTCATTATCTGGGACAGGCTGTTTGGCACCTTCGTGGAAGAGGACCCCGCCGAGCCGTGCCGCTTCGGCATCACCAAGCCGATCCACAGCTTCAACCCGCTCACCCTCACCTTCCACGAGTGGCGCGACATGCTGCAAGAGGCCCGCGGCCTGCCCTGGCGGCAAAAGCTCGCGGTGCTGTTTGGCAAGCCGGCCGGTCCTGCCAGCCGCTAAGCCCTTGCCGCCGCTAAGACAAGTGCGCGTCGCAGACAAAAAGAGAGCGCCTCTGGGCGCTCTCTTGCATTGGGTAACCACCCGGTCAGACGTGGGCAAAAGACCAGATGGCGGGGATCAGGCTCAGCAGCGTCACCCCGGCCAGCAGCCGTTCTCGCCCGCTGAGTCGCAGTTCGGCCCCCAGCTGGCGGCGGCTATAGAGAAACAGCAGCAGACCCGGCCCGTACAGCAGCAAGGAGAGCAGCAGGTACTCCACCCCTGCCGCGTAGAGCAGCCAGAGGCCGTAACCGCTCGATACCAGCGCTACCGCCCGCATCAGGCCATTGCCCTCCCCACGCAAGGAGAGCTTGAGCAGAAACAGACCGATCAACAGGTAGGGCACCAGGATCATCGAGGTGGAGATGAGCAGCAGGTTGGTGTAACCCTTGCCGAGCAGCCATACCAGCAACAGACAGCCCTGCACCGTCAGGCTGGTGAGCCACAGCGATGCGATGGGGGTGCCGTTGCGGTTCTGGCGCCGGAAGATGGCCGGGAAGGCGCCGTGGCGCGCCGCGCTGAACGGCACCTCGGCCGAGAACAGGGTCCAGCTCACGTAGGAGGCGAGCACCGAGACGATAAGGCCGACGCTGATGAACAGCTTGCCCCAGGAGCCCGTCATCTGGGCCATCAGCCCCGCCATGGAGGGGTTGGGCAGGGCCGCGAGCTCGGGGCGGCTCAGGATCCCGAGCGCCAACACCGAGATGAGCACATAGAGCAGCAGCGCCAGCACCACCCCGAGTACGGTGGCCGTGCCCACGTCCCGCTTGTGTCTGGCCCGGGCCGACAGCACCGCCGCCCCCTCGATACCGGTAAAGACCCAGAGGGTGATGAGCATGGTGTTGCGCACCTGCTCGGCAACCGGCGTTGCCAGGGTACTGCCCTGCTGATCCGCCGCGAAGGTGACCGGGTCGAACCAGTAGCAGGCGAACAGGATGAACAGCAGCAGCGGCAGGCTCTTGGCCAGGGTCGCCACCAGGTTGAACAGGGCCGCCTGCTGCACGCCGCGCGCCACCAGCAGGTGCACCGCCCAGAGGATGCAGGACTCGCCGATGAAGGCCACCAAGGTATTGCCCTCGCCAAACCAGACCCGCTCCGGCGTGTCGACGAAGCTGCCCAGCGCCGCGAAGGCGATCACCAGATAGCCCACCACACCGATGGTGGCACAGAGCCAATAGCCCCAGGCGGAGAAAAAACCCACCAGATCGCCAAAGCCGGCGCGGGCATAGCTGTAGATGCCGCCATCGAGATCCGGTCTTAATCGCGACAGATACAGAAAACTCATGGCGAGCGCCAGGATACCCACCCCGGTGACGCCCCAGCCGATCAGCACGGCGCGCGCGCCGGCCACCTCGGCCATGTTCTGCGGCAGGCTGAAGATCCCCGCCCCCACCATGGAGCTGAACACCAGGGCGGTGAGGGACCAGAGCCCGATCTTGCTCTCTTTCATGGGCTCTCCTTAGCGCAGCCGGCTGGCCAGGGCCTGGATATGTTCCGGGCCGATGCCGCAGCAACCGCCGATCAGGGAGGCTCCAATCCCACGCCAGCGCTCGGCCCAGCCAAGGTAATCCAGCGGCCCCAGATCGGTGCGGATCTCGTCCAGCCCGTCGTTGGCGGTCGCCTCCTTGGGCTGGGGCGGGAAGGCGTTGGCATAGGCGCCGAGCCGGATGTCGCTGCGGCCCAGCGTCTGCAACGCGGTACCGGTCACCTTGAGCGCCCCTTCGATCACCTCGGGCTGACAGCAGTTGAACAAGATGGCGTCCACCCCGGCCGATGCCAGCGCGGTCACCGCATCGGCCACTCGCTCGCCGGAGCGCAGGGTCGGCTCGCTACCCGGCGCCTCGTCTTCCAAGGTGAAGGAGACCCAGAACGGCTTGCCATCCTTGGGCAGCAGGGCCCGGATGGCCAGCGGCTCGGCAATCAGGCTCATGGTCTCCGCCAGCCAGAGATCCACGTGAGGGGAGAGCGCCCGGATAAGCGGAGTCGCCAGCTCGCTCACCCGGCCCGCATCGAACAGGTCGGCGCGGTAGGAACCAAACAGCGGCGGCAAGGAGCCGGCCACCTGCACGCGACCCGGCTGCTCGTCTGCCACCTCGCGGGCCAGCTGACCGGCCAGCGCCGCAAGTGCCTCCCCCTGGGCGACAAAGCGCGTGTCACCGATATGAAACGGCACCAGCGCATAGCTGTTGGTGGTGATGACCCGGGCCCCACTCGCCACGTAGGCCTGATGCACCTCGCGTACCGTCTCGGGGGCCTCTATCAGGGCCAGCGCCGACCACTCCGGCTGGCGAAACGGCGCGCCCCGCCGTGCCAGCTCGCGTCCCATGCCGCCATCCAGTACCCACAAATCCTTTGTATCCATCTCTGTCTCTCTGCGTGTTCCCGTCGTGACGGGTATTTATTGTGTTGATCCAAAAAGCCATCGAAACATCTAGATGGCTAGAGCGCCATTGCATCATGACTCAAAGTAGAGGAAGAGGCAATCGGGTGCTACGAACAAATCTGAACAAGCTCAGGGAGATAGCGGCAAAGGAAGGGAGGTATAGCTGTTGAAGGCTCAACACCAGGATGAGAAACGACAAGAGGCCACCCGAAGGTGGCCTCTTGTGGCAACAGAGGATCTGGCGGCTCAACGCCCGGCCAGTACCCGCTTGGTCTGCTTGACCCAGTCGGACACCCGACCCTGCTGGGGATACCCCTGCCAGATCTGCTCCCACTGGGCGGGGCTGAGCGGGCGGCCCAACCGGCGCTGCACCCCGGCATAGAGATAGTCGTGGGCCGTGGTGCGTGCCTGGGCGGAGGTGAGGAACTTGGCCACCGGATCGGTCAGGCGCACGTCCCGCATACCCAGCAGCGGGTAGTCGCTGTGCACCGCCGCCAGCATGGTCTCGCGCATGGCCGATTCGATGTAGCCACGGGCAAACAGGGCGGTCACCGACTCGAGCGATCCTTGATCCGGGCCGTGATACTCCTCGTCGAACACCGGACTCGGCTCCGCCACGGCGCTTTGCACCACCGCATCGGGATCCTGCTGCGGCACCACCACGGCCGCCTTGGGGGCTGCCGGTTTGGCGACTGTGGTGGACTTGCGCGGTGCGCTCTGGCTGCAGGCACCGAGTGCCAGGGCGAGCGCCACACAGGCCAGCGCACGGGAATGAGACTGCATCTTCATGATTGCTAACTAGCTCCTTTTACGATTCCTGAGCGGGTTTCTCGGCCGGCGTGGGCTCGACCCGGGTGACCAGCAGCTGGTCAATCTTGTAGCTGTCGATGTCCACCACTTCGAACTTGTAACCGGCGTATTTGACCGAGTCGGTTCGCTTGGGGATCTTGCGCAGCATGTACATGATGAAGCCGGCGATGGTTTCATAATTCTGGTTTTCCGGGAACTCCTCGATGTCGAAGGCGCGCATCACGTCGGAGATGGGGGTCACCCCGTCCACCAGCCAGGAATTCTCGTCCCGCTGCACGATCTGCTCTTCCACCACGTGGGTGGCCCACTCGCCCATCACGGTGCTCATCAGATCGTTCATGGTGACGATCCCCACCACCAGGGCGTACTCGTTCATCACCACGGCAAAGTCGCCCCTGTGGTTTTTGAAATACTCCATCGCCTCGTAGAGGTTGAGGGTGTCGGGGATGATGATGACGTTTTGCACCAGCGAGCCGCTGTTGAGGTCGATGCTCTGGCCGCTGATGACCCGGATCAGCAGCTCCTTGGAATCGACGAAGCCCTTGATGCTGTCGAGGTTGTGGTCACACACCAGGAACTTGTTGTGGGGGTGTTCGGCAATCTTGGCCTTGATGCTCTCCTCGCCCTCTTGCAGGGTGAAGTAGATGAGGCTCTCGCGCGCGGTCATGGCGGAGGTGACGCCGAGGGACTGCAGCTCGAACACGTTCTCGATGAGCTGGTGCTCCTCGCGCTGGATGACGCCCGCTTCGGCGCCCGCATCCATCACCGCATAGATATCGTCGGAGGTGATCTCGTCGTTGCGCACCATGGAGATGCGCAGCAGGCGGAACAGGCCGTTGGCCATGCCGTTGAACAGCCACACCAGCGGCATCAGCAGGGTGACGCACAGCAACATGGGGCGCACCACCACCACGGCGATCCGCTCCGGCATGGTCATGGCGAGGCGCTTGGGCATCAGATCGGCGATCAGGATGAACATGCCGGTGACGAACACGAAGGAGGCAGCCGAGCTGATCTCGCCCAGCCAGGGCCCCTGATAGAACTCGGAGATGAACTCCTTGATGGCCGGGTTCAGGGCAGACTCGCCCAGGATACCGCCCAGGATGGCGACGGTGTTCAGCCCGATTTGCACCACGGTAAAGAAGTTGCCCGGCTGGGCCTGCAGTGCCAGTACCTTTTCGGCATGGCGGTTGCCCTCATCGGCCATCACCTGCAACTTGATCTTGCGGGAGGCGGCGAGGGAGATCTCGGAGAGAGAGAAGAACACGCTGCCGGCGACCAGCAGCATCAGGAAAAATAAACTATCGGCAAAACTCATGATTAACCTATTGCAACAGCCGCCTTAGCACAAGACGGCAAACTGGGTCCGGGAGACCGGACCGTGAGTCAATCCGGGACTCACACAGGGGGCATATTCTAGCAGAAAAGCGCCAAGCGGGTGGCGATATCTTGCACTGACTGAAAAGGCAACAAAAAAGGCGCTCAAAGCGCCTTTTTATTCATCTCAGACTCACCCTTTCCCCAGCAGGGTGCCCAGATCGTCCGCCTTGGTGTGGCGCACGTCCTTGCCCTTGACGTAATAGACGATGTACTCGCAGATGTGCTGGCAGCGATCCCCCACCCGCTCGATGGCCCGCGCCGCCCACAGCACGTTGAGTACCTGCGGTATGGTGCGCGGATCTTCCATCATGTAGGTCATCAGCTCGCGGATGATGGACTCGTATTCGCGGTCCACCTTGTCATCTTCCTTGTAGACCGCCAGGGCCGCGTCCAGATCCATGCGGGCGAAGGCGTCCAGCACGTCGTGCAGCATCTTGATGGTGCGGCGCCCCATGTTCTCCAGCGACACCAGCGGCGGTTGCGGCTTGTTGGCGTTGTCGGTCAGCATGCGGGCGATCTTGTCCGCCACATCGCCAATGCGCTCGAGATCGGTGATGGTCTTGATGATGGCCATCACCAGCCGCAGGTCGGAGGCGGTGGGCTGGCGCTTGGCGATGATGCGGGTGCACTCCTCGTCGATCGCTACTTCCATGGCGTTGACCTTGTGGTCATTGGCCACGATCTTGCGCGCCGCGTCCAGATCCTGATCGTGGATCGCCGCGATGGCGTCGGTCAGCTGCTGCTCTACCAGCCCGCCCATCACCAGCACCTGGTTGCGCACGCTCTCGAGCTCGGCATTGAACTGACCGGAGATGTGTTTGTTGAGGTTCATATTGTCCATACAAATAATCCTTGATGCTCCGAGTATGCCTTAGTCGTTGAACTGACCGGTAATCTGTTTGTTGATGCCCATCTTGCTCATCTCCAGCACTTAGCCGTAACGACCGGTGATGTAGTCTTCAGTCTTCTTCTTGGCCGGGGTGGTGAAGATGGTGTTGGTATCCGAGTACTCGATGAGCTCACCCATGTACATGAAGGCAGTCTGATCAGAGACCCGCGCCGCCTGCTGCATGTTGTGGGTCACGATCACCACGGTGAACTGGCTCTTGAGCTCGTTGATCAGCTCCTCGATGGTGAGGGTGGAGATGGGGTCGAGCGCCGAGGTCGGTTCATCGAGCAGCAGCACTTCCGGCTCGATGGCGATGGCACGGGCGATCACCAGTCGCTGCTGCTGGCCGCCGGAGAGGCCGAAGGCGTTGTCGTGCAGGCGATCCTTCACCTCGTCCCACAGGGCCGCGCCGCGCAGGGAGCGCTCGGCCGCCTCGTCCAGGGTACGGCGATCATTGATGCCCTGCAGGCGCAGGCCATAGACCACGTTCTCGTAGATGGACTTGGGGAAGGGGTTGGGGCGCTGGAACACCATGCCCACCTGACGACGCAGGGCGGAGACATCCACGCTCTTGTCGTAGATGTTGTGACCGTGCAGCTGGATTTCGCCCTCGATGCGGCAGATCTCCACCAGGTCATTCATCCGGTTGATGCAGCGCAGCAGGGTCGACTTGCCGCAGCCGGAGGGGCCGATAAAGGCGGTGACCTGGCCCTTGGGGATCTTCATGTTGACGTTGAACAGTGCCTGCTTGTTGCCGTAGTACAGGTTGAGATCCTTCACTTCCAGCGCGGTCTGCTCCGGGCTCAGGTTGAGCAGGTCGGTCGCGGTGTGCTGGCTGGATGCGGTCGTTACGTTGATCATCTGTTACCTCAAAATCTGTCGGTGGCGGCGGGCACTCTCATTGCCCGCGGCCGGAACGCTTGGCTGGCAGGGAACCCTGTTCCCTGCCCGTCTCTGTGGTGCTGGTCTATCAATGTTCCAGCGACCGGAATTTCTCGCGCAAGTGGTTGCGGATCCCGATGGCCGTCAGGTTGAGGCCGACGATCACCGTCACCAGCAGGAAGGAGGTGGCGTAGACCAGCGGGCGCGCCGCCTCGACGTTGGGGCTCTGGAAGCCAACGTCATAGATGTGGAAACCCAGGTGCATGAACTTGCGCTCCACGTGCAGGTACGGGAAGTTGCCGTCCATCGGCAGGGTCGGCGCCAGTTTCACCACCCCCACCAGCATCAGCGGCGCCACTTCACCGGCCGCACGGGCAATCGCCAGGATGAGGCCGGTCATGATGGCCGGGCTCGCCATCGGCAGCACGATGCGCCACAGGGTCTCGGCCTGGGTGGCCCCCAGTGCCAGCGAGCCCTGGCGGATGGTGCTCGGGATCCGGGCCAGCCCCTCTTCGGTGGAGACGATCACCACCGGCAGGGTCAGGATCGCCAGGGTCAGCGCCGACCAGATGACGCCAGGGGAGCCAAAGGTCGGGCTCGGCAGCGCTTCCGGATAGAACAGCTGGTCCAGCGAACCACCGAGGGTGTAAACGAAGAAGCCCAGCCCGAACACGCCGTACACGATGGAGGGCACACCCGCCAGGTTGATCACCGCGATGCGAATGATCTTGGTCAGGCTGTTCTTGCCCGCGTATTCATGCAGGTAGACCGCCGCCACCACGCCGAGCGGGGTCACGATGATCGCCATCAGGAACACCATGAACACGGTGCCGAAGATGGCCGGGAACACCCCGCCCTCGGTGTTGGCCTCGCGCGGATCGTCGGAGACGAACTTGCCGATCTGGTGGAACCAGTAGCCCACCTTGGCCGGCAGGCTCATGTCGTTGGGCCACACCACGTCCAGCACCTTGGACATGGGCATGGTCACCAGCTCGCCGCGCATGTCCTTGACCGTGATGCTGTCTCTGTCCGCCTGGGCACGCAGGGAGAACAGCTCTTTTTCCAGCACCTGATAACGGTCGTTGAGGGCCTGACGTTCGCTCGCCAGCTCGGCTTTAAGCTGATCGGTCAGCTTGTCGTCCAGCTCGGCCTTGCGCTCTTTGAGGCGCAGCCGCTCCAGCTGATAGTTGATGCTGCCAATGTCCCCTTTTTGCAGATCGTCGGCCTGCTCGGAGAGACCGTTGGCCCGCGCCAGCACCCGCTGCAGGGCCGGATGCAGGTTCTCGGTCAGCGCCTTGCCATCCTCTTTCACCCCGACGATGTAGCCGTAGAAGTTGCCGTTGGTGGCACGCTCTACCATGGCCAGCTCGGTCGGCAGGCTCTGGGACTTGATGTCGGTCTCCAATACCCAGCGAAAATCCAGGTCGACGAACTCGCGGTTGCCGGTCTTCACCAGATAGCGGGTCAGCAGCTCGCGCTCTTCCCCTGCCAGCGGCAGGCCGGCGGCCCGCAGCCGCTCTACCGGCACCAGCTCGCGGTCGTTGATTTCGCCGATCAGCACGCTCTTGTTGCCCTGGGCGTCTTCCAGTTGCCACTCATAGATGGGATGGGGCCAGAAGTAGACCAGCCCACGCCAGCCGATCAGCAGCAGCAGACCCAGTACCGCTACCAGACTCAGGCTGACGGCGCCGCCGGTCATCCAGATCCAGGGGGCCCCCGATTTAAACCACTTACCCATTGTCGATTCCTCGGTCCTTTCAGAGCAGCCCATTACAGAGAGCTGTATTTTTCACGCAACCGCTGACGGATGAACTCGGCCAGGGTATTGAACAAGAAGGTGAACACGAACAGCACGAAGGCAGCGAGGAACAGCACCCGATAGTGCGAGCTGCCCACTTCCGATTCCGGCATCTCCACCGCGATGTTGGCGGCCAGGGTACGCAGCCCCTGGAACATGGAGAAGTCCATGATGGGCGTGTTGCCGGTGGCCATCAGCACTATCATGGTCTCGCCCACCGCGCGGCCAAGGCCCATCATCACCGCCGAGAAGATGCCCGGGCTCGCGGTGAGGATCACCACCCGGCTCAGGGTCTGCCAGGGGGTCGCCCCCAGCGCCAGCGAGCCCTGGGTGAGGTGCTTGGGCACCGAGAAGACCGCGTCTTCGGCGATGGAGAAGATGGTCGGAATGACCGCGAAGCCCATGGCGATGCCCACCACCAGCGAGTTGCGCTGGTCGAACTTGATGCCCATTTCGTGAGTCAGCCAGATGCGCGAATCCCCGTGCATGAAGGCGTTCTCGATGAGCGGGCTCACCGCGAAGGCGCCCCAGCCAATCAGCAGCAGCACCGGGATCAGCAAGATGGCGTGCCACCCTTCCGGCAACCAGGATTTGCCGCGCTCCGGCAGGTAGTTCCAGATCAAGGCGGTCAGCAGCATCCCCATCGGCAGCAAGATCAGCAGCAGCACCACGCCGGGCAGCGCCCCCTCGATGATGGGGGCCAGCCACAGACCGGCCAGGAAGCCGAGGATAACGGTCGGCAGCGCCGCCATGATCTCGACGGTCGGCTTGACGTATTTGCGCAGCCCCGCCGACATGAAGTAGGCGGTGTAGATGGCACCGGCGACGCCGAGCGGCACCGCAAACACCATGGCATAGAAGGAGGCTTTCAAGGTGCCGAACACCAGCGGCACCAGGCTCAGCTTGGCTTCGAAGTCGTTGCTGGCGGAGGTCGACTGCCACACGTACTGGGGCTCGGGATAGCCTTCATACCACACCTGTTGCCAGAGGGCCGACCAGGTCACCTCGGGGTGTTCATTCTCCACTGCGAACAGCTTGAAGGCCTCGCCCTGCTGCATCAGCAGCACGTTGTGACGGGGGGAGATGGCCAGGGCCGACAGGGCGCCGCCCTCCACCTTCTCACTCAGCAGCTTGGTCTCGCCGGTGGCGTGGAAGAAGCTGACAGTGCCCTCTTTGTCAGCACTGATGAAACCCTTGCGAAAGTGTTCCGGAGTCAGCTGCGCCACGGCACCATCGCCCTTGAAGTCACGGATCTGGGTGAACTGGCGCTTGCCATCCCGGGCCACTTCGAACCACTGGGAGATGACGCCGTTGTCGTTGCCTACCAGCAGGGAGGAGGCGCCGGAGAGCAGCTCGACCCGGGTCACGTTGGCGTTGGGGGCATTGATCTCCATGACATCGCGCAGGGAGATGTCATTGAGGTTGTGAATGTCGTAGACGGAGAGGCGGTTGCCTTCGCGCACGAACAGAATGCGCAGGTTGGGGGTCAGCAGCATCTGATCCACATGACGCGGCAGGGACGGGATGCTGTAGTTCTGGGCGCTCCACTCGATGTCACCGGAGAGGAAGTTCTCCTCGCCGCTCATCACCGCCATCACGCCACGACCATCGGCGGTCACGGCGGCGGTGGCCATCTTGTCCTTGGTGGCTTCAAACACCATCAGCGTCAGCGCCTTGCCCTGGGGGTCCACCACTACCGGCTCTTCGCCGAAGGGGGACTGCAGGCTGGGCTCGATGACCCGCACGTCGTTGGGATAGGAGACCTTGAAATAGGGCTGCACCACCTGGGCCTTGCCATCGGCAAAACCATAGGCGATGAGCTTCTGGCCTGGCGCGGGCGGGGCGACGGCGGTGATGTCACCCTTCACCTGCGCCTGACCCAGCACCTGGCCCACCTTGACCTTGCCATCCCCTTGGACGGCGAAGAAGTTGACCTGGCCTTTGTCGCTGAAGCGATAGCCAATCTCGTTCTGCTCTTCCACCCCGAGCCAGGCGGTTTTGCCCGCCACGGGCAAGGTAAATGACGCGGTCGGCTCCATCGTGGCGCCATTGAAGATGGGTTTCACCACATAGAGCAGGTAGAAGAAAATGAGCAACAGGGCAACCAGCACCAGAGCACCACCCGTGGTGACCCCGTACTTGGCCAACTTATCCTTGATACGGCGCTTTCTGCTGCCCGCCATACCTAAGTTTATCGATTCCGATGACATGCAAAACCTCAATGTGAGCTAGGCTTGGCGGCATTATATGGCGGTTGCATGACAGTTTTGTTACATCAAGGCCCTCTGGGAAGAGGTTATTTTGAAGGGGCATTCAGACCAGGATCCGCTGGCAGACAGCATTGCCAACCATCTGTTTTACAAGAAGATAAAGGAAAATATAAAACGCGAAGGCGGCCCCGCCGACTTCGCCGTTCTCAGTCGGCGGGGGCGCCGCTTTGTTGCAGTGCCAATCTGGCTGCCTTTTTCTCGGCGCGCCGCCGCCGAAAGAAGTCCGACAACTGGGCCGAGCAGGCATCGGCCAGCACACCGCCAGTCAGTTCGACCCCGTGGTTATGGCGCGGGTCCTGCAATATCTCGAACACCGAGCCCGCCGCGCCGGTCTTGAGGTCACGGGCGCCATAGACCACCCGTTTGACCCGGCTGTGGATGAGGGCACCGGCGCACATGCAGCAAGGCTCCAAGGTGACATAGAGGGTGGTATCGAGCAGACGGTAGTTTTGCAGCCGAACGCCAGCGGCCCGGATCGCCATCACTTCGGCATGGGCACAGGCATCGTGCTCGCTGATGGAGCGGTTCCACCCCTCACCGACCACCTCGTCCCCCAGCACCAGCACGGCACCGACCGGGATCTCGCCTATCCCCTCGGCCCTGGCAGCCAGCGCCATGGCGTGGCGCATCCAGCGTTCATCCTGCTCGCGCTGGCTCACTGATTCTGTGACGTCTGATGGTTTCACACCCTGGTTCCTCTCTGTGACGGGTTGCCGGCGATGCACTTGCAGCTTGATTGCCTGCCGACCATTGGCCGCAACCGGGTAATGCCACCAAGCAGCATGATGGCGGGATCCCCGGCAATACGGGGCGGCGATTATGCCAAATCTGCGCCACAGCCCCAAGTCGCATCTTGCCTGCACAATAAAGAAGCAGTCAGCATCTCTCTGATAAAAAAGGAGTTGCACCCATTTGCTCAGATCATTAGACTTCCCTCCGTCAGCTCGAACTGACCTCGTCGGTGTGTAGCGCAGCCAGGTAGCGCATCTGCATGGGGTGTAGAGGGTCGGAGGTTCGAATCCTCTCACACCGACCAATTTCCCCGAAAATAGCCCAGTCTCGCGACTGGGCTATTTTTTTGCCTGCTTTAATATTCCTGCCGCAACTGTCGTAGCACATCAGCAGACCGTCTAAATGCTCTTCCAGGGTGAACCTGTCGCAGAGTCACCACACAGTTGTGGTACAAATTTCATTCAGAACCGCTTGAAACCTTTCAAGAGTCCCGCTAGGATACGCAACTTTTCCGCCGGCAGTTCAAACAGGGAGGTGGGAGCGCGGGTGATGGAGTCACCGACCGGCTTGCAATCAATGAGGCAAGCACCCATGACCAAAGCAGTTGACATACAGCCCGAGTACGCCCCCCAGCCCCAACCGGCTACCGAGTCGGCAACCAATCAGTATGCCACCGAACACGGCCCGGTGGTGCGGCTCGATGTCGTCGATCTGGCGGCCCCGGACGATGATTACTGAGCCGACGGCGCAGACATGTCGCTTTTGAACTACCGGGAGAAAATGGCAGTGGCACTGGAAATGGCGCCCCGTTTTACCTCCTTTGAGGGCCAGGATGGCCCGCTGACACAAATAACAACAAAATGCTGCATAACTAAACAATAGTAGTCATATCAACTACCACATCCCCTCCCCGCCCCCAGGTGCCTCATCCACCCAAGTGATACAAACCTACGTTATTGCGCCTCACTTTCTCATCCTCTGCCGACCAGATCCCATTCGACCCCTTTTAGCCTGGATTGTTTTAAACAAACGTTCTCTCCTTAATGTCAGCAGGAGTTATATGCCTGCTGGGTTTACATCTTTCATTTCATACGTGTGTTTTTTAGAAGCTTGGAGTTAGGTCGGGATTTGTTTTTGCATTTGTAATTTTATTACGTAATAACTTACATGACTGCGTCCATGCTCCCCCTCACCATCCGCCACCGGCAGGGGATGAAAAACAAGAGCATAACCATCTGCATAGAGTTTTTACGCTAATCACATAAGTTCTTTATAAACATCAACTTAACATCATGGCCAAAACGTGCGTTTTAAAAAATCTGTTGACGAATAGAGCAATATTTCGCACCTTATGAATCGTGTTACCCCGTTGTTACGGGAAGTTTGAAAAAACAGGGATCGACTTTAGTCGTAGTTAATTAGTTCAAAATGTAATTCTCAAAGGAGTGAACCCTATGTCGGCACCGGCCCAGACCCACTGCAGCGCTCGTCTGCGCATCCAGGGCGAGACGCATCCCGATTACGCGCAAATTCTGACGCCGGATGCGGTGGCCCTGGTATCCGAACTGGTGGAACGCTTTGCTCCCCAACGGGACGAATTGTTGAAACAACGTGTGGCGCGCCAGGCCCGCATCGACGGCGGCGAGCTGCCCGATTTTCTGCCTGAAACCGCCCACATCCGCGCCGGAGACTGGACAGTGCGCGGCATTCCAGCCGACCTGCAAGATCGCCGTGTGGAGATCACCGGCCCGGTCGAGCGCAAGATGGTGATCAACGCCCTCAACGCCAACGTCAAGGTATTCATGGCGGACTTCGAGGATTCACTGGCTCCCGCCTGGAACAAGGTGATCGAGGGTCAGATCAACCTGCGCGATGCGGTCAACGGCACCGTCTCCTACACCAGCCCGGAAGGGAAGGCTTATACCCTGAACGCCGATCCGGCCGTGCTCATCTGCCGGGTGCGCGGTCTGCATCTGCCAGAAAAACATGTCACCTTCGATGGGGCTCCCATTCCCGGCGGCCTGTTCGACTTCGCTCTCTATTTCCTGCACAACTATCAGGCGCTGCTGGCCAAGGGCTCCGGCCCCTATTTCTACGTGCCCAAGCTGCAGAGCCATCTGGAAGGGCGCTGGTGGAGCGAAGTGTTCGCCTGGACCGAGGACAAATTCGGCCTGCCCCGCGGCACCATCAAGGCCACCGTGCTCATCGAAACCCTGCCAGCGGTGTTCGAGATGGACGAGCTGCTCTATCAGATGAAGGATCACATCGTCGCCCTCAACTGCGGCCGCTGGGATTACATCTTCAGCTACATCAAGACCTTGAAGAATCACCCTGATCGCGTCCTGCCGGACCGCCAGGTCGTGACCATGGACAAACCGTTCCTGTCCGCCTATTCGCGGCTGCTGATCAAGACCTGCCACAAGCGCGGCGCGCTGGCGATGGGTGGCATGGCGGCCTTTATCCCGGCGAAAGATCCTGCCGTGAATGAACAGGTATTTGCCAAGGTGAAGGCGGATAAAGAGCGTGAAGCCAACAACGGCCACGACGGTACCTGGGTGGCCCACCCCGGTCTCGCCGATACCGCCATGGCGGTGTTCAACGCCGCCATTCCGGCTGGTGCCAGCAACCAGACCGGCGTGCTGCGCGAGCAGGATGCTCCCATCACGGCCGCCGAGCTGCTGGCCCCCTGCGAGGGCGAGCGCACCGAGGCGGGCATGCGCACCAACATCCGGGTGGCACTGCAATACCTGGAAGCCTGGATCAACGGCAACGGCTGCGTGCCCATCTACGGTCTGATGGAAGACGCCGCCACCGCCGAGATCTCCCGCACCTCCATCTGGCAGTGGATCCGCCACGGCAAGAGCCTGTCGAATGGCAAGGTGGTGACCAAAGATCTGTTCCGCCAGATGCTGGCCGAGGAGCAGGAGGTGGTCAAAGCCGAAGTGGGGGCCGAGCGTTGGCAGGCTGGTCGCTTCGCCGAGGCGAGCGAGCTGATGGAACAGATCACCTGCGCCGATACTCTGATCGATTTTCTGACGCTGCCCGGTTACGAGCGGCTCTGAACTACGGGCCTCCCCAGCGGGGCTCGCCAATAACAAGTCAATGGAAACGTGAAATCAATGAAAGAGGGAACTGATATGGCACTGACCCGTGAGCAACAGATCCAGGCTATCGAGAAAGACTGGGCGGAAAACCCCCGCTGGAAAGGGATCAAGCGCGGCTACAGCGCCGAAGACGTGGTAAACCTGCGTGGCAGCCTGCAACCGGTGCACACCCTGGCCCAGCGCGGTGCCGACAAGCTGTGGGAACTGATCCACGGCGGCGCCAAGAAAGGCTATGTAAACTGCCTCGGCGCCCTGACCGGCGGTCAGGCGGTGCAACAGGCCAAGGCGGGCATCGAGGCAATTTACCTCTCCGGCTGGCAGGTGGCGGCGGACAACAACCTCTCCTCCACCATGTACCCGGATCAGTCCCTCTATCCGGCCAACTCGGTGCCGTCGGTGGTGGAGCGCATCAACAACTCCTTCGCCCGTGCCGACCAGATCCAGTGGGCCAACAAGGTGGGCCCGCAGGACAAGGGCTTCATCGACTACTTCCTGCCTATCGTGGCGGATGCCGAAGCCGGTTTCGGCGGCGTGCTGAACGCCTTCGAACTGATGAAGGGGATGATTGAAGCGGGCGCCGCCGGCGTGCACTTCGAAGATCAGCTCGCCTCCGTCAAGAAGTGCGGCCACATGGGCGGCAAGGTGCTGGTGCCGAGCCAGGAAGCGGTGCAGAAGTTGATCGCGGCCCGTCTGGCAGCCGACGTCTGCGGCACCACCACCCTGGTGATCGCCCGTACCGACGCCAACGCCGCCGACCTGCTGACCACGGATGCCGATCCGTACGATGCTGGCTTCCTGACCGGTGAGCGCACCTCAGAAGGCTTCTACAAGGTGCAGGCCGGTATCGAGCAAGCCATCTCCCGTGGTCTGGCCTATGCCCCTTACGCCGACATGGTGTGGTGCGAAACCGCCAAGCCGGATCTGGACGAGGCGCGCAAGTTTGCCGAAGCCATCAAGGCCCAGTACCCGGACAAGATCCTGGCCTACAACTGCTCGCCGAGCTTCAACTGGAAGAAGAACCTGGACGATGCCACCATCGCCCGCTTCCAGCAGGAGCTGTCCGACATGGGCTACAAGTACCAGTTCATCACCCTGGCGGGTATCCACAACATGTGGTTCCACATGTACGAGCTGGCCTACCAGTACGCCCGTGGCGAAGGGATGAAGCACTATGTCGAGATGGTGCAGCAGCCTGAATTCGCCGCTGCCGAGCGGGGTTACACCTTCGTGGCACACCAACAGGAAGTGGGGACCGGTTACTTCGACAAGGTAACCACCGTCATTCAGGGCGGCCAATCCTCGGTGACCGCGCTGACCGGCTCCACCGAAGAAGATCAGTTCCACTGATAGGCAGAACTCGTTGAGAGAGTCCTTGAGATAGCAAAACCCCGGCCACTGGCCGGGGTTTCTTTTTTGAAAGACCCTTCTCCCGAAGGGAGAAGGAACAAAGCGATAGAACCTGTTCACGGTCTGTGACGAGAGGTCGTCAGCAAGGTGAAGAGCGGCGCAGGAACCGGAGTGTATATGGATACATGAGGATTCCGAGCAGCACATGAGCCTTGCTCACGGCCTCGCAGTAAGAACGTGGCCAGGTTCTCAGAGCTCGAGGATCTCTTTGACAAAGGGAATGGTCAGCTTGCGCTTGGCACGAAAGGAGGCGTTGTCGAGCTGATTGAGAGTGGTGAGCAGAGTGCGCATGTCGCGCGAGAGACGGTTTAGCAGGAAGCGGCCCACGTCGATGGGCAGTTTGAAGCCCCGCAGCTCGGCACGCAGCTGCAGGGCACTGAGCTTGCCTTCATCGTCCAGCTCGTCGAGATGAAAGCTCACTCCCCAGTCCAGCCGTGAGGCGAGATCCGGCAGTTGCAGTCCCAGTTTGCGCGGCGCACTGCAGCCGGTCACCACCAGGGTACCCTCACCCTTCTCCTGCCAGCGGTTGTAAAAATCGAACAGGGCCCGCTCCCACAGCGCATTGCCGGCGATCGCCTCCAGGCTGTCGAGGCAGACCAGCGGCAGGCTTTCGAGGGCGTCGAGCATGCTGGGGTCGAGCTGTTCGAACTGATCGAGGGAGAGATAAGCGGCTGCGGCGTCGCGGGCATTGACCTCGGCGCAGGTGGCGTGCAGCAGGTGGGAGCGGCCCGATCCCTTAGCCCCCCAGAAATAGAGGAAAGGTGAGCCCTGACCAATGGCCGCATTTTTGAGGGCGGTGATCAGATGAGCATTGTTGCCGGGATAAAAACTGACGAAGGTTTCATCATCCGGTAGTTGTACGGCTAAAGACAGTTGGGCCGGTTGCTTCACTCGTTGGGCTTTGACTGTGACATTTGCGGGCAAGTGTATCATCGCGAAGGCGGATAGAGAACCGCCCGGACGATGCCGGGCGGTGTGGATCCTCATAAAGGATCCAGGCTGCGACCATTGCTAACGAAAGCGGCTACTCCTTGGCCTGCTTGAAAAACCGCACTCTGGGCCCACGCTGGTTGTGCTCGGCCAGCCAAGCAGGATCCTTGCCAGGATCAGGGCTGCGACCATTGATAGCTCAGCCCCTCGGGGGTATCCGCCAGCTGGCGCAACCGGCTCTCCAGCTGCAGCCCGCGGATGAGCTCTGCCTTGTCCCCTTGCAGGCTCAGGTTGAAGGTCACCTTGTCCCCCTCCAGTTTGCCAATTTCCACCTTGGTGACGCTGGCCATCCCCTGCAGCATCTTCTGCACCGTGATCATGCCGTCGATGCCGGACAACCCCTCCACCACCAGTGTCTGGCTGGAGGCAACCCCCGAGATGCGCGCCCCGTAGTTCTGTACCAGCCAGCCTGCCAAGGCATCGGCGAACGTCTGCGCCACCTCGGCCTGGGTGCCGGAGCCCTCGCCCTTGGTCAGTTCGCTCAGCTCACCGCCCGCTTTGGGGCCGTAGAGACCCCAGTCGATGCTCCACTTCTCCCCCTCCGGCGTCAGCTTGCCCAGCACCACCATCTCGGCGCCATAACGCTGGCTCGCCTTGAGGATGGGATCGGCGAAGCGGCCCCAGACGTCGGTGGCGTTGACCGCCATGTTGTCGTCCAAGTCCATCAGCGGAATGCTGACCGGCAGCCCCATGGCCTGGGCCTGGGTACGCAGGGCGGCAGCCCAGCCATCGCTGGACTGATCCGGCAGAATGCGTCGCTCCCCTTCATTGATCACCAGCCAGATGGCGACCTGCGGCCGAGCCGGGCCCAGCAGGGCGAACTTGCTCTCGGCCACCAGGGCATTGACCTTGGCCACATCGAAATCGGCCTTGAGAAACTTCACCGGCCCCACGTCCTGATAACCGTAGTGCTGCACGAACTCGCCGGGGGCCGCCAGCGCCTTGACCACCGCCGGCTGGGTCAGGATGTCGCGCTTGCCGGTCACCTTGATCAGCACCTCGCCCAGGGCCTGGGACTGGGCCGCAGCCATGTCGCCGCTGGTGGGCGCCTTGCCCTGATAGAGATCGGTCACCTGGGCGGCCGACACCATGAATGACAAGCCGCAGCAGAGGGCGGTCACAACACGTTTGAGCATGAGAGGAGTCTCGAAATGGGAGATGGTGCTTATGGTAGCGGCAAGGCGCGCATGGCAGCAAGCCGGGGCGGGAGAAACAGCGGAGCCGGCGGGGTGCCGGCTCCGTTTGCGCGCCTGCTGGCACGCGATGAGGCGATCGAGGCTTACTTGGTGCCGAAGATCTTGTCGCCGGCGTCGCCCAGACCCGGGACAATGTAGCCCTTCTCGTTCAGGCCCTGGTCGATGGAGGCGCAAAACAGCTCCACGTCCGGGTGAGCGGCTTCCAGCGCCTTGATGCCTTCCGGCGCGGCAACCAGCACCAGCACCTTGATGGACTGGCAGCCCTTCTTCTTGAGCAGGTCGATGGTGGCGATCATGGAGCCGCCGGTGGCCAGCATGGGGTCGATGACCAGCGCCAGACGCTCTTCGATGTTGCTGACGATCTTCTCGAAGTAGGGAACCGGCTGCAGGGTCTCTTCGTCGCGGTAGATGCCGACCACGCTGACGCGGGCGCTCGGCATGTGCTCCAGCACGCCATCCATCATGCCCAGACCGGCACGCAGGATGGGCACGACGGTGACCTTCTTGCCCTTGATCTGGTCAACTTCCACTGGCCCATTCCAGCCATCGATGGTAACCTTCTCGGTTTCGAAGTCAGAGGTCGCTTCGTAGGTCAACAAACTGCCCACTTCCTTGGCCAGTTCACGGAAACGCTTGGTGCTGATATCGCCTTCACGCATCAGACCGATCTTGTGCTTGACCAGGGGGTGTTTGACTTCAACGACTTTCATTATTATCTCCTCTAACTGCCGCAAAAAAATCGCGGAATCATACAACAAAAGCCGCCGCTTGTAGAGCATTTCCGCGCAAAAACGCGCAAACGATTTCCTTTCTGGTTTTTCACCGCCACTGTTAGAATACGCCCCGAATTTTACCCTCCACTTCTTTATATGACGGGGAATACGCGTGACTGACAAAACCTCACTGAGCTACAAGGATGCTGGCGTGGATATCGATGCCGGCAATGCACTGGTTGAACGTATCAAGGGCGTGTCAAAGCGCACTCGTCGTCCTGAAGTCCTTGGTGGTCTTGGCGGCTTTGGGGCCTTGTGTCAAATCCCTGCGGGCTACAAGGAGCCGGTGCTGGTCTCCGGCACCGACGGGGTGGGCACCAAGCTGCGCCTCGCCATCGACCTGAAGAAGCACGACACCGTCGGCATCGATCTGGTGGCCATGTGCGTCAATGACCTGATCGTGCAAGGCGCCGAGCCCCTCTTCTTCCTTGACTACTATGCCACCGGCAAACTGGACGTCGACACTGCCGCGGCCGTGGTCACCGGCATCGGTGCCGGCTGCGAGCAGTCCGGCTGCTCCTTGGTGGGCGGCGAGACCGCCGAGATGCCGGGTATGTATGAAGGGGAAGACTACGACATCGCCGGTTTCTGCGTCGGTGTGGTGGAAAAGAGCGAGATCATCGACGGCAGCAAGGTCGGCGAAGGAGATGCCCTGATCGCCCTGGCCGCCAGCGGCCCCCACTCCAACGGTTTCTCGCTGGTGCGCAAGATCCTGGAAGTCTCCAAGGCCGACGTGCAGCAGCCGCTGGGTGATACCACCCTGGCCAACGCCCTGCTGGAGCCGACCCGCATCTACGTGAAACCCGTGCTCAAGCTCATCAAGGAGTGCGAGATCCACGCCCTGTCCCACATCACAGGTGGCGGCTTCTGGGAGAACATCCCGCGCGTGCTGCCCGCCAACACCAAGGCGGTGATCGACGAGCAGAGCTGGCAGTGGCCGGCAGTGTTCAGCTGGCTGCAGCAGGCTGGCAACGTCACCCGCCACGAGATGTACCGCACCTTCAACTGCGGTGTCGGCATGATCATCGCCCTGCCGGCGGATCAGCTGGAAAAAGCGCTGACCCTGCTCAAGGCCGAAGGCGAGAACGCCTGGCATATCGGCCATATCGCCAAGGCGGCCGATGGTGAGGAGCAGGTCATCATTCAATGAATGACCGGATCAACAGCCAAATGACCACCCCCATGAAACGCATCCTGGTGCTGATCTCCGGCAACGGCAGCAACCTGCAGACCATCCTTGACGGCTGTGCTGGCGGCAAGATTGCCGGTGAGGTGGTCGGCGTCATCAGCAACAAGGCCGATGCCTATGGTCTGGTGCGTGCCAAAGAGGCGGGGGTGGCCGCCGCCATCCTCGCCCAGCAGCAGTTTGCCAGCCGGGAGGAGTATGACGCGGCTCTGTTGGCGCAGATGGCGGACTATCAGCCCGATCTGGTGGTACTGGCCGGGTTTATGCGGATCCTGAGTGCTGACCTGGTACGCCACTTCGCCGGACGGATGATCAATATCCACCCCTCCCTGCTGCCCAAATATCAGGGGCTGCACACCCACCAGCGCGCCATCGACGCCGGCGACGACGAGCATGGCGCCAGCGTCCACTTCGTCACCGAAGAGCTCGACGGCGGCCCGGTGATCCTGCAGGCGCGCGTCCCCATCTTCGAAGGGGATGATGCCGGCGAGGTGGCGGCCCGGGTACAGGTGCAGGAGCACAGCATCTACCCGCTGGTGGTGCAGTGGTTCTGTGAAGGGCGCTTGCAGATGCGAGCAGGGTCTGCCTTGCTCGATGGCATGCAGCTTGGCCCGGCAGGCTATGCCAGCGAGTAACCGCTAACCGCAGTAATAAAATGCAACAAGGGAGGCCCAGGCCTCCCTTGTTATTTCTATCTACCAGCCCTGCGGCCACGTCCGATGACCCCGCTATGCGGCTAATCGAACCTACACCGGATTGTCGATATCGATAAAGGTGACATCCAGCCCGTGCACCGTCGCCAGCCACTCCCCCAGCGCCTTGACGCCGTAACGCTCGGTGGCGTGGTGACCGGCGGCGTAGAAGTGCATCCCCATCTCGCGGGCGGTGTGGATGGTCTGCTCGGAGGCTTCACCGGAGATGAAGGCATCGATGCCCTGCTCCGCCGCCAGATTGATGTAGCTCTGGCCGCCGCCGGTACACCAGGCCACCGAGCGGATAAGCTCGGGGCCACTGTCGCCGCAATGGAGCGGTTCACGGCCGAGCCGCTCGGCAATCAGCTTGGCAAAATCGCTGCCGCTCATGAGCTCTTCCAGCTTGCCCACCATGGCGACGCTCTTGCTGTTCCAGGGCTCGAGGCCACGACGCACCTTGATGTCGAGCAGCTTGGCGAGCTGGGCGTTGTTGCCCACCTCAGGGTGCACGTCCAGCGGCAGGTGGTAGGCAAACAGGTTGATGTCGTGGGTCAAGAGGGTCTTGATGCGGCGCTGTTTCATGCCGGTGATCTGGGCTGGCTCACCGCTCCAGAAGTAACCGTGATGAACCAGGATGGCGTCAGCATCGGCGGCCACAGCCGCATCGATCAGGGCCTGGCTGGCGGTGACGCCGGTCACCACCTTGCGAATGCGCTCACGCCCCTCCACCTGCAGGCCATTGGGGCAGTAATCCTTGATGGCATGCGGTTCGAGCAGATGGTTGAGTACGGTTTCGAGTTTTCGATGAGAGATCATAGGGGTCCCTTATAAAGGCGCCGACCCCTGTGCTGCGATGCAGACAGGAATCGGGCTCATAACGCCGAGGCCCCATGATAATCGAGGCCGGCCGCCAAGACCATGATGCCTCCCGCACTGTGGCCCATGGCCGGGCCCGAGTGGTATCAGGCCGGCAGGTCGATCCCCGCCTCGCGCATCTGGGCCAGCTTGTAGCGCAGGGTGCGTGGGCTGATGCCGAGCCGATCGGCCACCGCCTTGCGGCTGCCGTTGCAATCCTGCAAGGTGTCGAGAATGATCTGGTGCTCCTGCTGCTTGAGCTCGCTGCCTAGGTGTTCGCTGCCGCTGCTGCGCTCACTGCCGACAAGGCGGATCTCTTCTTCCTCCACCTCTTCCAGGATCAGGTGCTCGCAGCCGATGAGGCCGTCGGGGCTCAGAATAAGGGCGCGCTGCACCACATTGTCGAGCTCGCGCACATTGCCAGGCCAAGGGTGAGCCAGCAGCCGCTCGCGAGCGGGTTCTGTGAGCTGCGGCGTCGGCAGTCCCTGCTGAGCGGCATGCAGCGCCAGCAGGTGCTCCGCCAGCGGCAGTATGTCACCGGGACGCTCCCACAGCGCTGTCCAGCGCAGCGGGAAGACATTGAGCCGGTAGTAGAGATCCTCGCGAAACAGGCCGTCCTGCACCGCTTTCTTCAAATCCCGGTTGCTGGTGGCGATGACCCGCACGTCGAGCGGGATCATCTTGCGGCTGCCGAGCCGCTCCACCTCTTTCTCCTGCAATACCCGCAGCAGCTTGGCCTGCAGCCCCAGATCCATCTCGGTGATCTCGTCGAGCAGCAGAGTCCCCCCCTGCGCCTGCTCGAACTTGCCGGGGCAGCCCTGTACCGCGCCGGTAAAGGCCCCCTTCTCGTAGCCGAACAGCGTCGCCTCCAGCATGTTTTCCGGAATGGCGGCGCAGTTGATGGCGACGAAGGTCTGCTCGGCGCGGCTGGAGTTGTCGTGGATGTAGCGGGCCAGCACCTCTTTGCCCGTCCCGCTCGGACCGGTCACCATCACGGTGGCCTCGCTTCTGGCCACCCGGGTCGCCAGCTGGAACAGCTCGGCGGTCTTGGGATCGCCATAGACCACGGCCCGTTTCTCCACCTTCTGGGCCGGCACATAGCGGCTGACCTGGTTGAGCAGCACCTCGGGCGAGAAGGGCTTGGCCAGGTAATCGATGGCGCCTTCGCGCATGGCGCGCACCGCACCGTCGATGTTGGCGTAGGCAGTCATCAACAGCACCGGCACCTGGGGATATTGCTGACGAATGTTGGCCAGCAGGGTCAGGCCATCCATGCCTCCCATCTGGATATCCGAGATCACCATGTCGAAACTCTGGCGCGACAGGGCCAGCAGAGCCCGCTCGCCGCTGTCCACTTCGCGGCACTCATAGCCGCCGAGCAACAGGGTATCCACCAGCGCTTCGCGCAGGCCATTGTCATCTTCCACTACCAGGATCCGGGCCTGAGTCATGCTACACCTCCCACCACAGCCAACCTGGCCGCTGCAATATTCATTTCCACGAGCCTGACGCTCATGCTACACCCCCCAGCTGCACCGCTTGCTGGTGCAGGGGGAACGACAGGGTAAAACAGGTTCCCTCGCCGGGTACCGAGGCCACGCTGACCTCGCCCTGATGGGCACGGACCACGGATTGCACCACCGCCAGCCCAAGGCCGGTGCCCTGGGAGCGGGTGGTGAAGAAGGGTTCGAAAATCTGGCTCAGCAGGTGAGCGGGCATCCCCTTGCCGTTGTCGAGAATGCGCAGCTCCACCCGGGCGCCGCTGCGCACCGCGCTCACCAGAAGCGAGGTGGCGCCGGCCTGCTGGGCATTGGCGATGAGGTTGTTGACCGCCCCCGCCAGCGCGCTGCTGTTGGCCAGCAAGCAGAGATCGGGCTCCGGTGCCTCCATGTGCAGCTCACAGCCCTGCTGGCTGCAAAATGCCTCGGCGCCGGCCTGCACCTCGGCCAGCAACCCCTGCACCGACGTCGGGGTCACCACCTGGTTGTCGCCGTTGCGGGCAAACAGCAGGATGTCGCTGATCTGTTTCTCGAGATCCTGCAGGCGCGCCATCAGCTTTTGCTGGAACTGGCTGCGGGATTCCGGTTTGAGGGTGCGGTTGGCCAGGTTGGCGGCATAGAGCATGGCGGCGGAGAGCGGCGTGCGGATCTGGTGGGCCAGCGAGGCGGCCATGTTGCCAAGGGCGGACAACCGCTTCATGTGGTTGATACGGTCTTGCAGCTGGCGAGTTTCGGTCAGATCGTTGATGAACACCAGCTGGCCCGGCTGATCCGGCAGCGGCTGGGTCGACAGCTGAACCCGGCGCCCATCGCGCAGAGAAATTTCGTGGCCATCATCCTCGCGGGGCTGGAAACAGCGGTCGATGATCTGGCGCCAGGCCTGACCTTCCAGCGGCTCCCCCAGCAGCGCCTTGGCGGCCGGGTTGGCGCGGGTGATCCGGCCCTCGCCGTCGAGCAGCAAGACACCGGTGGGCAGCGCCGTGAAGATGGCGTAAAGCTGGCTCACCTCGTGAGACTGGAGCGGGGTATCCTGCGGCTGGGCTGTCATAAAGCTGACCTCAAACTGGCGACTGAATCAGCTTATTCAATTTCCATGCCACTAAAATTCACATATAAAATCAAAGCCTTGAAGCTAGGCGTCAAGGCTTTGACCCTTATGCTTCCTTGCTCATCCCGTATTTTTTCATCTTCTCCACCAGGGTGGTGCGGCGCATGCCAAGCAGGTCGGCGGCGCGGGCCACCACCCCGTCCTGGGACTCCAGCGCCTGGCGGATCAGCTCCACCTCCAGGTCGGCCAGCATCTCCTTGAGGTTGACCCCCTCCTCCGGCAGTTGCATGGCGCGGGCGTGGCTAGCAGGCAGATCCAGCTCGGGCGGATCCTGGAACACGGCGGCCAGTGCATCGCGCTCGTCCATCTCGGTCAGCCGCTCGTCCCGCGGCTCGCACGGCAGCAACCGATAGCGGCTCGGCAAGTCAGCCACATCGACGATCTGCTGCGGGTAGAGGATGAGCAACCGCTCCAGCAGGTTGGAGAGCTCGCGCACGTTGCCTGGCCAGGGGTACTGCATCAGGGATTCCATGGCGCGCTGGGTCAGGCGGATCATCCCCTGATGCAGCTCGGCATGGCGATTGAGCAACTCCTGCAGCAACAGCGGGATGTCGTCGGCCCGCTCCCGTAGCGGCGGGGTCTCGATGGGGAAGACGTTGAGGCGATAGTAGAGATCTTCGCGAAAACCCTGGGTACGGATCATCGCTTCCAGATCCCGGTGGGTGGCCGCGATGATGCGCACATCCGCCTGGATGGGCTTGCCGCCGCCAACCCGATCAAACAACCGCTCCTGCAGCACCCGCAGCAGCTTGACCTGCATCGGCAGCGGCATGTCGCCGATCTCGTCGAGAAACAGGGTGCCCCCCTGTGCCAGCTCGAAGCGGCCGCGCCGGGCGGCGATGGCGCCGGTGAAGGCCCCCTTCTCGTGGCCGAACAGTTCGCTTTCCAGCAGCTCAGCCGGAATGGCGCCGCAGTTGATGGGCACGAAGGGGCCCTGGCTTCGGCCGGACAGCTCATGGATGGCGCGGGCCACCACCTCCTTGCCGGTACCCGATTCACCGAGGATCAGCACATTGGCATCGGTCTCGGCCACCTGGCTGATGAGCCGACGCACCTCCTGGATCCCCTTGCCCTTGCCCACCAGCAGCCGCAACAGAGCCTGCCCCTTGTCGTGGGTCTGCTGACGAGGATGGAGGGAGACGAAGGCCTGGCAAAAGTGCAGATGGCGGGTCAGGGATTCGTAGGTGAAAGGCGCCTCGGCCACCCCGATGAAGTTGCTGTTGGGGAAGTCGGCCTCCACCAGCGACAGGAAAGGCACCCGGGGGAATCCGGTCAGCAGCTCGCCCAGCGAGCGGCCGTTGAGGGAACCGGTCAGCACCCCCTGCAGCGGGCCGGATGACTCGATGGCCACATCCAGATCGCCCTCGGCAACGTCCTGCCAGGGGATCCCCATGAACGAGAGAACTGTCCCCAACTGTTGGCGCCGCTGCGCATCGGCGTCAACAATCAACACTCCCATTGCCATCATATCCATCCCTCTATTCTCGACGTAACTTATTGTTTTATTGTGCTTATGTGGTCAAACCACGCACTTTATGCAGGATGCACAAAGTGCCAAAATTCCGACGCATTGTCAAAATTTGTCGCATTTCACCTAAGTTTATCGACCCAACGGCGCAACAAGATAAATTTTGTCGCCTCTTTTTTTGGGTACGGTGGGCAGGTAGCGGGTAAGCAAGAGAGGCTGGAACACTAGCAGATGCACCTGTTTGCGGCCGGCAGCAGGCCGCAAACAGGCGGGGGGGATCAATGGCGAGCGTGAGTATGGGGAGCGGCGTAGCGACATTCAGGGAAGCGGCTGCACGCCAGGAACAGCCGGCCGGCATGGGGGCCCTTCTTGGCTTCCCGCTCCACCAGCGGCGCATCACAGCGCGGGCAGTGCGGCACCTGATGGGGATACTCTTCTTCCTCATCTTCCACCTCGGCAAACAGATTCTCCACCAGCTCGGCCTCGGCCGCCGGCAACGGTGCACTGCGCGGCGATACGATCGCCTTGATGGGGGCCACGGCCGGGGCACGACCGCCATGACGAGGCTCTTCCACCTCGACCCGATCCAGCTGCAGGGGGCTGAAGGTGGGCTCGCGGCGATCACCTGGCAGCAGATCCTCATCCGGGGCTCGGCGGGGGCCGCTTAGCAGCGGCAGGATCTGTTCGCGCAGCTCTTCGACCTGATAATGGCTGCTTGCCGGGATCTGCAGCAGCGGCAGACCGGCGCTGTCAAAGGCGGCCTTGAGGAAACTGTCGCGCACCTTGCGCTTCTGGTGGCGATGGGAGCTGTCATCGAGCTCGATGGCGCAGATGAAGGAGAGGTCGGAGGGGTGGCAGAGCAGATAGTCCACGTGCTTGGCGCTGATCTTGTTGAACGCCTGCTGCCACTTGCTCTTGCCCATGCCCGTCTCCGGCGTCAGCACATCGGCTACCCGTACCTTGGCAAAGACCCGGGCCTGGTCGCCGACCGCCAGATCCAGCACACCGAGGAAGGAGCGCTCGGCGGGGCTGAACAGAGTCTCCTGCAGATCATAGGGCAGCGCCTTGCCCTTCTTGCCCCTGCTCCAGAAGATCGCCAGCAGCAGCAACACCAACAACACCAATCCCGATACGACAAGGCTATTCATACGCGCACATCCCGTTCACAAGAGCTATCCGGTTCACAATACAAAACAGGGGCATCACTCTACCACGGTGCAGCGGGCGCAGGCAGTGCAGAAATGGCGCCAACCCCCTCCCGGCGGTGCTTTTTCGCCATATTTGCGGTGGGCGGGGCTTCATATGGCCTGTGACAGCAGGCACAATGCTACCGAGTACCCATTTTCCAAGGAGAGCAGGATGCAAAAGCAATTGGTCGTGACCGTGATAGGCGCTGACAAGCCCGGTATCGTCGAGAGTCTGGCGGACGTCATCACCCACCAGCAGGGCAACTGGCTGGCCAGCTCCATGAGCGAGCTGGCGGGACAATTTGCCGGCATCCTGCACGTGAGCGTGCCTGACGAACACTACCGCAGCCTGTGCGAGGCGCTGGTGATGCTGCCCGGCCTCACCGTCAGCTTCGCCGAAGGCCAGCTCAGCCAGGAGCCGGAACGGCAGGTGATGGTCAGTGTCACCGGCAACGACCGGGCCGGCATCGTCCACGAGGTGGCCAGCATCCTGCGTCAGCTCAACATCAACGTGGCCGACCTCACCACCGGCTGCGAACCGGCCCCCCACTCCGGCGCCCCGCTCTTCTACGCCCACGCCCTGGTGGCGCTGCCGCCCCGACTCGAACTGGGGGATCTCATCAGCGCGCTGGAGTCGCTGTCGGACGATCTGGTGGTCGACATCGATCAGGCCATCATCGACTGAGCGGATGGTCATCAATCTGTCATATTTCCACGCCATAACTGCCGCGCAGACGCGACCTGACCACAGAGGCATCACATGAGCACCGACAAGCAGTATGAAGAGAAGGAGCTGAGTTGGCTCTCATTCAATGAACGGGTGTTGCAAGAGGCAATGGACAAGACGGTCCCGCTCATCGAGCGGGTCCGCTTCCTCGGGATCTTCTCCTCCAACCAGGACGAGTTCTTTAAAGTGCGGGTGTCGGACGTCAAGCGCCGCATCCTGATCAACGAAGTGCACGGCGGCGACGACGAGGCCAAGGTGCTGCTGCGCGCCATCCAGCAGAAGGTAATGGCGCTCGGCGAGGCGTTCGACAACACCTACAAGGAGCTGTTGATAGCGCTCGCCCGCCACAACATCTTCCTGGTCAACGAGTACCAGCTCTCCGAGTCCATCCAGCAGTGGCTGAGGGTCTTCTTCAAGGAGAAGGTGCTGCGCCACATCATCCCGATCCTGCTCAACAAAGAGGTCAACCCGGTCAAGTTTCTGAAAGACGAGTACACCTATCTGGCCATCGAGATGAAGAAGAACGGCCAGGTGATCCAGTACGCGCTGGTGGAAGTACCGACCGACGATCTGCCCCGCTTCTTCCAGCTGCCGCCGGAGGGCACCCGCCGCAAGAAGCAGATCATCATCCTCGACAACGTCATCCGCTTCTGTCTCGACGAGATCTTCAAGGGCTTCTTCGACTACGACGAGATAGCCGCCTACGCGGTCAAGCTGACTCGAGATGCCGAATATGACCTCTCCGACCAGCTGGATCTGAGCCTGGTGGACAAGATGAGTGATGGCTTGAAGCAGCGTCTCACCGCCATGCCGGTGCGCTTCGTCTACGAGCGGGAGATGCCGGCGGCGATGATAAGCTTCTTGAAGCTCAAGCTGCAGATCAGCTCCTACGACGCCATCATGCCGGGCGGTCGCTATCACAATTTCAAGGATTTCATCGGCTTCCCCAACGTGGGCCGGGACTATCTGGAAAACCCCAAACTGCCGGCGCTGGATTGCCGCGATTTTGACGGCTTCGTCAATGCCTTCGACGCCATCACCAAGCAGGACATACTGCTCTACTACCCGTACCACAAGTTCCACCACTTCACCGAGCTGGTGCGCCAGGCGGCGTTCGATCCGGCGGTCAGCGCCATTCGCATCAATATCTACCGGGTGGCCAAGAAGTCACGCATCATCCACTCCCTCATCGACGCCGCCAACAACGGCAAGAAGGTGACCGTGGTGGTGGAGCTGCGCGCCCGCTTCGACGAAGCGGCCAACATCGACTGGGCCAACATCCTGACCGATGCCGGCGTCAAGGTGGTGTTCGGGGTGCCAAGCCTCAAGATCCACTCCAAGCTCTGCCTCATCACCCGCCACGAGCAGGGTGAGGCGGTGCGCTACGCCCACATCGGCACCGGCAACTTCAACGAGAAGACGGCGAAGATCTATACCGACTTCTCCCTGCTGACCCGCCACCCGGACATCACCGCCGAGGTGGAGGGGGTGTTCGAGTACATCGAATATCCCTATCGGCGCTACAAGTTCAACCACCTGCTGGTCTCCCCCATCAACAGCCGCCGCCAGCTCTACCGGCTCATCGACAACGAACTGGCCAACGCCAAGGCGGGCCAGCCGAGCGGCATCACCCTCAAGATCAACAACCTGGTGGACAGAGACCTCATCAACCGGCTCTATGCCGCCGGTCAGGCCGGGGTGCCCATCCAGATGATCATCCGCGGCATGTGTGCCCTGCGTCCGGGCGTGCCGGGCCTCAGCGACAACATCAGGGTGATCAGCATCATCGACCGCTTCCTCGAGCACCCGCGGGTGATGGTGTTCCACAACAAGGGCAATCCCCAGCTCTATATCTCCAGCGCCGACTGGATGAGCCGCAACATCGACGGCCGCATCGAGGTGGGCACCCCCATCTATGACGAGCGGCTCAAGCAGCGCATCCTCGACATTCTCGAGCTACAACTGAGTGACACCTGCAAGGCGCGGGTCATCGATGCCGACCAGAAGAACGAGTACGTGAAGCGGGGCAATCGCCGCAAGATCCGTTCCCAGGTCGCGATTTACGACTACCTCAAACGCATAGAGTCAAACAATGGACAATAGCCTGTACGCCGCCGTGGATCTGGGCTCGAACAGCTTTCACATGGTCATCGCCCGCCTCACCGAGGGACGACTGCAGATCGTCGACCGGATAAAAGAACGGGTGCGGCTGGCAGAAGGGATGGACGGCCAGCGCCGCATGTCTGCCGAAGCCATGACCCGGGGCCTCGACTGCCTCGCCCTGTTTGCCGAGCGGCTGACCAATATCAAGCCGGATCAGATCCGCATCGCCGGCACCTATACCCTGCGCCGTGCCAGCAACGCCCGTGAGTTCGTGAGCGAGGCGGCCAAGGTGCTCAACCACCCCATCGAGATCATCAGCGGCCAGGAAGAGGCGCGCCTCATCTATCAGGGGGTCGCCCATACCCAGCACATCGAAGGCCAGGTACTGGTGGTGGACATCGGCGGCGGCAGCACCGAGCTCATCATCGGCGAGGGCTTCGATCACAAGGCGCTCACCAGCCGCAAGATGGGCTGTGTCAGCTTCACCCAGAGCTTCTTTGCCAACGGCAAGCTGAGCGAGAAGGCCTTCAACAATGCCGTGCTGGAAGCTCAGCACCAGCTCGCCCCCATCATCAACCAGTACCGCAAGCTGGGCTGGCAGAGCTGCCTCGGCAGCTCGGGCTCGATCCGCACCGTGCGCGATGTGTTGCAGGGAGAAGAGTGGACCGATGGCGCCATCACCCTGGCCGGGCTGGAACGGCTCAAGCAGGAGATGATCCGGCACAAGCGGGTCGGCGATCTCAAGCTGGCCGGCCTCACCGAAGAACGTCAGGAGGTGTTTGCCGCCGCAGTGGCCATCCTGCTCGGGCTCTTCACCTCCCTGCCCATCGAGCGGATGGACTATTCCGATGGCGCTCTGCGTGAGGGGTTACTGTACGAGTTCGAGGAGCGCTTGCAGCACCACGACATTCGCGAGCGCACCGCCCTGGCACTCTCCACCCACTATCGCATCGACAAGCGTCAGGCTGGCCGGGTCGAACAGAGCGTGCTGACCCTGTTCGATCTGCTCAGCGGCCCCTGGGAGATGCCGGAGGAGCCCTATCGCGCCATCCTCGGCTGGGCAGCGCGACTGCACGAGATCGGCCTTGCCATCAACTACAGCGGCATTCACCGCCACTCCGCTTATATCCTGCAGCACACCGACCTGCCCGGCTTCAACCAGGACGATCAGGCCCTGCTGGCCGCGCTGGTACGCTTTCACCGCAAGGGGCTCAAGCTCTCCGAGCTCCCTTCCCTGCCCAACCACGATGAACAGACGGTGCTGCGCTGTATCCGCATCCTGCGCCTCGCAGTTGCCGCCCACCACAGGCGCCAGGACAACCTGCTGCCCGATTGGCATGTGCAGGCCGCCGGCGATCAGCTGGTGGTCACCCTGCCACTGGACTGGTGCGACGAGAACAAATTGCTGATGCAAAATCTGGAGAAGGAGCACCGCTACTGTCAGGAGCAGGGTTGGCCACTGCTGTTCCAGCTCGGCTGACGCCAGCTCGGCGAGACAAAAAAGGCAGCCCATGGGCTGCCTTTTGCATTTTCGGATTGCGGCTTACTGCAGCTCGGGCAGCAGCAGCTTGGCGATTTCGAAGTAGATGATAAGACCGGTACCATCCACCAGAGTGGCGATGAAGGGGGCGGATACCACGGCCGGGTCGATGCGGAAGCGACGCAGCACCATGGGGATCACAGAAGCAACGGTGGCGCTCCACAGCACGATGGCGATGATGGTCAGGGTGACGACCATGCCGATCTGGGGACCAACCCCCAGGCTCCAGGCCCGTACCCAGGCGGCCAGCGCGATGGCGGCCGAGATGAGCAGACCGGTGGAGATCTCCTTTTTCAGCACGGTGCCGAGGTTGCGCAGGCTTACCTCCCCGACTGCCATGGCTCGCACTATGGTGGTGGTGATCTGGGTACCGCTGTTGCCGCCGGTGCCGATCAGGAGCGGAATGAAGAAGGCCAGCGCGATGGCCGCTTCCAGCTGCTCTTCAAACGCCCGCAGCACGGTACCGGTATAGGCTTCGGCCACGAACAGGATCAGCAGCCAGCCCACCCGTTTGCGCCACAGTTGCCAGGGGGTCGCCTGCAGATAGGGAGTGTCGAGTGGCGAGGAACCACCCTGCATCTCCGCATCCTCGGTCGATTCGAGCTCCAGGATGTCGGCGGCATCGTCCACGTGGAAGATCCCCACCAGCTTGCCTTGATCCTCGACCGGCAGGGTCGAGATGTCGCGGTCAATCAACAGGCGGGCGGCCAGTTCCTGATCCGCCCGGGCGTTGATGCGCACCGTCTCCCGGTCCATCAACTCGCTCACCGGCAGTTGCGGGTCGGCAATCAGCAGGGATTTGAGCGAGATGCTGCCAAGCAGGCGGTGGTCGTTGTTGACCACATAGAGGTTCTGGAACAGCTGGGCGTTGTCCCAGGCATCGTGGATCAGCTGCTTGGCGCTGCCCACCGTCTCCTGATCGCCGATGGCCAGGAATTCGTGGCGCATGTTGGCGCCCACCGATTCGGTCGGCCAGTCGAGCAGGGAGTAGAAGGTGGACTGCACCTGCTCCGGGAAGCGGGCAAGCAGCATGGTGCGATCACTGCTGCCCAGCCGGCGCAGAATGGCCAGCATGTCGCGGCGGGGCATGGCCCCCTGCAACACGCTGACGATGCTGGCATGCAGCCGCATCAGCAGACGCCCGGCACAGTCAGCAGACAGCGAACTGAGCAGCGCCGCCCCATCGGCAGTGGGCAGGGTATCGAAGATGCAGTTGAGCTCTTCCGGACGCAGGGTCAGCAGCTGATCGGCACGCTGAACCGGATCCAGGTTGTGCTCCAGCCAGCCCTGCAGGGCAGCCAGATCGAGCAGTTGGTGACGATTGAGTAGAGTCTGTGTTTTCTTCATCACAAATGACCTCATGTGATTTCAGGCAAGCCTGAGCGCGAACGGTGATCCGTCGCCGTCTGAAAGAAAACAGCAATTTGATTGACGAGTAATAGGCAGG
The DNA here is from genome assembly GCF_027706125.1 of Aeromonas sp. Y318-1. NCBI lineage: Bacteria > Pseudomonadati > Pseudomonadota > Gammaproteobacteria > Aeromonadales > Aeromonadaceae > Aeromonas > Aeromonas sp. Y318-1. The sequence continues at coordinate 413,063 of NZ_JAPDCM010000002.1, forward strand.
AAATGACGCCGTCCGGCGTGTCATCATCCCCACGTACCAGCTTTAGCACTGCATAACGTATCCGGCATGCCGGAAGCCACTTGGGTTTACACCTTAATCCGATGAAAACTGTCCTGATCTTGGGCGTCTCTGGACGTCGTGAGATCAGTGGCCTGTGTTTATACAGGAGCCTCGCCTAACGAGATGCTGCAAATATGCGCACAACCCTCTGTTGTGCGGGCTGCATGATTATCGAATGATCAATAGGAGTCAACCCGTCGCAATGCGCTAAATAGCCTGTGGCAACAGCTTGTTACAATTGGCCGGCATGGGGAGTTGAATGAGGATAAACGAGCGGAAAAAACAGGGGCCAAGCGGGTAACCATCGCTCACAGCCATCAGGGCCGCGAGCGATGGGTGACCGGTCAACGAATGTAGTCGAACAGGGTCAGCTTGCTGATCTTGCTGAAGGAGAGCTGGGTGGCGCTCAGTGCCGCATCCTCTTTTGACAGGGTGGCAATCACCTCATAGAGATCCGTTTCGGAGACCTTGGCCCTCGCCTGCTGGTTCAAGGTGCTCAGCCCTTCGTTCGAGCCCATCACCTGCTCCAGGCTATTCAACCGACTGCCAACTCCCCCTAACCCCTGATCCATGTTCTGGCGGGCATTCTTCATGTGGGCGGTGGCGTCCGCCACCTTCAGCTGGAAGGTATCCGGCGTGATGTTGGGATCCCGCAGCGCCGTGATGAAATCGGACATGCCATCGAGGATGTTGTTGTTCTGGGGCGGATCCAGCACGAAGTTTTGTGCCGCGCCCCCTGCCGGCAGCGACAGGGTCAGCTCCAGCCCGTTGAAGGGGATCTTGTTGCCCGCCACATAGTCACCGCTTTGCAGCAAGGCACCGCCGCCATCCCTGATCTCATAGGTATCCGGCGTACCGGCTATGGTGTTCACCGTATACTGGTTGCTGGCGAGTGAGGAGTCGTAGTTGTTGCGATAGAAGCTGTCGAAGTTGCCCTGATCGGCCACCCCGACCTGAATATTGGCGCTCCCCGCACTGCTGGTTCTGCGGGTCGGCACTATCTCGAACAGATTGAAGCCGGAATCGTTGGCAGGGATCTGCACCGTCGGCGACACCTGAATGTTGCGCTGGCCGGTATCCCCCTGAAACACATAATTGCCGCTTGCATCCTTGATGAAGGGCTGAGTCTTGCTCTGGTTGCCGCCGAAGATATATTCGCCCTGGGAGTTCTTGCTGTTCATCAGGTCGAACATCTGCTTTTGCAGCCCCTCCAGTTCGCTGGCGATAGCCTTGCGTTCTTCTAAATCCATAGCTGAATTATTTGACTTCTGGATCAGGGTCTGGGCACTGGTCATGGCGGTGTTGAGGGCGGTCAGCACCGTCTCCTCGTGGCCCAGGCTGTTTTCCAGCAGGCTGCCGTTGACCCCGTACTGCTTGAAGAGATCGATCTCCTTGGTCAGCGCCAGCTTCTGGCTCATGCCGGAAGGGTCTTCCCCCGCCGTCTTGAACTTGTTGCCGGTCATCAGCTGCTCATAAGCCGTACTCAGCCGTTCGTTGGCGCCGTTCAGCGAGGAGAGGTTGCGGTCATAGACCATGTTGGTGGTAATACGCATCTGCTTACCTCACTGATGACAACAGGGTATCGAAAATGGTCTTGGCGGTGCTGACGATCTGGGCGGAGGCGGCATAGGACTGCTGATAACGGATCAGGTTGGCAGCTTCCTCTTCCAGACTGACGCCGGAGACACTCTCGAAAATGCCCTTGCTCTGGATCAATTTCGTTTCGTCGGCCTTGAGCTGGCTCTTGGCCTGGCTGGTGGTGTTGCCCACCCCGGTCACCAGGCTGGAGTAAGCCTCGTTGAAGGTCATCTTGTCGTTGCTGGTGCCAGCGTTGCTGCTCTTGCGCACCAGATCCTTGTTCTGCAGATCCGCCAGTGCCAGCCCGTTGGCGTTGTCGGCAAAACCATCGGTGTTGTAGCTGAGGGTAAAGCTGTCCTTGGCCTTTACCTGGCCAGTGATGCTGAACTCATAACCCGGAGTCTGGGCCGGGGTGGCGTACACCTTGGGCCCGCCCAGCGGACTCTCGAGGGCGGCCATCAGGTTCTGCCCCTTGCTGGAAGCAGGGGCTACCCCAATCAGCGTGGTACCGTCTGCCGCATAGACCTCGTAGTTGCCGCTGCCGTCTATCTTCACCACCTGGGGTGAGGCCGGATTCAGGCTGTTGGTGCCAAAGCCGGAGCCGGCCCCGGTATTGGTGATGCCATTGAGCTTGATCTCGCCCGCACCGAAGTTGTTCTTGCCTTTGTCGGCCTTGAGCGGCGATGCCAGCGCCAGATCTTCGGCCCGGGTTGCCAGCTGACCCAGGCCGGCGGCCGCCCGCTTGGTCGGTTGCAGCAGGATCTTATCCCCCGCCGCCGGGGTACCGGAGAGATCGATCTGGATGCCGTGACCCGCCACCTGTACCGTGGCGGGCGGCGTGGTACCTGTGGTCAGCGAGGTGCGGTTGCCATCCTTGTCCACCGAGAACACCTCGTAACCGGTGGCGCTGCTGAACTGCACTTCGTAGTCGAAGGTGGTCACTTCCGTGCCCTTGCCGGGCACGAAGCTCACCTTGGCGGCGCCGCTGCCGGTGTTCTGGCTGTAGGCCAGACCATCGCTCGAGCCGAGGGAGAAGAGATCCCCTCCCAGCTCGTTGTCCAGATCCATCCCCAACCGGTTCTGCTGGTTCATGGCATCGGCCATGGCGGCGGCCAGCTGGCCCAGCTCGCGCTTGGACGGTTCCAGATCGTTGCGGGCGGAGAAGAGACCGCCGAGACCGCCACCAATATCCTTGTTGTTCAGGGTGATCTTGTTGGGGTCCATGTTCAGCTGCAACTCGGGCTCACGGGCATCGGGATTGCCCGGCACCACGCTGAGCTGGGCAACGCTGCCATTGAGTACCAGGGAGTGGCCGGTGCTCATGTTGACCAGCATGCTGCCGTTGTCCTGCGGCACGGTGCGGATCTCCATCTTCTCGGAGAGCTGGCGGATGGCCTCGTCGCGCTGGTCGAACAGCATCAGGTTCTCTTCCGGCGTGCCCTGGGTGCGAATGATGGCCTGGTTCAGATCGTTGATGCTGTTGATCAGGCTGTTCACCCGCTTGGCCTCATCGCCGATGGTGGTATTGATGGTGTCGGTCTGCTTGTCCAGCTGGGCCGACAGGGTGTGAAAGCGGTTTACCATGCCGCTCAGCTGGCTCAGGGTGGTCTTGCGGCCGGAGATATCGGCGGGGGCTTCGTTGGCGGTATGGAAGCCCTCGAAATAGGAGCTGATGGCGGCGCCGACGCTGTTGCTGGTGTCTCCCAGCAGGCTGTCGGTGTTGGCGAGCTGCTGATAACGGGTGGAAGAGGCATAGAAGGCGGACGTGTCGCGTCTGACCTCTCCCTGGGCATAGGCGTTGATGACCCGCTCGGTCAGCATGTCGCCGGTACCAAGTCCGTTGGCATTGGTATAGATCAGGGTCCGTTCACGCACATAGCCCTGGCTATTGACGTTGACGATGTTGTTACTGGTGGTCTGCAGCAGTCGCTGCTGGGCCATCACACCCGAGGTACCAATTCCAAGCAGATCGCTTGCCATGACTTACAGCTCCATTTCTGTATTGTTGGTCGCGGAGTAGCCGGCAATGGCATCACTGCGCAATACCTGTTTCAGTTTCCTGGCGTAGTGCGGGTCGGTGGCGTATCCAGCCTGTTGCAAGGCTTCGAAATAACGGTCCGGACTGTCCACCTTGGCCAGGGCTCCCTTGTAGCGGGAACCCGAGGTCAGGAAATCGACATAGTCGTTGAAGCTCTCCTCGAACGACTCGTAGGAGCGAAACGCCGCCTTCTGGCGCGATGCCACTCCTTTCTCGTATTCCAGGGTGCTGACCACCGTCTTGGGCCCTTCCCAGCGAGGATCGGCCTTGATGCCGAACAGGTTGTGGGTCACCTGCCCCTCCCCGTTCTTGATCACCCGCTTGCCCCAGCCGCTTTCCAGCGCCGCCTGGGCTACCAGCACTGCCGGGCTCAATCCCAGCTTGTCGGCCGCCTTCTTGGCCAGCGGCATCAGCCGGTTGACAAACTCTTCAGGGGTGTCAAACACCTGGGTCGTTTCATCGAGCGCCTTGGCACCGCGAATGCCGTGTCCCACTTGCGCAGGCCCCATCGGCGGTATGGTGCGACGACCGCGATGAGCCGTTGCCAAAGGCTGCACATCGCCACTCATCTCCTTGTCAGCAAAATCTTTGCCAACTTTTGAAGCTGAGATGAGATCGTTGGCGGCCGAGGTGGGCGGTTGATAGGGTTTATAGACCCGCTCGGTACGCTGCGGCATCTTGAGCACCCGCCCGTCGTGATGGGTAAAGGTCTCTGGCGAGAGCTGCTTGGCCACCATGGCAGCCAAGCCGATGCCACCCTTGCTCGACATGTCGGCGACCCGCTGCTCGTCCAGCATCCCCTCGTAGAACTGGGTGTAGCTGCTGTTGAAGGGGCTGTCCTGGGTCAATACCTGATTGGCCTGGCGCATGCTTTGAAACAGGGTCTGGGTAAAAATGGACTCAAACTGACGAGAAGCCGCCATGAGCGCATCTGCCTTGCCCTCCTTGCTCTGGCTCAGCTGGCGCAGGCGATCCAGGTTCTGGATATCCTGCACCATGCCCAGATTCACGCCGCTGTTGGTATCTAACTCTGCCATTTTGCTTACCTCATTGCCGCCCGTGGCAACCCCTTGCCGCTTTATTACAGTATGACCAGCTGACCTTCGATGGCGCCGGCCTGTTGCAGCGCCTCCAGGATCGCCATCAGATCGCCGGGAGCCACCCCGACCTGATTCACCGCTCGCACCAGATCATCCAGGGTGGCCCCGGTATCCAGCTTGAACATGCGTCCCTGCTCCTGCTGCACGTTGATGGTGGAGTTGTTGGTGACCGCCGTCTGCCCGCCCGAGAGCGGATTGGGCTGGGACACCTGCTGATTTTCCGCGATGGTGACCGTCAAGCCGCCGTGGCTGATGGCAGCAGGTTTGAGCCGCACCTGGCTGCCGATGACGATGGTGCCGGTCCGGGAGTTGACGATGATCTTGGCCGCCTCGCTGGCCGGATCCACTTCCAGGTTCTCGATGGTGGCGAGGTAGGAGACCCGCTGGCCCGGGTCCCGCGGTGCGTAGACCTTGACCGAGGTGGCATCGAGCGCCTGCGCCGTGTTGGGGCCGACCAGATCGTTGACCACGTCAGCCAACCGGCGCGCCGTGGTGAAGTCGGGGCGGTTCAGGTTGAAGGTGATGGTATCCCCCTGGCTGAAGGAGTTCGGGACTTCCCGCTCCACGGTGGCCCCGTTGGCAATGCGACCCACGGTCGGCGTATTGATCACCACCTTGGAGCCGTCGGCCCCCTCGGCACCCAGCCCGCCAACTACCAGGCTGCCCTGCGCCACCGCATAGACCCGGCCATCCAGCCCCTTGAGGAAGCTTTGCAGCAGGGTGCCGCCGCGCAAGCTCTTGGCCTCACCGATGGCCGATACGGTGACGTCTATGGTCTGGCCCGGTTTGGCAAACGGCGGCAGATCCGCATGAATGGCCACCGGCGCCACGTCCTTGATCTTGGGCTTGATGTTGTCCGGCACCTTGATGCCGAAATTGTTCAGCATGGTGCGAAAGGTCTGCTCGGTGAAGGCGTTGCTCTTCTCACCCGTGCCCGGCAGACCGACCACCAGACCGTAGCCGATCAGCTGGTTGCTACGTACCCCTTCCACCGAGCTGATGTCCTTGATCCGGGAGGCATGGGCCATCCCCAGGGGCAACAGGCAGCAGAACAGGGCAACAAGACGGAGCGACTTCATAACACCTCCTAGAGCGGCCACCAGGGGCCATTGAAAAAGCTGGTGAGCCACCCCTGTTCCTGGGTATTGGCCAGATCACCGGTGCCACCGTAATGGATGCGCGCATTGGCCACCTTCTGGGATGAGACACTGTTGTCGGTGGTCACATCCTCGGGGCGGATCATGCCGGTGATCCGGATATATTCGTTGCCGTTGTTGAGCATGATCCACTTCTCGCCGCGCACCAACAGGTTGCCGTTGGGCAGAACCTTGGCCACGCTGACGGAGATGTTGCCCTGCAGGCTGTTGCTCTGATCCGCCTTGGCCTGCCCCTTGAAGGCGCCGTTCTGGCTGAGGGAGGCCGACAGATCATAGGGGCCGGCCGTCACCGGCACACCGCCCAACACAGCCGGATTCATGGTGAATTTATTATCCTTGCCGCTCTGGGTATTGGCCTTCTTGGAGGCGGAAGTGGACTCGGCCAGCTCGATGGTGATGATGTCGCCCACCTTGTGCGCCTTGATGTCCGAATAGATGCCGTTGACCTGATCGGGCTGGAAGATGGCACCGGTCGGTCTGACCGAAACCGGCTCCGACTCCCCGTAGACGGGGGCAAACTCGGGATCATCGGGCTTGGCGGTATTGGGTGTGCTGCTGCAGCCCCCCAACGCCAGCAGCCCCAGCATCCATATGGCTTTCATCATGCGCCTCCTACTTATGTGCGCTGGATCAGGAAGGACATCATGCCATCCACCGCCGAGAGAACCTTGGAGTTCATCTCGTACACCCGCTGGGCCTGGATCAGGTTCACCAGCTCTTCGGTCACGTTGACGTTGGAGGTCTCCAGCATGCCCTGCTTGATCACCCCCAGTCCGTCCGTCCCGGCGACACCCTGCACCGGCGCACCGCTGGACTGGGTCTCGACGAACATGTTCTCGCCCATCGGTTGCAGGCCCGAGGCGTTGACGAAGTCAGTGGTGTTGATCTGGCCCACCACCTGGGAGGCGCCATCCCCTTTGAGCTGTACCGACACCTGGCCATCCTCGCCAATCGTCACGCTCTGGGCGTTCTCCGGGATCTGGATCTCCGGCTGCAGCGGATAACCGTTGCCCGGCGTGACGATGGTCCCTTCACTGTTGAGGGTGAACTGGCCGTTGCGGGTATAGGCCGCGCTGCCGTCCGGCAGCTGGATCTCGAAGTAGCCACGGCCGCTTATCATCAGATCCAGCGAGTTGTCCGTGGTTTGCACGTTGCCCTGGCTGTGGTTCTTCTGGGTGGCCACTACCTTGGCCCCCGCCCCCAGCATCAGGCCGGAAGGGCGCTCGGTGTCGGCCGATGAACGGCCACCGGGCTGGTTGATGTTTTGATAGAGCAGATCCTCGAAGATGGCACGGGATTTTTTGTAACCCACGGTGCTGGCGTTCGCCAGGTTGTTCGAGGTAACCGAGATGTTGGTCTGCTGTGCATCCAAGCCGGTCTTGCTGATCCAGAGTGCAGGGTTCATGTAAAACTCCTTGGTTAGCTGATACGCAGCAGCTGGGTTTGAGCCTCGTCATTCTCTTCCGCGGTCTTCATTATTTTGACCTGGGTTTCAAACTGACGTTGCAACCGAATAAGGTTGGTCATTTCATCGACCACGTTGACGTTGCTCCCCTCGAGGGAGCCGGCAATCAGGCCGACAGTGGCCGACGCCGCTTCATTCTGGCCATCCTTGCGACGGAACAGGCCGTCCTGCCCCTTCTCCACCGCATCCACCGCCGGATTGACCAGCTTGATGCGCTGGAAATTCTCCGGCAGGTTGGCGGCCGCCCCTTCCGGACGGCCACTGATGGTGCCGTCCCGGTTGATTTCAATTTTCTCCATCGGCAGCGGCAGCACGATGGGTTGACCGCCGTCGTCCACCACGTTCAACCCGGTGGAGGTTTGCAGGTTGCCGGTCGCGCTCAACTGCAGATTGCCCATGCGGGTGTAGGCTTCGCCGCCCTTGGGATCCTGCACCGCAATCCAGCCCTGGCCGTCGACGGCAACGTCAAGATCCCGACCCGTGGTCATCAGCATGCCATGCTGCAGGTTCTGGCCTGGCCGCTCGGCCATGGCGAACACCCGGGTGGGCAGCCCCTCGCCAAACGCCTGCATGCTGCGCGCCTGCTCGAAGTCGGACTTGAAGCCGGTGGTATTGGCGTTGGCCAGGTTGTTGCTTCGAACAGCCAGGCTGTTCATGCTCTCCTTGGCGCCCGACATGGCGATGTATAGCAGGTGATCCATGGGATCCTCCGTCAAACTGATGACTCTGACAGAGGAACTGCAATTTGAATGCCAATCCCCATTACCTCGGGTCGCCAAGGCGGCAAATACCCATGAAAAAGGCTATGTCCCAATTACATGTTGCATGGGGCGCCCCAGCGCCTCATGCAAGCAACGTGAGATATTCACTTCCCGCCCATAGCGCACCAACATCCTTCGCCAACCCAGATAATTCCTCAGATAGTGGGTCGCGACCCCATGGAACCGCTCCATCCACTCCTTCAATCGCCTGTGGTACCCGTTCACATGTTGGATGTGATATGCACCCACCACCCGCTCTCCCGCTCGATTGCGCACCACTTGGTGTGTTATCCCTTGCCCCTTGCTGAAACTCGCATACACCCCGGCACCATCGCTGCACAGGACGGCATCCGGGGCGATAAGCGGTTGAAGCACTGCCTTCACCGCCCTGGCATTCAGCCGTTCCAACTGGAAGTCAGCCAGGTGGCCTGCTCTGTCTTGCACCACCATCACCGGGATGTAATCCGGTCCTGTGCCTCGGGTACGGCCTTTACCTCCACGATGGCGGGCCGGGCGGGGCAATCCGCGCTGTCCTTTGAACGACTCCAGGAAGAAGGTCTCATCGACCTCGACAATACCCTCTTCCCGTACCGCCTGGTGGCTAGCCATGGCCTTCAGGAAGCGGTGACGCCACAAAAAGGCGGTGTTTTTACCGACCCCACAGCGGAGCGCCGCCTGCCGGACGGTCAGACCGTCGATGAGGGCCTGAGCATAGTCTTCCCAGCACTGTGGCTTGCGAAGTCGGGCGAGAGGCGTGTTGGTGAGAACGGAACAGGTGCGCAAACACTGCTTGCAGCGATAACGGCGCAGCCCTCGAGACCAGCCCCAGGGAGCCAGTTGTGTGGCCTCGGCCTGGCAGTGAGGGCAGCATTGGCATGTGGGCAGTTGAGTGGCCAACGAGGTGATGGGGTGAGGGGTGGTGAGTTCCTGTTGCGCGAGACGACGCTGACGCAAAGTGAGCAATGGGAAGAGGGACAGTAGATGTTGAAAGGCTTGGGTATCCATGATGGCGGCCCTCAAGGTGATGACCTACTTCAAGGTTAGCCTTTCAACACATAACTGGGACTGAGCCATGAAAAAGGGCGCCGAAGCGCCCTTTGTTAACAAGAGGATGATTAGCGGATCTGCAGTATGGTTTGCTGCAGGGAGCTGTTCACTTCCAGCGAACGGGAGTTGGCCTGGAAGTTGCGCTGCGCGGTGATGAGGTTGACCAGCTGGGAGGTCAAATCCACGTTGGATTGTTCCAGCGCAGAGGACTTGATGCTACCCAAGGTGCCCGAGTTAGGGGTGCCGGGCAGCGCATCACCAGAGAGCAGAGACTGGCGCCAGGAGGTATCGCCAACCTGGGTCAATCCTTGCGAGTTGGCGAATTTGGCAAGTGCCACCATGGCAACCTTCAACGTCGTCGCATTGCTGTAGGTCGCCGACACAATACCGTCCGGCGTAATCTCGACCTTGGTCAGATTACCAACAGTGGCACCATCCTGGGTCAGTTTGGTGACGTTGAAAGGTGAGCTGTATTGCGTCACATCACCGAGACGGATCTCCAATGTCTGAGCGGGATCGGCACCGTTGGTAATAATCCCGGCCGTCGTGCCAAGGGCGACGGTTTTGATCGGATCAGCTGGAACGGTTTTAGTTGGATCCAATTTGCCGCCGGAAGTAAACTCCATCTTTACGCCTGTGGGGACGCCTGTCGCTGGGCTGGGTGAACCACCAGCGATGTCGATGGGCTTGTTCCCTTCATACATGTACATGCTCCAGGTACCCGGCGTCAGCGGCGTTCCCGGGGCAGCCGGATCCTCATGGCGGACAAAATATTTGGTGATCACATGGGGAGCACCAAGCGAATCATATATCGTCACCGAGGTTGAGTGGGCAAAGGTAGCCGAGTTGGTCGGATCAAACGCAGTCGGTGACGTTGGTTTGGTTTTCGACTCGATACTCAGGTTGAAACTGGCTTCCACCAGCTCGGTCATTTTTGGCTCACCCGCCCGATCCGGTATTTGAATCGGTTTGGTGGCGTTGATGCTGACCGCCTTGGGCGTCCCATCCGTGTTGATTTCATAACCTTGCAGATAGTTGCCCTGATTGTTGACCATATAGCTGTTTTCATTCAGCTTGAAGGCGCCGGCCCGGGTAAAGGTACGATCCAGGTTGGTCAGACCGTCCGATGTCACGAAGAAACCGTTGCCCTGAATGGACAAATCAAGGGCGTTGTTAGTGAACTGCAGCGCCCCCTGGTGAAACTGCTGTGCCACCGCCCCCGTTGCCACACCATTGCCGACCTGGGTCTTGGCATTGACGAAGATGGAGTTGGCGTAGACGTCCGCAAACTCGGCACGAGACTCTTTAAAGCCCGTGGTATTGACGTTGGCAATGTTGTTGGCGGTAACGTTCAGATCTTTTTGTGCCGCGTTGACACCGCTCAAGGCATTGTTAAATGACATATCCAGCTCCTTAGATCGATGCTGTTGGCGTAGGGGTTGATGGTGTTTTCACCGTACCTGCAATCTGCAAGATACTGTTCAAGCTTGTTGTACCGAGGCCTTTCAAATTGAGCTGGGTAGGATTGCTTGCCGTACCCAGGATCACGCTGTCGACCTTGCCATAGGCAAAGATCGGGACACTCTCCGACTTCCCGTCCACGGTACCGTTTGCCTTGAGGGTGTATTTGCCCTCTTTGGCCGGGTTTCCGTCCTTGTCCTTGCCATCCCAGACGATTTCGACGTTACCCTTCTGGTCACCTTCCAGCGGAAACTCCTTGATGACCTGTCCGCTCTCGTCTTCGATGGTGATCTTGACGTTCGAGTACTTGTTTTCTGTGCCCACAGCGACCACGCCTGGCAAAGAGCCGTCTTTTTCCAGATAACCCACATTGCTCTGCAGCAAGACGTTTTGTCCCACCAGCGCCGAGGCTTGCAGCGCCTGGCTGGAGGTCATCAGGCTATTGAGGCTGCCAATCTGGTTGGAGAGGCTGCTGATCCCCTGTGACGTCGACATGGAGGTCATCTGGGAAAGCATCTGGGCGTTGTCCACCGGCTTGAACGGATCCTGATAGGAGAGCTGCATGGTCAGCAGCTTCAGGAACGACTCCTGATCCAGCTCCTTCTTGGGCGTCGATGTCGTGCCCGTGGTCTGGGTGGTCGTGCGGCCGATGCCGTTCACGCCACTGGTTGTATCTGCCATCTATGCGTCCCCCTGTCAGGACTTGCCGAGGTTGAGCGTCTGCTGCAGCATCTTCTTGGCAGAGTCTGCAACCTGCACATTGGTTTGATAGCTGCGCGAGGCATTGATCATGTCCGCCATCTCTTCCACCATGTTGACGTTGGGTTTGAAGATGAAGCCATCTTTATCCGCCATGGGGTGATTGGGGTTGTACTCCTTGAGCAAGGGAGCCTCGCTCTCGACAATCCCCTTTACTTCAACCCCGGCCGACGCCTGCTTGTCCGACATGGCCTGATCCAGCTGGGCGGCAAAAATTGGCCGCCTGGCATGGTAAGTTTTTTCCACGCTGGAGCTGACGCTGTCGGCGTTGGCCATGTTGCTGGCTACCGTGTTGAGGCGAACAGACTGTGCACTCATGGCCGAGCCTGCAATGTCAAAGACCTTGAACAAACTCATCACTGTTCTCCTTTCAAGGCCTTCAGCAGGCCGCTGATCTTGCTGTTCATAAATTCAAGGGAGGTCTGGTATTCAAGGCTGTTGCGCAAAAACTCGCTGCGCTCCTGCTGCACGTCGACCGTGTTGCCATCACCGGTATCGGGCTGCAGGGGATTGCGATATTGCGTAACGCCTGGCGCATCCATCTGCAGGGCGAAATGCTTCTCACTGGTCGTGGCAAGGCCAAAGCCCTGTTGTTGCTGGGCCTCTTCCAATGCTTGCGAGAAGTTGATATCCCGAGCCTTGAAGCCTGGCGTGTCCGCATTGGCAATGTTGCTGGACAACACCTCTGCACGCTTGGAGCGAACGCTCAGCGTGTATTGATGAATACCAAATGCCTTGTCGAATGAAATTGCCATAGCACACCTCCTGCTTGATAAATTGTTAGCAAGAGGTGTGCCAAAGAGGGATTTAAGCGGGGATCATTTAACCTTGTAGACGATGCCGGGGTTGCACCGGATCATCTCGAACCTGTCGGTCAACCCGGCCAGCGACTCGGAAGCCCCCAGCATCAGATAGCCGCCGGGATTGAGGCTGGCAGCAAACTGGTTGAGGATCTTGGACTTCACTTCCGGTGCAAAATAGATGAGCACGTTGCGACAGAAGATGATGTCGAACTTGCCAAGCAGGCTGTAGCTTTCCAGCAGGTTCAATGGCCGGAAGGTGGTCAATTTTCTGACACGCTCCACCACTCGCATCTTGTTGTCACCATAAGGTTCGAAGAACAGCTTCTTGCGCTCGGGCGACAGACCGCGAGCCAGCGCCAGACTGTCGTACACCCCTTCCTTGCACTGATTGAGCATGGTGCTGGAAATATCAGTCCCGACGATCTGTACCCCACCTGGCAAGGTGCCCGGTTTTTTGACCTGCTGTTCCAGTGCCGTCATGGCAATGGAGTAGGGCTCCTGCCCAGAAGAGGAGGCCGCAGACCAGATCTTGATCGGTCGGCCACTCTTGCCGAGCTCGGGAAATATCTTGTCCGTCAGCAGCTGGAAGGGGTAAGTATCGCGAAACCACAAGGTTTCGTTGGTAGTCATGGCATCCACCACTGCCATTTTCAGGTCACGCTCACGCACACTCATCGCTCGAGTAACCAGATCAGACAGACTCTCAATACCAAACTGAGTCATCAAGGGTGAAAGCCGACTCTTGACCAGATACTGTTTGTTGTCACCCAGCACGATTCCGCTCTGTACCGCCAGAAAATTGCTGAATTGTTTGTATAAGTCGTCCGAAAGTGTCTTCATGCAGTTTGTTCTTCTTGATTAGAGTGCGCCTTGTACGGCTTTGGCCAATTCATCCGGCTGGAATTTGGCAATGAAATTGTTCGCACCAACTTTCTGCACCATGGCCTGATTGAACACCCCACTGAGGGATGTGTGCAGAATAACATGTAAGTCCTTGAGATTGGGATTGTTGCGGATCTCGGCGGTAAAAGTATAACCATCCATTTCCGGCATCTCGATATCCGAAATCACCAAGGCGATCTGATCCTTGATGGGACCGTTTTTGGACATTTCCAGCAACATGTTGAGCGCTTCACGCCCATCCTTGGCCAGCACGCACTGCACGCCGATGGCTTCGAGCGCACGCTGAACCTGCTTGCGAGCCACGGAAGAGTCATCAGCCACCAACACCGGGCGTCCCAGGGTCGGATGCTCCACGCTGGCTTCCACCAGCTCTTTGCTGACCTCGGTCGATACCGGCGAGATTTCGTTGAGAATGCGTTCCACGTCCAGGATCTCGACCAACTCACCGTCGACCTCGGTCACTGCCGTCATATAGTTGATGCGCCCCGCCCCTTTCGGCGGCGGCAGGATGGATTCCCAGTTCATATTGATGATGCGCTCGACCGAGTGCACCAGGAAGCCCTGAATGGAGCGGTTGTATTCGGAAATGATGATGAAGCACTTGGTCAGATCTTCGATCGGACGCTTGCCCATCGCCATGCTGAGGTCGATCACCGAGATGGTTTGGCCACGGATATGGGCCACCCCGCGAATGCAGGAGTTGAGCTTGGGCATGACAGTCAAGGGAGGACACTGCAACACTTCACGTACCTTGAATACGTTGATGCCAAATCTTTGACGTCCGTTGAGACGAAACAACAATAACTCCAGCCGGTTTTGCCCAACTAGCTGGGTACGTTGGTTGACCGAGTCCAGGATACTGGCCATAAACACTCCCTAAAAACGCTTGGCATTAATCATGCATGCGTGTTGGCTTGCGTCAAACTATCGATGTCACTGCGAACGAATTCTGAAGCAAGCATAGTTAAATATGGTGATATACGTGAACAACTTATCGGCCAGCGAGCGAAAATGATTAGTAGACTTTTCCTCACCTTACTGCTGTTTTGCGGCATTTCTCACGCCACGGCATCCGAGGTGACCAGTTACTTGCAAGAAAAGGCGCAGGATTTTGTGCTCGGCCAACTCGATGTCCCGCTCGATGCCCAGGTACAGGTGCAGGCAGCCTCCATCGATGAACGCCTGCCTTTGAGCCGCTGCGACGAACATCTTGCCATCACGCTGCCCGCCAAGATGGAGATCCGCCGCAATACCACCGTCTACCTCAAATGTGAAGAAGAGAAGCCCTGGGATCTCTACCTGCCGGTGCGGGTCAGCATACAAAAGCCTTATGTGACCGTCTCCACCCCGGTGGCCAAGGGCGATATCCTCAGCGAAAGTGTGCTGACACAGGCCTATCAGGATCAGACGCTGATGCGCGGTGACTATCTCAGCGATACCACGGCGCTCATTGGCGTGCGCAGCAAGCGCGAACTCAAGCCAGGCCAGCCTATCCGGCTCAGTCAGGTCTGCGTGGTCTGCAAGGGCGATCAGGTGACCCTCAGCGCAGAAAATAGCAGCATGCAAATCAAAACCATGGCCCGAGCCTTGCAAGATGGCAGCTTCGGAGACATGATCAGGCTCGTCAATATCCGCTCAGGCAAAACGGTGCAGGGTAAAGTCAACGCTGTTGGCTCCGTGGTGGTCACCTTCTGAGTGTTTTTCAGATCACTTTTTTTCTAAAGTTATGGCGATGACCACCGATAAACAGGTAAGCGAACAGCAAAGCAGACGAAGGTAAACACTATGGCTATTAACAATATCAACAACTTGGCGAACAACCGGTTGCAAAATACCGGCAGCAGCCAGGGTGCCAATACCAAACCAGCGACCTCGTCCCCCGATAACCGTGCGGCGACCGTCAAGACTGACTCCGTCTCCTTGACCAGCGAGGCGCAGCAATTGCAACAGATGCAGAAGAACCTCAACTCAGCTTCCACCGGCAATGAAAGCCGGGTCGAGAGCCTGAAGAAAGCCGTGGCCAATGGTGAATATCAGGTCAACAGCGAAACTGTGGCCAAGAAGATGTTCAGCTTCGAATCCAACCTCGACAAGTTGCTGGGATAATGGATTTACCTTCGCTGCTGCACACTCAAGACGACTACCTCTCCCAGATGCAAGGCTTGCTGGAGGAGGAGTTCAACCTGCTCAAGCAGCACCAGGCGCTGGCGCTGCCCGAGCTGGCAGAGCGCAAGCAGAAGCTGCTTGCCGATATTGAAGAGCTGGACAAGGCCATGGCGCTGCTGCCAGACCTCAAACAGCAACTGAACGCCTACCCCGAGCAGATGCGCACCCTGCGTGAGAAACTCGATGCCTGCCAAGAACAGAACGATCTGAACGGGCGCCTGCTCGAACTCAGCATCGTCTCCAACCGCCGGCTGGCCAGCTACCTGAGCAAGCTGCGGGATCGCAACTCTCTGACCTATGACGCCAAGGGCAATACCCGCTCCGGTACCCGCTCCATCGGCATCAAGGCCTGATCTCCCTGTTACGACGGCTGGCTGCACCGCCGCACGCCCCTTCCAACCCCTTCTCTTTTACAGTTCCAGCTGCAACAGCACTTCACTGTCCGCACAGGCGTGAATACTGAGCACCCCATCCTCGTAGCTGCCATAACTTGCCGCCAGGTTGCCGCGTGGAAAACAGATGGATCCCGGGTTCATCAGCACCAGCTCCCCTTCACGCTGCAGCACGGGCAAATGGGTGTGGCCGCTGATGAACAGGCTGCCGGCAGGCAGCGGCACCTCTGCAGGCCGATAGAGATGGCCGTGGCTGACGAACCAGCGCCGACCATCCACCAGCATCTGGTTGTAAGGGGCGGTGATGGGGAAATCCAGCAGCATCTGATCCACTTCCGAATCACAGTTGCCCCGTACCGCCATGATGCGGGAAGCCAGCGTGTTGAGTCGCTCGGCCACGGCCGCAGGGGCATAGCCCGGCGGCACCGGGTTGCGCGGGCCGTGGTTGAGCAGATCGCCAAGCAGCAGGTAGTGATCTGGCTGCCAGGGGGCAAGCTGGTCCAGCACCAGCTCCAGCGCACTCAGGCTGCCGTGCAGGTCGGAAAGAATGGCAATTTTCATGGCAAGCTCCTTACTGCTGGCTGAAGTAGAGATCCTTGGTGGCGATCGCTCCCTTGAGGTTCTGCACCGGCAGGCCGCGCAGGGTGGGATCCACCAGCCGCATCTGGTTGTAGTGATAGACGGGAATGGCCGGCATCTCGTCCATCAGCAGCTGCTCGGCCTGGTGGTAGAGCCCGGTCCGCGCATTGCCATCCAGGGTATCAGCCGCCTGTTGCAGCAGGCCGTCGAAGGTCGGGTTGCAGTAACCGCTCTCGTTCTGGGGATCCTGGCAGCGGAAGCTGTTGAGCATGGCGGAGGGCTCCACGTAATCCCCGAACAGGAAGGAGCGGGCCAGCATGAAATCACCGCTGTCTTTGGCCACCTGATAGGCATTCCACTCCATGTTGTTGAGCGTCACTTCAACTCCCAGCGGCTTCCACATGGATGCAACCGCCAGCGCCAGCTTCTTGTGATTCTCCGAGGTGTTGTAGGTGAGCGTCAGCTTGAGAGGATGCTGGCTGTCATAGCCCGCCTGGGCCAGCAGCGCCGCCGCCTTGGCCAACCGGGTCGGCTGATCCTGCAGGGCCAGGGGGGAGCTCAGCGCCTCGTAGCCCGGCATGCCGGGCAGCAGCGACCAGGCGGCCTGCTCTCCCTGCCCGCTGACCTTCTCGGTCAACAGGTGCCGATCGATGGTCATGGCCAGCGCCTGGCGCACTCGCACATCCTGCAGCTCGGGGCGACGCAGGTTGAAGGTGTAGAGGTAAGTGCCCAATAGCGGCAATCCCCAGATCCGCTCGGGGGTCTCCTCCTTGGTCTTCTGGTAATACTCCAGTGCCACCTTGTTGGTGAGCTGGATCTCCCCCGCCTCGTAACGCAGCCGTTCGGCATGCTGGGAAGCGAGCGGCAGGTAGGTCACCCGCTGGATCCGGGTGTGGGCATCATCCCAGTACTGGACGTTGCGCTCGGCCTCGATGCGCTCATTGGGCACCCAGTTCACCAGCTTGTAGGCGCCATTGCTCACCAGCTTGCCGGGCTGGGTCCACTGTTTGCCGAACTGGCTGACCGCCTTCTGGTTGACCGGCACGAAGGGGCGCTGGCTTATCAGTTGCAGGAAGTAGGGCACCGGCCGCTCCAGCGTCACTTTGAGGATCTGGTCGCTTTCCGCCTCCACCCCCAGGGTGTTGAGATCGAGCGCCCCGGCGTAGATGGACTGGGCATTGTTGATGCCGGTCGCCAGCAGCAGGCCGGCTGAGGGCGAGGCCTGGGCCGGATCCAGTAGACGGCGCCAAGCATAGACGAAATCGGCGGCGGTGAGCGCGTCACCATTGGACCACTTGAGCTGGGGGCGCAGGAAGAAACGCCAGACCAGCCCGTCCTCGCTGGTCTCCCAGCGCTGGGCCTGGGCCGGCACGATCCGCCCCTGCCCATCTTCACTCACCAGCCCCTCGAATAAGTCCACCAGCACCACTTCACCGGGAAAACCCGAGCGGATCTGGGCCGGATCGAGAGACTCTGGTTCGGCGCCATTGCCCTTGACCAGGGTCTGGCGATCAGACAGCGCAGGCTCCTGGGATACCGTGGTCGCCTGCAGCTGCAGCGGCGGCGCCAGCAGCAGACCCAGCAGCAAGGGAGAGAGCCAGCGACGGGCTGGCCGGGAAGCGGGGCACAAAACCATGACATAAACCTCGTTCAAAACACTTATTTCAAGAAGGGGGAAGGCCGGCGGCGCGCCTGAATACGAATGCATGATGCCGCGCTTGTTATCCCCGAAGACGCCCCGTATTGTATCGGGCTTGCCCAAGAGATGGAGTCTCTCGGGCTATTTTTTTCCGTAGTTTTTTATGAGGTGCGAGCGGTTGTCGCCTGCGTCCTGCATCTGGCTACATTTTCAGGAGTTTTTATGGGGTACGAGTGGCTGGCACTGGCAGCAGCCAGTTTATGGGCGGTAGCTGCCCTCATCTCCGTCAAACCGGCGCGCCACCTGGGGGCATTTGCCTACAGCCGCTGGCGCATGTTGCTGGTCAGCCTGATGCTGGGGTCGGCCAGTCTGGCCACCGGTGGCTGGCAGACCCTGACCCAGAGCGCCCTGCCCCTGCTGGCACTGTCGGGGCTAATCGGCATCTTCGTCGGCGACACCGCCCTGTTTGCCTGCATGAACCGGCTGGGGCCAAGACGCAGTGGCCTGCTGTTCTCCTGCCACGCCCTCTTCTCCGCCCTGCTCGGCCTCTGGCTGTTTGGTGAGCAGCTCGGTGGCTGGCGACTGGTGGGGGCCATGCTGGTCTTTGCCGGCGTCATGCTTGCCATCCTGTTCGGCCGCCGTGGCAATGCTCAGCAGAATGAATGGGAACAGGTACGCGGCCATCTCGTCATCGGCATCGGTCTGGGCCTGACCGCCGCCTTCTGCCAAAGTTTGGGTGCCATCATCGCCAAACCGGTGATGATGAGTGGCACCGTGGATGCGATCAGCGCCTCCGGCATCCGCATGGGCAGCGCCCTGCTGGCCCACTGCACCCTGCGGGTGCTGAGAGTACCGCTGTCATTGCCGCACAACCCCATCAACCGCCAGGTATTGGGGATGATCGGCATCAACGGTTTTCTGGCGATGGCCATGGGCATGACGCTGATCCTGGTCGCCTTGCGCCAGGGGGACGTCGGCATGGTGGCGATCCTCTCCTCCACCACACCGGTCATCCTCTTGCCACTGCTGTGGTGGCACTCGGGGCAGCGCCCTTCCCTGGCGGCCTGGGCCGGCGCCCTGCTGGCGACTCTGGGCACCACGCTGGTGCTGGGAGCCAGCGGATACTGACTCCCGAAGGGTCAGAACCGGGCGATCTCGTCGGCAGTCAGCTCGCGATATTCGCCCGGTGCCAGCTCTTCATCCAGCGTCAGGTCACCCACCCGCTCCCGGTGCAGTCCCACCACCTTGTTGCCGATGGCGGCAAACATCCGCTTCACCTGATGGTACTTGCCCTCGTGGATGGTCAGACGCGCTTCGCACTCTCCCAGGATCTCCAGCTGGGCCGGCCGGGTCTTCTCGGTCTCGCTGCGCAGCAACACCCCTTCGGCAAACAGCGCGATGGCATCCGGGCTGACCGGGTCGGCCAGCCAGACGTGATAGGTCTTGGCACACTCGTGGCGGGGAGAGGTGATGCGATGGGACCACTGACCATCGTCGGTCACCAGCACCAGACCGGTGGTGTCGAGATCGAGCCGCCCCACCACGTGCAGCTTGCCCATGGCCGGCTCATCCATCAGGAAGAACACGGTGGGGTGATCCGGGTCTTCGTTGGAGCAGACATACCCTTCCGGCTTGTGCAGCATGAAGTAGCGATTGCGCTGATCCAGGGTCAGGGTGACACCGTCAAATTCTACCTGGCTCTGCTCGTTGATGTGGAAGGCGGGCTGCTTGACCACGATACCGTCCACCATCACCTCTCCCTGCCGGATCAGTTTGCCCGCCAGCGAGCGGGTCAAGTCGGAACAATCGCAAAGAAATTTATCGAGCCGCATGCACAACCTCAGAGTCCATCAAGAAAGGGGCGTCATTATATCGGCCGGGGCCGACAACTCCAGCACTAAGCGCCGCGGCCGCCACGCATGTCGCCATGACGAACCGGGGCGCCGGTGTTAGACTGCCAACAGAGGGCCTAACGTTACGCATAATAATAAAGTTCAGGAAGCCGTATGAAGTCGCAAACACCTCATCCCGTTATTCCCGTCAACCAGCTGCAACCCGGCATGTACGTGATCGCCATCATCAGCCAGACCGGCGGCATGGAGATTGCCCAGATGGGGTTGGTGACCACCCGCCAGCAGATCAACGATCTGGTCAAGCGCGGCGTACTCACGGTGCGGGTCGATCTCGCCCGCAGCAAGCTGCCCGGCATCGAGCAGGTCATCTCCCCCGACCCGGCCATCTCCCCGGCCAGCACCCAACGTCCCTCCGGCAGCGGCAACGGCGAGGGGCGCGAGCTCAAGATCCGCCGGCTTTATCAAGAGGCCCGCGAGCTGCAGGGCAAGTTCATCCGCCACCTCAAGGCGGGGGAGCCCATCGACATCACGCCGCTGGCGGCAGTCGCCGAGGAGATGGTGGACACCATGTTCACCCACGGTGACGCCATGCTCTGCCTGGCCCGCATTCGCGCCAAGGATGCCTACCTGATGGAGCACTCGATGAACGTCGCCATCCTGCTGGCGAACTTCGGCCGCTATCTGGACCTGGATCGCAGCGTGCTCAAGGAGCTGACCCTGGGCGGCCTGCTGCACGACGTGGGCAAGATCATGACCCCGGACGAGGTGCTCAACAAGCCGGGCAAGCTCACCGACGAGGAGTTCGCCGTCATGCGCCAGCACGTGGTGCACAGCTACGAGATCCTGAGCAACACCCCCGGCATCACCGCCACCATGCTGGAGGTGGCCGCCAACCACCACGAACGGCTCGACGGCACCGGTTACCCGCAGCGGCTCAAAGGCGAGCAGCTCTCGCTCTATACCCGCATGAGCGGCATCGTCGATGTCTATGACGCCGTTACGGCGGATCGGGTCTACAAGCAGGGCATGCAGCCAACCCAGGCCTTTCGCATTCTGCTCAAGGGGATCAACCACCACTTCGATGCCGAACTGGTCACCAAGTTCATCAAGTGCATGGGGGTCTATCCGGTGGGGACGCTGGTGCAGCTCTCCAACCAGCGGCTGGCCATCGTCATGCAGCGCAATCCCCATGAGCCGCTCAAACCGGTGGTGAAGGTGATCTATCACGGGGCCCAGCGCCACTACCTCGAGGTGCAGTGGCTGGATCTGGCCAAGAACGGGGTGCAGGAAACCATCGAGAGCACGGTCGATCCCAAGGAATTCGGCATCAACCTCGCCAACTTCGTCTAGTCGGCATCCCCTACCCGCAACCGCTCGGCGCAGTGCTGGATGAGAAACTCCTCATCCAGCGGCGACAGATCAAAGCGGATGCAGGCCTCTTCGATGGCCCGGATGTCGTGTTGATGGTGCTCGCTGAGCCAGCGCACGGCGCGGCGCAGATCTTCACCATGGGGCAGCAGGGTATGGTCGCTCATGGGGCACCTCCGATCAGCCATCGATACCGGCCCGTCACTACGGGCCCTCTCTTCTAGCTTAGCCCGCCTGCCGCCCCTTCATCCTGCCTTCAAGCAGCCTCAGGCAAACGCCCGCTGCCAATCCTGATCAAACTTTGCCAGCGCCGCGTCCACCGCCGGCACCCGCAGCAGCTGTTCGGCCACATCGAGCGGCAGCGTGATGGACTGGCAACCCGCCAGCAGGCAGTCAAGTGCCTGGCGCGGAGTGCGGAACGATGCCGCCAGCACCTTGCTGTGCGGCGCATGCAGCGCCAGCAGCTGTTGCAGCTCCTGTACGGTGGCGATGCCATCGCCCCCCTGGGCATCCAGCCGGTTGACGTAGGGCGCCACGTATTCGGCCCCCGCCACCGCCGCCAGCCAGCCCTGCAGCGGGGTATAGACCGCCGTGCCCAGGGTCGGCACCCCGTTGGCCGTCAGGGTCTTGATGGCTGCCAGCCCCTCTTCACATACCGGGATCTTGATCACCAGGTCCCGGTCCAGCTCACGCAGGGCAAACGCCTCGCGCACCATCTCGGTCTCGGTTTTGGCCATCACCTGGGCAAACAACCGCGCCTTGGGACCCAGCACCTCCCGCAGGGCGGGCAGCAGCTCGGTCAACGGCATGCCGCCTGCCGCAGTAATGGACGGGTTGGTAGTGACGCCGGCCAGCGGCAGGATCCGTGACCAGCGGCACACCGCTGCCACATCGGCAGTATCGAGATAAAGCTCCATCTCTGACTCCTTAATGGGATGTTCAATCTGTCGCCATTCTAGCGAGATAACATCCGCACATTGTTTGATCAAAATCAAATCAACTTTCGAACGAAAGAAAATAGAATGCAAAAACAAAAGGAGGCGGTATGATTTTTGACCTGCAACGCTATTCAACCCACGATGGCCCCGGCATTCGCACCCTGGTGTTTCTCAAGGGGTGCTCGCTGGCCTGTCGCTGGTGTCAAAACCCGGAAAGCCGCTCTCCCAAGCCGGACATACTACTCGACCGGCGCCAATGCATCGAGGGATGCCGGCTCTGCAGCGACGCCTGCCCGGCAATCTTGCGTGACAGCCAGGGTGTCCAGCTCACCCGCTCGACCCTCGGCAATCAAGATGTGGAACGGCTGCGCGACCTCTGCCCGAGCGAAGCGCTGCAGGTGTGCGGCCGGGAGGAGAGCCTGGACACCCTGATGGCCACCATCCTGCGGGATCGCCCCTTCTTCGAGCGCAGCGGCGGCGGGGTCACCCTCTCCGGCGGCGAGCCCTTCATGCAGCCCGAATTTGCCGCCAGCCTGCTGGCCCGCTGCAAGGCCGAGGGGTTGCATACCGCGGTGGAAAGTTGCCTGCACGTCCCCTGGCACCAGATTGAACCGAGCCTCCCCCACCTCGACCTGCTGCTGGCGGATCTCAAGCATGTCGATGAGGAGCGCTTCTTCGACTGGACCCGCGGCAAGGTCGCCCTGCCCCTGGCCAACCTCAAGCGTCTGGCCGAGCGCGGCGTGGCCATGCAGATCCGGGTGCCACTCATCCCCGGCTTCAATGCCGACCGCGCCTCCATCGAGGCCATCACCCAAGCTGCCGCCCGCCTTGGCACCGTGCAGGAGATCCACTTTCTCCCCTACCACACCCTGGGCGCGGGCAAGTACGCCCTGCTCGACCAACCCTATCAGGCGCCCCTGCAGCCACTCGATGACCCGGCACTGCTCGCCTTTGCCCATGAGTGTGCCCGTGCGCAGGGGCTGACCCCGCTCACCCGGGGCTAGCAACACCCCATGACATCAGCCACTGACCGTCCACTTACCGTCAACTCACAGTCCTATGACCAGAGGATAAGACCATGACCCAGCTCGATCTCACCACCCTGCCCCCGCGGATCCGCGTCCACAAGGAGAGCCTGATCCACATCGTCCAGCCACCGGTCTGCACCGAGCGAGCCCGTCACTACACCGAGGCCTATCAGGCCCACCTGGCCCGGCCGCTGCCGGTGCGCCGCGCCCTGGCGCTGGCCCACCACCTCAAGGAGCGCACCATCTGGATCAAGCACGACGAACTCATCGTCGGCAACCAGGCCAGCCAGGTGCGGGCGGCGCCGCTCTTTCCCGAATACACGGTGGGTTGGATCGAGAAGGAGATCGACGAGCTGGCCGACCGTCCCGGCGCCGGCTTTGCGGTGAGCGAGGTGGACAAGCTGGCCATCCACGCCCTCACCCCCTTCTGGCGCGGCCAGACGGTGCAGGATCGCTGCTACGGCCTCTTTACCGACGAGCAGAAGGGGCTGCTGGAGAGCGGCATCATCAAGGCCGAGGGCAACATGACCTCGGGGGATGCGCACCTCGCGGTCAATTACGAGCAGCTGCTTGCCCTCGGTCTCGACGGCCTCAAGGCCAAGGTGGCAGAGCGGCGCGGCCGGCTCGATCTGGCGGACTGGGCCGATCTGCAGCGCGAGCAGTTCCTGCAGGCCGTCGCCATCACCTTCGATGCCGTCAGCCAGCACATCGAGCGTTACGCCGCGCTGGCCCGCGAACTGGCGCTGCAGGAGCCGCGCCCCGAGCGCCGCTGCGAGCTTGAGACCATCGCCCTCAACTGCGCCCACATCGCCCATCGGCCCCCCGAGACCTTCTGGCAGGCGCTGCAGCTCTGCTACTTCATCCAGCTCATCCTGCAGATCGAGTCCAACGGCCACTCGGTGTCGTTTGGCCGGATGGACCAGTACCTCTACCCCTGGTATCGCCGCGAAGTAGAGCTGTCGGAATCCCTGCCGCGCACACGCGCCATCGAGCTGCTGCAAGGGTGCTGGCTCAAGTTGCTGGAGGTAAACAAGATCCGTTCTGGCACCCACTCCAAGGCCTCCGCCGGCAGCCCGCTCTACCAGAACGTCACCATCGGCGGCCAGAATTGGCGCAATGGCAAGCCCCATGACGCGGTCAACTGCCTCTCCTACGCGATTCTGGAGTCCTGCGGCCAGCTGCGCTCCACCCAGCCCAACCTCTCGGTGCGCTACCACGCACGAATGAGCGAGGATTTCCTCAACGCCTGCATCCAGGTGATCCGCTGCGGCTTCGGCATGCCCGCCTTCAACAACGACGAGGTGGTGATCCCCGAGTTCATCAAGCTCGGGGTGAGCGAGGAGGATGCCCACCACTACGCCGCCATCGGCTGCATCGAAACCGCAGTGCCCGGCAAGTGGGGCTATCGCTGCACCGGCATGAGCTTCATCAACTTCGCCCGCATCCTGCTGGCGGCGCTCGATGGCGGCCGCGATGCCACCACCGGCAAGGTCTTTTTGCCGCAGCCCCAGTCGCTGCGGGACGGCTCGTTCGGCCACTTCGACGAGGTGATGGCCCGCTGGGACGAGCAGGTACGCTACTTCACCCGCAAATCCATCGAGATCGACTGCGTGGTCGACAGCGTGCTGGAGGCCCAGGCCCACGACATCCTCTGCAGCGCCCTGGTGGATGACTGTATCGAGCGCGGCAAGACCATCAAGCAGGGGGGCGCCGTCTATGACTGGGTCTCCGGCTTGCAGGTGGGGATCGCCAACCTGGGCAACAGCCTGGCGGCGCTGAAGAAACTGGTATTCGAGCAGGGGGTGGTGGATCAGCGCGAGCTGGCCGAAGCGCTCGAGCAGGATTTTGCCGGGCTAGAGGGCGAACAGCTGCGCCAACGCCTCACCCACGCGGCCCCCAAATATGGCAACGATCTGGACGAGGTCGACCTGCTGCTGGTGCAGGCCTACCAGAGCTACATCGACGAGCTCAAGGGGCTGCACAACACCCGCTTCGGCCGTGGCCCCATCGGCGGCACCTACTATGCGGGCACCTCCTCCATCTCGGCCAACGTGCCGTTTGGGGCGGCCACCATGGCTACTCCGGATGGCCGCCACGCCCGCACCCCGCTGGCGGAAGGGGCAAGCCCAGCGTCCGGCTCGGATCGCCTCGGCCCCACGGCGGTGTTCAACTCGCTCGGCAAGCTGCCCACGGCGGCCATCCTCGGCGGCGTGCTGCTCAACCAGAAGCTGAGCCCGGCGAGCCTTGAAAACGAGCGGGACAAGGCCAAGCTGATGAGCCTGCTGCGCACCTTCTTCGAGGTGCACAAGGGGTGGCACGTGCAGTACAACATCGTCTCGCGCGACACCCTGCTGGCGGCCAAGGCCCATCCCGACCAGTATCGGGATCTGGTGGTGCGGGTGGCGGGCTATTCGGCCTTCTTCACCGCCTTATCCCCCGATGCGCAAGATGATATCATCGCCCGCACCGAGCACAGTCTCTGACGGCCCCACCAGGGGCAGCTGTGCCCCTTTATGACCGGCAAGCCACCCGCGCGGTGGCTTGCCGCTATCCACTGCCAGCCAGCGAGGCCCCATGAACCCACGCCACCAATTGATCCTCACCCTGGTCCATCAGGCCCGCAAGATGAGCGTGAGCGAGCTCTCCCAACGTACCGGGGTCTCGGAGGTGACGGTGCGCAACGACCTGACCGCGCTGGAAAAACAGGGGTTGCTCAAGCGCGTGCACGGCTCGGCCATGGCGCTGGAGAGCGACGACCCCGACGCCCGGATGAACATCAACTACCTGCTCAAGGAGCGCCTCGCCGAGCGGGCCGCCCAGCTGGTGGAGGATGGCGAGACGGTCTTTATCGAGGGGGGCAGCGCCAACGCCCTGCTGGCCCGTCATCTGGCCCTGCACAAGCGGGTCACCATCATCACCATCAGCAGCTACATCGCCCACCTGCTGCGCGATACCCAGGCCCAGGTGGTACTGCTCGGCGGCCTGTTCCAGCATCAGAGCGAGAGCGTGGTGGGGCCGCTGACCCGGCTGTGCATCGAGCAGGTGCACTTCTCCAAGGCCTTCATCGGGGTAGACGGTTTTCATCCCGAGATGGGCTTCACCGGCCGTGACATGATGCGGGCCGATGTGGTCAACAGCGTGCTGGCCAAGGGGGTGACCAATGTGGTCATCACCGACAGCAGCAAATTCGGCGCCATCCACCCGAGCCCGCTCGGCACGCCAGGCCAGATCGGCGTGCTGGTCACCGACGATGCCCTGCCCGCCCCCATGCGGGCCACCCTGGCCGCACGCGGCATCACAGTGCACTGCGTCGCCGCCTGAATCGCACCTTTCCCCCCGTTGCCGGGTTGCTCCCCCGCCTGGCGGCTTGACGGCGCCCACCGAGGCTGGGGTATGCTCGTCCTCTTTTGGCCTCTCCTGCCAGAGGCCACACACCGAAGGACGCCGCATGCACACCAAGGACAAATTTCTGGCCGCTCTGGTCATCCTCTGCTGGGGGCTCAACTTCGTCGCCATCAAGTGGGGGCTGGAGGGGATTCCCCCGCTGCTGCTGGGGGCGCTGCGCTTCGTCGGGGTGGTCTTTCCCGCCATCTTGCTG
Organism: Aeromonas sp. Y318-1; assembly: GCF_027706125.1. Classification (NCBI taxonomy): domain Bacteria; kingdom Pseudomonadati; phylum Pseudomonadota; class Gammaproteobacteria; order Aeromonadales; family Aeromonadaceae; genus Aeromonas; species Aeromonas sp. Y318-1. The sequence continues at coordinate 439,756 of NZ_JAPDCM010000002.1, forward strand.
GTTCCCAGACCCGCCATGCCGTGGCGCTGGCTGCTGGCCTATGGCGGAGCCATCAGTCTGGGGCAGTTCTCCTTTCTGTTCTGCGCCATGAAGTTCGGCATGCCGGCGGGCATGGCCTCGCTGGTACTGCAATCCCAGGTGGTGTTCACCCTGCTGTTCGCCATGATCTGGCTGGGTGAGCGCTGGCAACCCCACCACTGGGTGGCCCTGCCGCTGGCGGGGGCCGGTCTCTATCTCATCGCCACCCATGGTGAAGGCAATCTCACTCTGCTCGGCTTCGTGCTGACCCTCTGCGCGGCCGCCTGCTGGGGCCTTGGCAACGTCATCAATCGCCAGATCGGGCTGCGCTACCAGACCACGCTGCCGAGCCTTATCGCCTGGGGCGGACTGGTACCCATCCTTCCCTTCTTCGCGCTTTCCTGGTTGTTCGAGGGGCCCGAGCTGATGGCCAGCAGCCTGCTCAACATCAGCTGGCAGGGGTTCCTGTGCGTGCTCTATCTCTCCTTTGTCGCCACCTGGCTCGGCTACGGCCTGTGGGGACGGCTGCTGATGCGCTACCCGGTGGCGCAGGTGGCCCCCCTCTCCCTGCTGGTGCCCTGCGTCGGCATGGTGGCCGCAGCCCTGCTGCTGGACGAGCACCCCACCCCCTTGCAGTGGCTGGGCTCGGCCCTGGTGCTGCTGGGATTCGTGGTACATCTGCTGGGCGGCCGGCTGCGCTGGTTCAAGCCGCAGGCCGTCTGATCCTTATTTGCCCGCCGCCATTGACCAGGGCGGGGAAACTTTCCATGATGAGCCAGCCCCCATCGGGGCTGGAGCCACCAGCGAGTGGCCTGCAGGACGCAGCCATCAGGAGAGCAAGGACATGCCATCGACCTTCACCGCCAGCCCCCGCATCATCCCGCGCCTTCTGCGCACCAGCGCCATTGCCCTGACCCTCTGTCTGAGCCACTACGGCTGGAGCGCCCCCCTGCCAGCCGATCTGACGTGGGAGAGCAACAACGCGGATCCGGTTTTCGCGGATCCGGCCGCCAAGCGGGGCGGCTCCTTTCGCGGCTTCATGACCAGTTTTCCGCTGACCCTGCGGGTATACGGCCCGGACTCCAACGGCGGCTTCGCCGGCTATATGCGGGAGACCAACCTGCCGCTCCTGAGCACCCATCCCGTCACCGGCAATCCCATGCCGATGCTGGCCAACGAATGGGCCTTCGGGCCTGACCACAAGACCCTCTATCTGCGCATCAATCCCAAGGCACGCTGGTCAGACGGTCAACCGGTCACCGCCGATGACTGGCTGTTCACCCTCAAGCTGCTGCGCAGCAAGGAGATCAACGACCCCTGGTACAACAACTACTACAGCACCCAGATAAGCGAGGTGACCAAGTTTGATGACCACACCCTGGCCATCTCCAGCGGCAGTGCCAAGAGTCGCCAGGATCTGCTGGAATCCCTGCCCTTCAGCCCGGCCCCCAGCCACGCCATCAAGATCACCGCCGACTGGGTCAAGGCGTACAACTGGAAGCTGCTGCCGGTGACCGGCCCCTATCAGCTTGGCGAGGTGAAGAAGGGCAAGTCGGTCACCTTCGAGCGGGTCAAGGATTGGTGGGGCAATGACGAGCGCTACTTCCAGCACCGTTTCAACCCGGATCGGATCGAGCTCAAGGTACTCAGGGATCAGAACATCGCCTGGCAGCACTTCCTGCGCGGCGAGCTCGATACCTTCCCGCTGGTGATGCCCAACTGGTGGCACGACAAGAGCAAAACCCCGGAGTTCGCCAAGGGCTATATCGAGCGACTCTGGTTCTACAACCAGACGCCCCAGCCCCCAACTGGGCTCTATCTCAACACCGCCGATCCGCTGCTGCGCGATCTCAATGTGCGGCTCGGCATCCAGCACGCCCTCAATCTCGACAAGATGCTCACCACCCTGCTGCGGGGGGATTACCAGCGCCTCAACAGCTACGGCTCCGGCCAGGGGGAGTTCACCAACACGGCTCTCAAGGCCCGTCCGTTTGATCCCGAGCTGGCGCGCCACTACTTCGCCAAGGCCGGTTTCACCAAACCCGGCCCCGACGGTACCCTGCAAAACAGCCAGGGCCAGCCGCTGACCCTGACCATCACCTACACCACGGCGGAGCACGCCCAGCGCCTCACCCTGCTGCGCGAAGAGGCCAAGAAGGCGGGGCTCAACCTCGAGCTCAACCTGATGGACGCCTCGGCCGGCTTCAAGTCGATGCTGGAGAAAAAACACCAGAGCGCCTGGATGGCCTGGTCAGGCAGCCGTTATCCCGCCTATTGGGAGTTCTTCCACAAGATCAACGCCAACAAGCCGCAGACCAACAACATCATGAACATCGATGACGATGCCATCACGGCCCTGGTGGAGCAGTACGACAAGGAGTTCGACTTCGCCAAAAAAGCGGCGCTGTCGCGCCAGATCCAGCAGCGGCTCTATGAGCTGGCCAGCTTTGTGCCCGCCTACCAGGTGCCCTACACCCGGGAGGGGGCCTGGCGCTGGATAAAACTGCCCAAGCTGCCGGCTACGCCCAAGAGCGAGTTACTCTACTGGCCGCTGGACGGCAGCAACAGCGGCTACAGCTACGGTGGCCTGTTCTGGATTGATGAAGAGGCCAAGACGCAGACCCAGGCCGCCATTAAGGCGGACCAGGCCTTTCCGGCCGTTACCCGGGTTGATACCACCTATCAGCAGAAATAGGGGCTTGTGCAGCCTGCCTCTTTGCCAAGGTTGGCCTAGGCCACCAACAAAAAGACCCCGCACAGTGGCGGGGTCTTTTTTGCAACCGGGGTTGCCAGCTGGAAGCAGCAGCGATTAACCGCGCTTGGCCTGCTTCTGGGCGATGGCGTCGGCCACGTCGGCCGGCTCCAGCACGATACCTTCCTGATCCGGGGTCGGGAACACGGCAACGCACAGTTCATCCTGCTCCATGCCGTCGATCCAGCGCTCCAGCCACACCTTGAGGGTGATGGACTGCGGCTTGCAGTCGGCCCACTCCCCTTCGGCCCACGCCTTGGCGTATTCCGGGTGCGGCCATACCGGGATGCAGTCTTCATCGTCGGTGGTCAGCATCATGACGCCGTGCTCGTCGGTCAGAACGAACAGCTCTTCGTGCTCGACCAGCTTGCTGATGAAGTGATCAAAGCGGTAGTCCGCGTTCAGTTGCAGCGCTGCATTGCGCTCGGTGTCGCTCAGTTCATAGCTCATCGGTCAAGTCTCTTGTGCAATAAAGGGCGCCATGTTCACATCTTGCCGGCGCCTTGTCCAGTATGAGAGATCGGTCACCGATTTTTCGCGATCTCATCCCAGCTCGGGGGTCACCAGGGTGATCTCCGCCATCTCGCTGAAACGCTGGCGCAGCCAGTAGGCGGACTCCACTTCGACGAAGCAGAGCTGCTCCCGTCCGGCCAGGGCAGCGGCCATGACCTGCTCGAAACGGGCCTGTTGTTGCGCTTGCCAGGCGGCGGCCAGCTTGCCGCCATGGGCCTCATCCACTACTTCCCGGCGCAACTCGAACAGGTTGTCGGTGATAGGGCTGTTGATCTTGGCCGGGCTGTGCCAGTACATCAGCAAATTGTCCATCATCTCGCTGTCGTAATTGGCCAATGCATCCAGCTCAGGCGTCGCACCCTCTTCACCAGTGGCAAAATCACACCAGGCCGCCGTCAGCGGGGCCAGGGTCTGGGCGGCAGCCCCCTTGCCATGCTGACGCAGGGCGGCGACATCCGCTCCCTTGCAGGCCGGCAGCCAGACATCGCCCTGATGCTGCTCGAGCAGGGGCAACAACAGGGAGGCGGGATAGACGGGGAAACGCGTCCCCAGTGTGTGCAGCAGTGATACCAGTGTGATCTTGACCATGGAATACGCCTTGAACCGGAGGCCGATACGCAGCGTTCGGCCAGAAAGACAAAGGAGGCTCCTATCCTATCATGTTTGGCATGGCAGGGGCGGACTCAACTACGCCTCCAAAAAGTACTGGCAGGACGACCAAAAAAGCAGCGTTTGAGCACGTATGGAAAGGAGAAAGCCCAATAGTTTGAGCCAGCGCCCACTAAAGTGGATCCGGGAATGCTAGTTTGCATACATCTTTAGCGTAAGGAGTGCATTCATGATCGGGATCGACCAGGTTTCTAACGAGTTTGTAAACGATTTGAAAATACTGGCATGTTTTGATCCGGCCAACATGAGCCTGGGGATCAAGTTGCGCAGCGACATGTCCGACGAACTCTGCCAGGCAGCGTCACGCCTGCATCAACAGGGGCTCATCAGCGCGGAAGATGGTGGCTATCTGACGCCATTCGGCATGACCATGGTCGAGCACCTGCAGCACCTGCTGGTCGCACTCAAACCGCTTTGATCGCTTTGGGAGCCCACAGCGAAAAGTTGAGCAGCTCCCAGTGTTTCCCCTGACGCAACAGACAGGCAAACAGCAAAGGACCTTCGGGTCCTTTTACTTTGCCATCGACCATCCACTCCCCCACCCGTTTTGGCAATGGTTGTGCCTTGATCTCGTCGGGCAGGGAGCCGCCGCCCACGCGCACCTCGACAAACTGCTGGCATACGGCTTTTGCCTCGGCCTCGACAGTATCCTGTCTCTGCACATCGGCAGAAGTGATCAGAGTGGCGGCAAGCAGAAGAGATGGCAGCATGGTGGAAGCAACGAGAGAGTAGGAAGTAGCACCATTCACTCCCCACAGATGAGAGTGAAGCGTCCATAAACAAAAAGCCGTGGAACCAGAGGCACCACGGCTTTCTTAAATTCTGTAAGAATTACAGAGCAGTTACGTTCTCAGCCTGCGGGCCTTTCTGACCTTGGGTCACAGAGAACTGTACGCGCTGACCTTCAGCCAGGGTACGGAAACCGTTACCGCTGATAGCGCTGAAGTGAACGAAAACGTCCGGGCCGTTTTCTTGCTGGATGAAGCCAAAACCTTTGGTTTCGTTGAAAAACTTAACGGTACCGGTGATCATGTTAGACATATCTTTAAACCTGTATTCAAAATAATTACTTATGCTTTTCAGCGGATAAAGCTCAAAAAACGGGATTAACTTATGAACAACAGGAAAAGATGTAAAACATCATATTCATTGACATAACTATCGCCCTTTCAAGCTGGTTTAGATTATACGTGGCTTTGGGGATTACGCAAACAATTTGTGCCCTGCCACGGCAGGGCACACATGTCACAACGAGGGGGCTTCCAGCGCCTGTACCAGGGCCTTGAGGAAGCGTGCCGCCTCACCGCCGGTGCAGGCTCTGTGGTCGAATGTCATCGACAACGGCAGCGCTCTGACCGGGCGAGCCTCACCATGAATGAACACGACTTTCTCGAACAATTTGCCCGCCCCTATGATGGCCACTTGAGGTGGCGTCACGATCGGGCTGGCATAGCGCCCCGCGATGGCGCCGAAGTTGGTGAGGGTGATGGTCGCCCCCTGCAACATCTCGCGCGGCACGGCGCGCGCCTTCACGTCGGCAATCATGCGATCCAGCCCTTGGCGCAGATCGGCCCCTTCCCGCTCGGCCACATTTTCCATTACCGGCACATAGAGCCCGTGCTTGGAATCCACCGCAATGGCCACGTTGACCTCTCTGAACAGCCGCCTTGACAGGGTGTCGCCGTCAAACCAGGCGTTCATGGAGGGTTCCGCCCGACAAGCCACACCGATGGCCTTGATGAGGCGCACCGTGACATCTTCATCGGGGCGCCAGTGACGCAAGTCCACCTCGTCGGTAATGCTGACTGGCACCACCGTCTGATGAGAGTGCTCCATCGCCTTTGCCATGGCTCGGCGCGACCCCTTGAGAAATTCGTTGCCGCTGCTTTGCAGCGCTTCGAAGGCGCTCTGCACGTCTTGCTCGGTCACCATGCCAGCACTGCCGGTACCCTTGAGCCTGTCGATGTCCAGCCCCAGCTTTTGCGCCAGCAGACGCACCGCCGGCATGGCCTGCACCAGGGTGCCACCGGGCGCCATGGCACCCACCACGAAGTGATCCTCGATGTGGTGCTGATGGGCGCTGACCTTGCCCACCACGGTGCCGTCATCCTCGCCGCCTTCGAACTCAACCAGGGGGGCACCGATGTGAAGAATATCCCCCTCGGCACCACACAACCTGGCGATCACCCCCGCCACCGGCGAGGGCACATCCACCAGCGCCTTGGCAGTTTCCACCGACAGCAGAACCTGATCGACACTCACGGTGTCGCCGGCGCTGACCTTCCATTCGACGATCTCGGCCTCGGCCAATCCTTCACCCAGATCCGGTAATTTGAAAAATTTCATGACCAGTTCTCCATCCGCGGGGACATCACCAAAGATTGACCGACTTCATGGCTCTTCCTTGCTCGGGCGCCTGAGCGCCAACAGTTGAGAGACGTCATAGCCACTTGTTCTCCATCAGTTGGTGAGCCGCATCCGCGATATCCTGCTCGGTGATGAGGTAATACTCCTCGTTGCGGTAGTAGGGGACGGCGGCATCCACCCCGGTGAGGCGCTTTGGCGGCGCCTTGAGGGAGGTCAACGCCTCCTCGGTGACCCGTGCCACGATTTCGGCACCGACCCCGAAGCTGCCGCACGCCTCGTGTACCACCAGCAGACGCCCTGTCTTGCGCACCGAGGCCAGGATGCTCTCCATGTCCAGCGGCTTGATGGTGGCAAGATCCAGCACCTCGCATTGGATATCCTGTTCCGCCAGCAAGGCGGCGGCTCGCATCACCTCCTGGATGCAGGCCCCCCACGCAACCACGGTGAGATCCCGTCCGGGTCGCAGGGTGAAACACACATCCAGCGGCAGGCCAACGCCGTCATCCACCACATCCGACTTCATGGAGCGATAGATGCGATCCGGTTCGAAGAACATCACGGGATCCGGATCGCGAATGGCCGAGAGCAGCAGGCCATATGCCCGCCTCGGGCTGGAGGGGATGACCACCCGCAGGCCCGGAATATGGGCAAACAGCGCCTCCACACTCTCGCTGTGGTGCTCGGGCGAATGAATACCGGCACCGTAGGGGGAGCGGTAGACGATGGGGCAGGAGAGCCGGCCGCGGGTGCGGTTTCGCATTCGTGCCGCCTGGCAGATGATCTGCTCCATGCCGGGGAAGATGAAGCCCTGGAACTGGAATTCGGCAACGGGTTTGAGCCCCTGGGTCGCCATGCCGACCGCCACCCCGGCGATCAGTCCCTCCGCCAGCGGCGTGTCGATCACCCGCTTGAAACCGAACTTGTCCCGCAGGCCCACGGTGGCGCGAAACACCCCACCGTTGACTCCCACATCTTCCCCCAACACAACCACATCGGGGTCGTGCTCCATCTCATGGTGCAATGCCAGATTGACCGCTTCGAGCAGTGTCATGTCACTCATGGTGTGTCTCCCCGCCGCGCTGCTGCATGCCCTTGGCGATGATGCGCTGACGCTGGGCACGATACTCCCTCGGCAGCTCGGCAAACTGATAATCGAGCAGGGTTTCCGGCGCCTGAGCCGTTGTGCCTTCATAAACGGCCACTGCGCGTTCAACTTCGCGGGCCGCCTCGGCCAGCAATGCCTGCTCCTGCTGCTCGTCCCACCAGCCCTGCTCAAACATGAACTGGCGCAGCCGCTTGACCGGTTCCTTGGCCCAGGCAGCTTCCACTTCGGCCGCTTCCCGATAGCGGGTCGCATCATCGGCCGTGGTGTGATCCCCCAACCGATAGCTCACCGCCTCGATCAGGGTAGGCCCCTTGCCGCTGCGGGCCCGCTCGATGGCGGCGCGGGTCGCCTCATAGACGGCCACCACGTCGTTGCCATCGACCTGCAGGCTGCGCACTCCGGCCCCTATGCCTTTCTGGGCCAAGGTAGGCGCGCTCGACTGCAGCTTGCGTGGCACCGAGATGGCCCACTGGTTGTTGTTGATGATCATCACCATGGGCAGGTGCCAGACACCGGCGCAGTTGAGCCCCTCGAGAAAATCCCCCTTGGAGGTGCCGCCATCGCCTATGGTCACCACGGCGACCCTGGGCTGGTTGCGCAGCTTGAAGGCGGCCGCTATGCCAGAGGCATGAGTGATCTGGGTGGCGATGGGAACGCAGATGGGCAAGTCTTCCGACAACTCGCCATCGGCCTTGTAGAAGACACTGCCCCTTTCATCTCCGCCCCAATATTGCAGGTTCTGCTCCATGGGCACGCCCCGCACATAGAGGGTGGGCATGTCCCGGTAGTAGGGCACATAGACATCCTCCGGCCGCATGGCGAGACCGACCCCAATCCCCACCGCCTCTGCCCCCAGATGGGAGGGAAAGGTGCCGAGTTTGCCGGTTCGCTGCAGTGCTATCGCTTTCTTGTCGTAACTGCGCACCATCACCATGTTGCGGTAGAAGGTGTGCAGCATCGCCTTGTCCAGCCAGGTCGGTAGTGTCGCGACCGGGCGCCCCTCCTCATCGAGGTAACGAAGGAAGGGGATGTCGACATGGGTCATAACTGGCTCCTTGCCGTTGTCAGCGTCACCACCATGAGGTGACCCTTAGAATGTAAATAATATGTTAAGTAAAGGGCAACGAGATTCAGTCAGGTAAGACCAGTAGAAACTTCTTTAATTTCAGAAAGAAGATGAGATTTTCGGCGAGCAGAAACGAAGAAGGGAGCCCTTTCGGGCTCCCTGTCGGAGCGGGTTCGGGATCACGCCCGTATTTGGCACGCCGCCAAGGGCGCTGGATTGGCGTGAAAAAATGGGCTCAGATCACTCCCACAAACGGGTCGGCACCACCAACAGCATGGTACGTTGGCCGATGGCCACGTTGGCGTTGGGGAAGACCACCGCTTCCCGCGGTTTCTCTACCCTGTATTGCCGATCTCCGTCTTCCGCCAGCACAAACCCCTGGGGAAATTCGGTGAAATTGTCCACGTCGCTGGCAAACAGGAAACGAAACTCGGCCGTTTGCTTGTTGATCACCCTATCGATGGCAAAAATAGTGAAGTCATCCGCCCGCCAGGGCTCTAGCATCACCTCATCCCGGGTCACCAGCTCCTGCAACGCCTGACGCACTTCGATGAAGCGGGTCATGTCGTTCTCGCCAAAGGGGCGCACCTTGCCGAGCTCCACCGTGAAGGCATGGGCACCATGCTGGTGCGAGCTGTAATAGCTGAAGGTAGTGGTAGGACCGCTCGAGAGCAAAATGGTGCGCACCCCGCAAGCCCCGAGGAACTGCACCTGCTCCTTGCTGTGCGGCCGCTCGTGGGGGAAGGGATAGACCGCAAACTTCTCGTGGCGGGAGCCGCGAATGGCGGTGTGCAGATCGTAGTGATAACGGGGCCTGGCGGGGTCGGCAAAGAAGCGGCTCACATACTGCTCCAGACGCATGGCGCGAATGCGCTCCCTGTTGCACAGCCCCTCCCCCTTGCTGTGAGCGCCCGAGAAGAGCCGGTTCATGTTCTCTTCCACCTCTCGCACCCCCTGGTTCATGGCGGCGGGGTTGCCAAAGAGGAACAGCACCCGGTGGCAGGCCTGGATCTCCCCGCTGAGCAGCCGGGTCAGCAACTGGTTGCAGATCTCGATGGGGGCGGTTTCGTTACCATGAATGCCGCAGGAGAGCACTATGTCCTTGCGCCCGCCAGGCGACGTCCCTGTGGGCTCCAGGCAGAGTACGCCAGTGTCCCACACACTCACCCGGGTGCCGTTGGCCAGGTCGAAGGCAAAAGGATCGAGCTGCCACTCGTGGCGGCGGGTCAGAGCCAAAAAGTCATGCTGGGGAATCATCCATCTCACCCTCTTGTCTGGAATGCTATGGCCGGATTATACGCAAGGCAGCCGGGCTTAAAATCAGTTTTTAAACAAATTCAAACAGTAAGGATACAAAGTTGGCGAGGGATGATGACAAATCATGCCGCAGGGGGCAAACAGAAGGAAAAACAGACAAGGGGGAAAACAGGAAGCGGCAACAGGGGAAAAATCGGGCCCGTCTGGGGGCGAAGAGCATCAGGCAGAGCAGTTCAGATCAGCAAGAAAACGAGGCATCCATGCCCGGCTGATCAACCACGCCAGAACGGCTTGGTGGTCTCTTGATAGCGGTCGGCTTCGTTTAGACCGATGTCCTTGAGCAGGTAGGCGGGCAGCTCGGAGAGCTGGCGACGACTGCGGCTGCGTTCCAGCCAGGTCAGGACGGTCATCTTGACGCGAGCAACCAGATTCGATTCGCTGGAATGCTGGTAACCGGCTTCGGTATAAGTCATGTTGGCCATGATATGGCTCCTCTCTCTAGTTCTGCGCAAGGCTCGGATTTGATGCGCAAAGCTTAGTCAGGGCGAGGAGGTGCCTCAATTGACGAATTTTGATACATGAGATTAGTAAAAGTAATGGCTGATCTCGTCATGGGGTGAAACACAACCAATTGATTTATATATGAAATATTGGAAAGACATTCCCTCATCCAACCCGGCAGCATTTTCTCCTGCCGCATCGACCTCTAACTATGCAGTTTCCCACGTTAGCTATGCACAGCTCGAGTTGCAGGCAGGACGCCATCCCCTCTGCCTCGCTGTCAATTGTTAATGATTGGATCACTTAAAGATCGTTATTTAACAATGTGATACCGATCGACAACCTCCGAAGCGCGGCCACAGCTGCCGCCCCCGGATGGCACTTGAAAGGCGGCACTTGGCGCCTTCCCGTCATACTGGTATGGTTATTTATACAGTGGTTCAATCATGCTCCCAGCTCGCCACCTTTCGGGTGACGGATTGGGGAAACAGACAGGATATGCCGATGGACACCTTTACCCCCACCGCCGCCCTGCGTCAACAGATGGACGAACTGGAAGACGCCCTTACCCGTCTCGCCAGACAGCTCGGCCAGCTCCCATTGCTGGAGGCCCATGTCTATCCCCTGCCCGCCGTGCCACAAGGGGAAGAGCACGATCCCATCGAGGCCATCGACGTGGGCTATCTCTCGGGGGAGGCGGCGCTGGCCGCCACCCTGACCGCCTATCAGGATCACAGCGCCCGCCCCGGCTGCTCCACCAAGGCGACTCACCGGCTGCCTGGCTGGTTGCGCTTCCCCGCCGCCTGTGCCTCCCTGTTGCAGCCGCTGCTCGACGAGATCAACAGCCACAAGCTCGCCTTCAAGGCCCTGGTACAGGCCGCCGGCGGGCGGGATGAGAAGTTCGAACTGGTGCACAGCGCTCTACCCGGGGTCATCACCCTGCAGGTCTATCGCAAGCTCACTCTGCTCACCGGAGAGCTGCATTCCCTCGGCTTCACCTGGGCCGATAAGCAGAGCATCAGCCGCCTCAGCCGCGAGCAGGTGCTGGAAATGCTGGAGCGCAGCCGCCGCTATGTGCCGGCACTCTCCAGCAACGAGGAGTGGAGCAAAATGGTGGATCAGGAGGTGTATGACATCCGACGCCTACCGGCGGATGTGCAGCTGCGGATCCGCCGGCCGGTCAAGACCCATCCCATGATCAACCTGCTCTGGCAGGACAGGGCGCCGCGCAAGCAGCAGCTCAAGGCGAGCCTGCCCCTGCTGCTCTGCTCGGATACCCAACCCGCCGTCACCCATCTGGGCCACTATCCGCCCAAGCTGCGCCAGGCGCGGCGGGATCGCAAGATTGGCGGCGAAGCCATCATAGAGCGGCTACACCTCTATCGTTATCATGGCTAGCGCCTCCTGGCCAGAGCCATGAGTCCCTGAAACAGAGAGGGGGATGGCCACCAGGACCATCCCCCTCTCGCACACAGGCAACCAGCACAGCTCCTAGCTCATCAGCAGGGCGCGCAAGCTCTCCACATCCAGGCCGCGCACCTCGGACTGGCCGCTCAAGAGGCCATCGGCCAGGGCCCGCTTCTCGTCGTGCAGCGCCACTATCTTCTCTTCCACCGTCTGCTCACACACCAGTCGATAGACGGTCACCGGCTGGGTCTGCCCCATGCGATGGGCCCGATCGCTCGCCTGATCCTCCACCGCCGGGTTCCACCAGGGATCCAGGTGCAACACGGTATCGGCCTGGGTCAGGTTGAGACCCGTGCCCCCCGCCTTGAGGCTGATGAGGAACAGGGGAACAGGGTCGTGACGGAACCGCAGGATGGACTCCTGACGGGACTTGGCGGAGCAACCTCCGTCCAGGTAGCAGTAGTCCCATTGCCGCTGCTCGATGCGGGCCCGCAGCAGGCTCAGCAGATCGACAAACTGGCTGAACACCAGCACCCGGTGCCCGCCATCGATGGCCTCATCCAGCAGCGCCATGGCCTCGTCCAGCTTGCTGCTGGTCTGGGACCACTCAGGCATCACCAGCTCGGGGGAGCAGCAGAGCCGTCGCAGGCGGGTCAGGCCGCTCAGCACGTGCATCAGGGCACGGCCATCGGCGCTTTGCACCTGCTGCACTACCTCGCGCCGGGTCGCCTCGTAGAGCTGACGCTCTTCCGGGGAGAGGCTGATGTGATGAATGATCTCGGTCTTGTCCGGCAGTTCGGTCAGCACCTGCTGCTTGAGGCGGCGCAGGATGAAGGGGCTGATCACCGCCCGCAGCAACGCCATGTGCTGAGGATCCTTCACCGCCTTGCCGAAGCGGCGCTTGAACTCGCCGAGGCTGCCGAGCAGGCCCGGGTTGATGAAGGTGAACAGGCTCCACAGCTCCCCCAGGTGGTTCTCGATGGGGGTACCGGAGAGGGCCAAGCGAAAATCCCCCTCGAGCTGGAACAGCAGCTTGGCACGCTGAGTGCCGGCATTCTTGATCTGCTGCGCCTCGTCCAGCACCATGCTCGCCCAGCGGCGGGACTTGAGGGACTGGGCCAGGCTGCCGAGCATGCCGTAGTTGACCAGGATGATCTGGCCGGCCTTGGCCTCCTGGATCAGGGTCTCCCGCTCGGCGGGGTTCTCGAACACCACCACCTCCAGCTCGGGGGCGAACCGAATCACCTCCTCCTGCCAGTTGGTGACCACGGATTTCGGCACCACCACCAGGGCGGGGCCGAGGTGCTGACGCATGCGCAGCACCATGAGCGCCTGCAGGGTCTTGCCCAGGCCCATGTCGTCGGCGAGGCAGGCGCCGAAGCCGTGGTGAGCCAGGGTCGCCATCCAGCGCACCCCCTCCTTCTGATAATCCCGCAGCGCCGTCAGAAGCTCGGGCGGGCACTCCACCTCCTGCTGCCACTCCTGTTGCAGCGCATCCCAGGAGCCATCCCCGGCCGTGGTCACCGCCGACAGCAGGCGGGCCAGGGGGTAGGCCAGCTTGTTGTTGATGCGCTGCTCGGTGTCCAGCATGGCCCCCAGCATGGTGAGGCGCTCCACCAGCTTGTCGCTCAGCATCAGGCTGGTCTTCTCGTCGAGTTGAACCGTGCGCTGGCCCGGGGTGAGCTGGCGCAAAATAAGGCGCAAGTCGAGGATCTGGTGCTCGTCCAATGCCAGCGCACCCTCCACCTGGAACCAGTCCTGGCGACGTTCGATGCGCAGGCTCAGGGCCGCCTCGTCGAGGCTCTTGAGGCGGGCGCTGTCCTGATGCCAGTGAACGACCACTCCGGCGTCCACCAGCTCGGGCAGCGCATTGACCAGGGTCAGTGCCTGCTCACCGTCCAGCTTCCATTCGTTGCCCGGCAGGCCGATGGGTAGCTGGTTGCGCAGCGACTGGGCCTCGGCCTTCTCGGCGGCCAGATCCCGCTGCCAGTAGTGATAGTCCCTGACGCTCTGGCGCACTATGGCCTCCCCCTTGCCAAGGGGCAACGGCGGCAGTTCCCCCTCCCGGGTCACCAGCTGGACTACCAGCTGACCATCCTGCCAGTCCAGCTGGACCGAAGGCACCCCGGGCCAGGGGGTCAGCTCGGCATTGCCACCGAGCCCAACCACCTGGCTGTGCCAAGGCAGCTCGGGAATGGCATCCAGGGTGCGTTGCAGCTCGGCAAGCCCGTCCGCTGGCAGCAGCGGTATGGATTCCAGCGCAGGCAGTCTGTCCAGCAGCGCCTGAGGGGTCAGGATGAGCTGCCACAGATCCTGGGCCAGGGGCACGATGTGCGCCCCGCGCGCCGCGGCGGCCGGGCTCAGGACGGCGCTCATGCCCTGCTCGGTGGCGACGATTTGCAACAAGGGGGCACTGATGGCCAGCTGCAGTTTCTGTCCCTTGGCGTTGAACAGGCGCGGATGGCTGGCCAGGGGGGCCCAGGCGTCTCGCGGCAGCTTGCTCATGCCCCGTGGCAGGGTGCGCACCAGGGCCCAGTCCGCCTCGTCGAGCAGGGCGGCATACTGGGTGGAGAGCAGGGCCGGATCGACCCGGCGTCCGGCGGTCCACTCCCCCTTGGTGCTCTGCTTCTGGATCTTGCACTCGAGCTCGGGCCCTTCCGCATGGAGCAGCCAGACCAGCCGCTCCTGCGCCTTGCGCACGCCGCTGGAGCGCCCCAGCCCCTGCAGCCAGTTGAGCCAGCTGGCCGAGGCGGGGGTCTTGTCGTCATCGTCTGCATCGCTGGCCGCCTCGGGGGCCGAAGTGGCACGCAGTTGCTGCAACGGGGGACGCTCGGCCCCCAGCCCCAGCAAGAGACGCAGCAGATCCTGGCAGAAAGCCATCAGACGATGACGGGGTTCGGCCTCCAGCACGTGGGAGAGATCCCACTTGTGCAGTATGGCCACCTGGGGGCTCTGCTCGCCGTGGCGCGCGAGGGCGCAGAGATCGAGCCAGAGGTAGCCCCAGTGGAGCTCCTCCAGCGGCAGTTGCAAGGTATCGAACAGGCCGACCGCCTGACCGTGGCGATCACCGGCCCACTGTCCCAGCAGATCCGAAAGCAGGGGGAAATGGTTGCCAAGGCTGCGCTGCCACTTCTTGCGTTGCTCGCTGGCGAGCACGGGATCCGCCTGCTGCAACCAGCCGAGCCAGAGCAGGGCGCTGAACATCCTGGGCCAGGACCCGGCCCCCTCCTGCACCTGCCACTGCCCAAGCGCCCTCTGGAGCCGTTCGGCCAGGGTCTGTTCATCCTCCCGCGCAGCCAGTTGTTGCAGCGACGGCCAGTGAGTGGTCACCTCGCCGGTCAGCGGTCCGCAGAGCCACGCCCACTCGGTGGCCAGCGCCTCGACCCGCGCCGCCAGTGCAGGGGCGCAAGGGGTGACCAGGAACGCCAGCGGCCAGCTCGCCTCCGGCTCGGCATCCAGCAGGGTCTGCAGGGCGAAGTGTTCGAGCAGCAGGGTTTGCCAGGCGGGGCTGGAGCCAGGCAGCAGGCGATGGGCGTCGGGCAGATCCAGCAGGCTCAGGAGCTCCGCGCTCTGGTAATAGGCCGGGATCTGCCCCGCCTCCCCCAGGCAGAGCTCGCGCACCACCCCTTGTGCCACCTCCTGCACCGTGACCGAGGGCACCCGGCGCCAGTCCGGCATGGGGCAAGCCCCCGAGCGTACCGCCAGGATCAGGGTCAGGGTCCCCTCCGCCGTCAGGCTCCACTGCTGCTCCGTGCGCTGGCGGATCAGCCCCAGCCGCTCCAGCCGGTTCAGGGTGTCGGTCAGCGAATGCTGCCCATGCAGCGTGTCTTGCAGGTAACGGGTGCTGGCGGCGCGCTGCAGTTGCAGCTCGCAGAGCAGGGCATGGCAATCCGAAGAGAGGGTGAAGGCTGACATCAGAACTCACGGGCAGATGCAAAGGCGGAATTTTAACGGGAAAGCGGCGGCGGCTCGACCCTTAAGCGCGAATTAGCACAAAAAAAGCGGCGCAGGGATCTGGAGGCGCCGCAGCGCCTCTTGATTGAGCCAGGAGTCACCCTCAGCCTTCGAGCCGTGCCAGGCGGGATTCCAGCGCCTGCAACTGCGACTTGAGGCGCTCGACTTCCTCTTCCAGCTGGCTCAGGCGATCGGCGGCAGGAGAGGCGTGGCTGACTGCCGGTGCGCTCTGTGCCAGGGCCTCCAGGTCTATCTCCCCGCCGAACAGGTGGGCGTAGCGGGACTCTCGCTTGCCCGGCTCCCGGGGCAGCTTGACCACATAGGGCCCCCGCTCGACGAGGCCGGCCAGCACGGCATCCACCTCGGTCACGTCGTCGAAACTGCACAGGCGATTGGTGCGCGAGCGCAGTTCACCCGGGGTCTGCGGGCCGCGCAGCAAGAGTTCGCAGACAATGCCGAGCTCCTGGGCCGTGAACTTGAGCTCGCCAAATTCGGTGTTGCAGAAGCGGTGCTGATAGCGCGGCACCCGGGCGTTGAAACCGGCGGTATTGACCACCAGGCGGCGGCGGATCAGCTCGTCGATCACGGCGCGGATGTCCAGCTCGGCGAGCTCCAGCACGGGCTCGCGGTTGCTCTTCTGGTTGCAGGCGTTGACCAGCGCATTGAGCGAGAGAGGGTACTGATCCGGCGTGCAGATCTCTTTCTCTATCAGGCAGCCGATCACGCGGGCCTCTAATGAGCCTAGTACTATCTCCATGTCATACTCCCTTGCCAAACAAGACGTTAAGACGGTTATCTTAACCAAGGCGCTTGCGCCGTCCAGCAGATAACCCCATTTTTGCGAGCCGATGAAACCCTTGCTGCAACCTTGTACAGCAAAACGGCCGCGGTGCGCGGGCGAGGTGAACGGATGGCCGGGAGCCTCTTTGGCAACCAGCCCCCTCCCCCTTCAACGAGGCGGGCACAAAAACCATCACGGCCGCAAAGGCGGCCGTGATGGTAGACAGATTGAAACGGCCCTCACGAAGAGGGCTTGCGCTCCAGGGTCGCGGCAACGGATCTCGCCGCCGAGCCGGTGAGCAAGGGCTCACCCGGATAAAGCACCAAGGCCTCGGCCCGCAGGCGATCGGCCTCCTCACGCCGCCCCAGGGCATTGAGGGCGATCACCATGTTGGCGTAAATATTGGCCCTGGGGGTATGGCGCACGAACCCCTGCCCCCAGTCGAGATAGGCCTCCAGTTCCCCCTTGTTGTTGCTCTGCAGGCCCACCATCAGCCGCACCGCGTTCACGTCAAACTCCACCCGGGTCAGCCAGGCCATGGGATTGACGATGTCGAGCAGAAGCGCCGGCTGCTTGTAACCGCCCCGCTCATACTTGGTCACCACCCAGGCGGTGTGCAGGGCCGTCAGCATAAAGGGCACGACAATGAGGGGAATGGCGATGGCCGCGAAGCGCAGCAAGAGCCAGGGGCGACAGACATGCTCCCGCCAGTTGGCGTGGCCGGCCAGCCCCTCCTCCTCCACTTCCGCATCCACCACATGGATGAGCAACAGCAGCGCCCACCACAGGGCAATGGCGTGGTAGAAGGGATATTCGGTCTGGGTATGCAGCAGGATGGGCGTGACCAGGGCCAGCAAGGCCGCCCCCCTGACGATACCAGCACGACCCAGCCGCCACAGCAGGGTGCCCCCCATCAGCACCATGCCGAGCATGGGGGCCAGCCCCCCCTCCACCGCCCAGTAGAGAAACTCGTTGTGGGGGTGATCCAGGTTGTATTCGATCTGCACCATGGCGGGGTTCAGCGCCTTGTCGGCCATGTAGTGCTGCAGAAAAACGGACTCGAAGCTGCCGTAGCCCCAGCCGGTCCAGGGTGCCTCGGCGATGAGCCTGGCAGCATAGGGCCAGTAGACCGAGCGCATGCCGCCGGACTGGTACATCTCCAGTCCCCGCTTTGCCCCCGCCATCCCGTACTGGGAGGCCAGCCCGAGCGCAACCCCCAGGGCCACAAGACCCAGCACCCGGCCCAGCAACCGCTCACGGTGCAACCGGGGCACGAGCAGCAGCAAGGCCAACACCCCGCCGAGTTGCCCCACCCTGGATTGCACCACCACCAGCAGCAGGGACGTTGCCAGGATCACCCCATAGCGCAGCCCCCTGAGCCAGGGATGCCCATGGCCCCGCAGCTCCAGCCAGATGGCCAGCGACAAGCCGGTCGCCATGAAGCTCGCCATCACGTTGGGTTGCTGGAAGATGCCGTAGGGGCGGTTGACCTTGGTGTCATAGCCCAGCCAGTTGCCCGGCACCAGCAGGTAGTACTGCACCAGGCCGAGCAGCGCCTCTATGGCGACGGCACCCAGCAGCAGATAGAGCAGCCGGTCGCGCGCGCCGCGATCCAGCCGCCACTGGTAGAGGCTGGCGAGGAACAGCAGACCGGCAAACAGCCCCAGCAGCCGGGGAATGGCGTAATCCTTGAGCTCGAAGCCGGGATAGGCCATGGGCAGCAACAGCAGCAAGCCGCCAAGCCACAGGGCCGTCAGCAGCGGCGAAGCCATCAGCCGCTGGTTGAGGGTGACCTGCCACAGCCCCAGGGCCATCACCAGGCTCGCGAAGATCCAGCCCCAGGCGTTGAACGGCAGATAGAGCCCGGCCCCGCCGGGGTTGTGCATAAAGAAATGCATGCCCAGCAGCCAGTACAGCACGCTGATCACCCCAAAGGCCCTTGCTGTTGACGTCATCTTCCCTGACCTCCATGCATGCATGTTCATAACACTATCCCCCAGGCAACAAAAAGGGGGCCGAGCCCCCTTTGATGCACTTGGCAACGATTATGCCTGTTCTGGCTCGGGCTTGCGAAACGCATGGCGCACCAGCACTATGCCCACCCCCAGCATGCCGCCGAGCAGGGTGGCCAGCACCACGACCAAGGGGCGCTTGGGCTTGTCACGGCTCTGGGGTTCGTCGGGTGCGTCCAGATAGGAAAATGGACGAAAATCAATCCCCTCCAGAGAGATGCGCTTCAAGCGATCCATCTGTGCCTGCAACTTCTGCAACTCGGGTTG
Source organism: Aeromonas sp. Y318-1 (assembly GCF_027706125.1). Lineage (NCBI taxonomy): Bacteria > Pseudomonadati > Pseudomonadota > Gammaproteobacteria > Aeromonadales > Aeromonadaceae > Aeromonas > Aeromonas sp. Y318-1. The sequence continues at coordinate 458,425 of NZ_JAPDCM010000002.1, forward strand.
ATAGACTGACAGATCAAGGGACTTCAGCAAGGCCAGCTTTTCTTCCAGTCCCTTGGACCCTAGCAAAATGGAGAAACGTTCCTGACTGCTAGTCCGTTCCAACGGCGTACTCACCCCCGCCGCCTTGGCCACACGGTTGGCAAGCGCGACCTCGGAGATCTCCTGCTGCAGGGCACGCTTGGCCTCTTCCTGCATCACGGTATAGCGTGTATTCATCTCTCCCAGTTGCAAATCACGCTGTGCACCTAACCGCTCGATCAATTTCTGCTGTTGCAACTTGACGATGTAACCGACATATCCTTCCAGCATCGCCAGCGACGTTTCCGCGGCTGGAGCCGCAAATGTAATGGCAATCCCCGGCTCTTCTCCCTTCTTATCTACAGGTTTAGCCGTCGCCAGATTGGCCCAGTCACGCAGCCAACGTCTCTGAGCCTTGGCATCCAAAGCTGATTCCTCTATCTGCTCAGTAAACAGCGGGCTGTCTTTCAGGTAATCCCGACGGTTTTCATAAGCGTTGAACTCCTGTACAAATTCCTGATAGAGACTTTTCCCGTCTGGAAACCCTGTGAGCCCCAGTGCAGAGGCTCGTACCGATATCTTATTCAACGGTAGCAAATCTTCCGGCTTGGGGGCAGTGATCACCGCCTTGGCGGACCACTGTTGGGGAGCTGTCAACGCATAACCTACACCCACAGCGGCGAATAACACCGTAATCAGCAAAATTAGCGCCTTCTCACGCCACAACACCAGGATCAGCTCGCGCAGATCGATCTCGTCACCGGAAGAGGCTTGCCAACCCTGGGGCAATCGAGCGTCAACGTTGGGGGTTATCTCTTTGTTGGTCATAACAGTGGTCATTTCCTAATCAGATTAGAGAGTTAATAAAAGGGGCCTGACGATCTTTGTCAGACAAGATCGGGGGCGTATTTTCGATTAGCGGCCAACTAATAGCCAGCGCAAGATCAGCCCAATTAATAGTCCGCTCAAATTCAGGGCGGTAATAGTCGGTGCATTTATAGAGCACCGTCGCCATATCGCTTTGAACATAAAAACCGTGGACAAAGCCGGGGGCTCCAGAGCGACATGGGCGAATCGGCATCAAGGTGCTGCCCAACCCATTGGCCATAGCTGACCCTATTAGGGCGTAGGTCGACCGCCACATCGAAGATACTCCCAGAGATAGGCGCTATCGGGGGCGCTGCGAATGGCTCATCAAGGACGACGAGATGCTGTGGCGCAAAGGGAGCTATGGCGTGTGTTCACATCGTGGGGAGCTGTTTCGACAACGGATACTGTCGTTGGTTGAGACGGCCAAACGCCTGGGACGTTGTCCCCAGGCGTGGCTGCGCGCCATCGTCCGAGCCTGCATCGAGAAAACGGATACCCTCGGCCCATACTAGTCATTGATCCTTCTGTCCATCATCTGGCCCGCCATTCACGGGAAATCACGGGGCATGCCATAAGACAAGTCGCTTAATGCATCGGCTGATGACTCTCTGAATTCAGGAAATCAATGTCCTCGACCACACTCAGGCACGGTTCATCCTCCAAGGTGTTTTTTGCTTGCCACACCAAGTCACAGATCCCATCGGTGGGATTAAAGCCGGTCGGCATACTTAACAGCAGGCTACGGATCTGTTCATGATCAAAGCGGAAACACGCGCTATCGAGCTCGGCCAAAAACGCCCGCAGTTGTGGCCATGGCAGCATTAACTCAGAGGCTTTCATGATCCGGGGGTGGGCAGTGCCCTCAACTTGCTCGCCAATGAGCAGCTCTTCAAACAGCTTCTCACCAGGGCGCAAGCCAGTTATCTTCACTTCAATATCACCAGTGGGGTACTGCTCGCTCTTGAGCTTCAAGCCACTCAAGCGGATCATCCGGTGCGCCAAATCAATGATTTTGACCGGCTCCCCCATGTCCAACACAAACACATCGCCCCCCTGCCCCATCGCACCCGCCTGGATCACCAGCTGCGACGCCTCAGGAATGGTCATGAAATAACGAATGATGTCAGGGTGGGTCAAGGTCAACGGGCCACCATCGCGGATCTGCTTGCGAAACAGTGGCACCACAGAACCAGATGAGCCCAAAACATTACCAAAACGCACCATGCAAAAACGGGTTTGCCGTTGCGCGGCGGCCAACGATTGCAACACCAGTTCGGCCAATCGCTTGGTGGTGCCCATGGTGTTGGTGGGGCGCACCGCTTTATCAGTCGAAATCAACACAAAGGTTTCAACCTTAGCCCTGATGGCTGCCTGAGCGCAATAAAGGGTACCAAACACATTATTTCGCACCCCCTCAACCACGTTGTATTCAACTAGGGGGACATGCTTGTAAGCCGCAGCATGGTAAACCGTCTGGATCTGGAAGGTGCTCATCACCGCTTGCAAGCGATGTTGCCGCTGCACCGACCCCAACAATGGCACTATCTCAACCTGCAACCCTTCTTGCTGACTGATTTCTTGCAGCTCTTTATCAATCGCATACAAACCATATTCAGACAACTCAAACAACACCAATTTCGCGGGCTTGCAACGAATTATCTGACGGCACAATTCAGAGCCGATAGAGCCGCCCGCCCCCGTCACCATCACCCGCTTACCAGATATATTGGCATTGATCAACTCAGGGATCGGAGCAACCGCATCACGCCCCAACAAATCCTCAATGCTGACCTCTTTCAGCTCGTCGATATGAGCATGCCCCTCAACCAAGTCAGCCATACCAGGAATTGACAGTACTTCGCATGGACACTGCTCTAATCGATTGATCACCATTTGCCTGACACTACGCGGAGCACTCGGCATGGCTAGTAATATTTTCTTAATATCAAAATTTTCAATTAACTTTTCAATAGAATCGGCACTGTAAACGTTTATTCCCTGGATCACTGCTTTGACCAAAGCAGGATCATCATCGACAAAGGCCACAGGCAAGTACTCTTGCCCTTGATTCAATGCTAATTGCAACTGCCGTCCAGAAGAGCCTGCGCCATATATCAGCACAGCCACTCGTTGTTGCTTACCACGGACTACCAGTGCGCGAAAGAACAGTCTAGCCCCCCCAACCAGTAATACCGAAAAAGCAAAATAGATAACCGATACCGTTCTAGGAAGCGGAACCTCCATAAAAAACGCCAGCATGACCAAAGACATAGTGGAGAGGAGAACACCGAGAGATACTGTCCACAACACCTTGAAACCAACATATCGTAATACCGCGCGATAAAGCCCTAACCGCATAAATACGAGAATGGTAATTGGCAGCAAAAATGTAAGAATTTGCCAATGCGATAAGCTTTGCAATGGAATATTGGCATCCAGCCTTACCCAATAACTCCCCCAAAAAGCCAAGCAGAGTAATAATAAATCTACAAAAATACTAACAACCTGCTTATAAACTCGGGGAATAGCCAAGAAGTAATTCAACATAATGGCACCATTTAGTTAACAACGGTGAAGAAGATCAAACAGAACAACTCATGGTAACACTACTTAGACCCAACAGCATCGCCAGCACCGCTACCGGTTGCCGTCATAATGATGTAGCGGAAGTAGCATGCTAACGTCAGGGTATCTATCATCTGCCGATCTGTTTTGGCAAGCAATGCCGGAGTTGACATATCGATATTTTGAACCTGTGCCAAACCGGTAATACCAGGTAATACCTCATACACACCCAATGCATCACGCTCTTTGATCAGCTCCTCCTGATTAAAGAGATTAGGACGCGGCCCAACCAAGCTCATCTCGCCTTTGAGCACATTGATAAGCTGCGGTAGTTCATCAATTTTCGTTTTGCGTAAAAATGCCCCAAGCTTGGTAATGGAACTCGTACTAGCCAAGTGGCTCGCCACAGACTGGGTATCAGTCGACATGGTGCGAAATTTAATTAACTTGAATGGCTTCTTGTAACGCCCCACCCGCTCTTGTACAAAAATAGGCGAACCAGTATCAAACAGGCCGATCAGAGTAACGACCAACAAAACAGGCCAAAGAAATAACAACCCCAAAAAAGCCGCGCAAAAATCAAGCGTTCGAATTAACATTTTCCTTTATCCTTAATAAAACAGCGCCTAATACCTTCCTCTACCGATATCGGTGGTTGCCAACCCAATATCTCTTTGGTATAGCTGATATCAACCAATAGATTGCCACATAATCGCTCAATCACAGCCCGTTTGCCGGTCACCCGTCCCAACAACCTTAACCAACTCATTGGCACTGACAATAACCGTGGCGACTTACCCGCCGCCTGGGTCATCATCACAAGTAATTGGGAGGTTGAAATATCGTTCCCATCACTGACTAAAAATGTTTGATTCACCGCTTGTGGATGACGGATACAGATAATAATAAGATCGACCAGATTATCCAGGGCAACCATACTGCGTTGATTATGAATAGCCCCCAATGGCAACGGTAGATTCTTTTTAGCAATAGCCAGCAATGAAGAAAAATTACCTTTAACTCCGGGCCCATAAACCAGAGGTGGGCGAATAATCACCAGCTCCATGCTGGAATTAGCTGCCAATGTTCGTAGCCCATCCTCAGCGGCTTGTTTCGAACGCCCGTAGGCATCCTCAGGTGCTGCAGCACAATCATGCGTAAAGGGCTGGCTATCGCTGGTCGATTCGCCATTCACTTTAATGGAACTGATAAAGATAAAACGCTTCACGCCCGCGGTAATGGCTTGCCGTGCCAAGTGCAAGGTACCATCAACATTAATATCCCGATAAATATCTATCCCATTATTCGCTGAATCATTCATCACATGCGCTTGCGCGGCACAATGAATGACCACATCAACATCCACCAACGCAGGGGCATAATCCGCCACAGCGCCGATCTCCCCCGTCACATGGCAGATCTCTTGAGCACTGGCATCGACAGCACTGTCAGCATTCACCCCCACCGGAGCACGGCGACCGTAGGTACGGACGGCCACATCAGGTTGCTGCATTAACTGCTTTAACACTGCATTACCCACAAACCCGGTGGCACCGGTTAGTAATATTGTCATTTTTTTGACTCTAAAAATGTATCAATTATCTGTTGTGCGGCGGCTTCTACTGAAAAGTTAGCTTTAAGCGTTTCATAACCACGCATACCCATTTCAACGCGCAATGCTTTATCTTTTAAAAGATTAATTGCCGCCGTTAACAATTCTTCATCTTCACCATTAATACAAGCCCAACCGGCACCTTGGCCATTAATGAAATCTATTACATCATTACCTTTATTAACACTACCCAGAATAGGCAAAGACTGAAGCATATAACCAAGCAACTTTCCAGGGAAGTTATGCGCCTTATGTGTTTTAGCTAATGAAAACAAACCAATATCAACCTGCGTCAAAACTTCCTTGTAGGCATCTTGATTGATTGAAGGAAGCAGCGTTAGGTTGTTAAGGCTTTCAACAGTTATAGCCTGCTTGACCAACGCAAATTCATCGCCTTGTCCAATAAACAAAAAGTGGGCATTTGAATATGGTGCCATATTCTTGACCAAACGCAATAAATTACGCATATCTTGCGCGTGACCGATATTCCCACCATAAAAGAATATGACTTTGTCATTTAAATCATATGTTTTTCTGATGTCTATAAGCTGTGACGAACGACTGACTGGATTAATATCAGCCCAGTTCCTTAATACCTGTAAATTATTGTAGTAAGGATGCAGCACCCTAAAATAATCAACGTTAGCAGGTGACATTAAACCAATGCAGTCGGATGCATTGTAATTGAATTTTTCAAAAAAACGGAAATATGAAGCAACGGGTGACTTAGCCGAAATTAACCCTTCATCGATTACCCATTGTGGGAACATATCTCGCAGCACTAAATAATTGAATGTTTTCACTTTACGTTTGAACCAATGCATTAGTGGACCAAAAAAAATAGTTGGAGAATAATTAATGCATAGTTCGAATGAAGATACATCCTTGACATTTTTAATTGCTAAAAAAGCGTTAAGCGATAGCAGTGTTTCGCTTATCACTCTTTTAACCTTGCCCTGCCCCCGCATAGGTGGGTTACGAAAACGCCATATTTCTACACCATCTAAATAATCGACCTGAAGGCGTTTGGTTTGTTTACCATGGCTAGGTGTAATTATTATCGGCTCATGACCAAGCCTTTTAAGCTCTAATGCTAATTCATGGAACATTTTGGCATGCACTAAAGTACTATCAGGTAAATAATCATCAGGGAACAGGGCAATCTTCACAGCGACTTTCTCCAAACCACTCGATTAACATAATCGGTGTAGCTTAAAATGGTGCGCAGCACTTTGTCTGATACATTCGGTGCAATGTAATCTTGTACCTTATTGATCAAGCGCGTTGCCCCACGCGGCTGCTGCCCCAAAATTTCAATTGCTTGCAGGATACGATCAACACTCATGCCAGTGAACATCACAGCCCCTTCTTCAAATCCTTCTGGGCGCTCCTGTGCTTCTCGAATATTGATGGCAGGGAAGTTCAAGATGGATGACTCTTCCGTAATGGTACCGCTATCGCTTAGCACTACCTTGGCATCCATCTGCAGACGAACATAATCACTAAAACCAAGTGGCTTTAACAAATTAACTAAAGGATGGAAAGTTAAATTCAATGCTTCAATTTTTTTGCGAGTACGCGGATGAGTCGAAACAATAATCGGATATTGGTATTTTTCTGCAAGTTCGTTTAATACCCTCACATAACTGTGAATATTTCTATCTGAATCCACATTCTCTTCACGGTGCACACTCACCAAAAAGTATTTCCCCTTAGTGAGTGAAAGGCGAGTTACCACATCGGCAGCGTGAATTTTATCGTGATAAAACGCCAGCACCTCATCCATCGGGCTACCGGTTTTAACAATTAAGTCAGGCTTAATTCCCTCGTTTAACAGATATTCACGCGCAATATCACTATAAGGCATATTCACATCAGAAATGTGATCCACTATTTTTCGGTTAATCTCTTCCGGCACCCGCAAATCAAAGCAACGGTTACCTGCTTCCATATGGAAGATCGGGATTTTCTTACGCTTGGCAGAAATAGCCGCCAAGGCACTATTGGTATCACCCAAAATAAGGAGTGCATCCGGTTTTAAATCGGCAAATACCTTATCTGACTTGCTGATTACTTGTGCCATGGTTTCGGCGGCGCTGCTACCGGCACACTCTAAAAAAACATCTGGTGCCCGAATACCTAAATCATCAAAAAAAATTTGATTGAGCTCATAATCATAATTCTGACCGGTATGCACCAAGGTATGATCACAAAACTCATCTAGCTTGGCGATAGTGCGCGACAGGCGAATAATTTCCGGGCGAGTACCAACAATGGTCATCACTTTTAGTTTTTTTTGCATGGCACATACCTTATCAAATAATCGTTATGCATAAATTCAATCAACTCATGCCAGCTGGGCACAGTCAAATTCAGCGCTTGACGCAGGCGGCTAGAATCGAGCGACCGATCAATCACCAGTTGGGTTGACTCATTAATCTCAATTTCTTTGCCATAAATGTCGGCCACCAACGAGATTAAACTGTGCTTATCAATCGGCTCAACCGATAGATGATACAACCCGCAGATCTCAGGCTTGTTCAGAATGTTATCAGCCAGTAGTTTGGCGATATAGCAAGTAGGCAATCCAGAAAACACCGCTTTGGAAAAACCATTCACAGTACCGGATTGGCTTAAAAACCAATCAACCAAGCTCACGGAAGAATCCAACTCATGGCCAATGATCGAGGTGCGCAAGGTTAGGTGGCGACCATAGTTAACCTCACCTAGGCACTTAGATTTGCCATACAGATCCGTTGCGGTCGGCAAGTCAGTTTCCTGATACATGCCTTGCTTTCCATCAAACACACAGTCGGTCGAAAAATGGATTAACCGCGCATCATATTGGTCACACAAAGCTGCCAATTGATGTGGCAACAGGGCATTGATTTCAATCGCTGCCACATGCTGCTTGGCAATATCGTGCTGCTTAATCAAGCCAATGCAATTGATCACCACCTCTGGCTTGGCAGTGACAATCGCCTGTTCAATGCTAGCGATATCGGTGACATCAATACCATGCAACAGTTGCTTCTGGTAATGTGTAAAAAAAGCCGCCTTGCCGGTTAAGCTACGCAGTGTGCCCGTAACGTTCAATACTGGGTTATCAGCCAAATTGCTAAACAGGCTGTAACCCAACATGCCGGTAGCACCCAGGATTAACACATTCACCGTTATACTCCTTCTGGCACGATTAGATTACCGGCTTCGATTTCACGAATAAAGTCGAGCTTGCGCAGCAATTGCTTCATCCCGGCTACATCGAGGCGCTCGGTATTATGGGAGTTGTAATCTTCAATCTGCGACAGATCTTGCTCACCCTCTTCAAAATACTTGGAGTAATTAAGGTCACGATTATCGGCAGGCACCCTAAAGTATTGCCCCTGCTCCTGCGCAACAAACATCTCTTCGCGACTACAGAGTGCTTCAAATTGCTTCTCTCCGTGACGAGTACCAATCACATTCACCGGATGTTGCTGTTGATTAAGGATATCCAGCAAGGCCTTTACCAATATCTCAATGGTAGCCGCTGGCGCTTTTTGCACGAAAATATCGCCATTCTTACCATGCTCGAAGGCATGCAATACTAGATCGACCGCATCATCGAGGGTCATCATAAATCGGGTCATCGCCGGGTCGGTGATAGTAATGGCATCGCCATTAACGACTTGGCGAATAAACAGTGGGATCACTGAACCGCGCGATGCCATCACGTTACCATAGCGAGTGCAGCAAATAGTGGTATTGGTGTGTTCCAGATTACGGCTCTTGGCAACAATCACCTTTTCCATCATCGCTTTAGAAATACCCATGGCATTGATTGGATATACCGCCTTATCAGTACTCAAACACACCACTCGCTCAACGCCATGGCTGATAGCGGCCTCTAGTACATTTTCAGTACCCAATACATTGGTCTTTACCGCTTCCAGTGGATAGAACTCACAGGAGGGTACCTGTTTTAACGCTGCTGCGTGGTAAACATAATCCACCCCACGCATGGCATTAGCAACGCTTTGGTAGTCGCGCACATCACCAATATAAAACTTAAGCTTGTCTGACTTAAAGAATTTACGCATGTCGTCCTGTTTTTTCTCATCACGGGAGAAAATTCGGATCTCTTTAATATCCGTATTTAAAAAACGGCGCAGCACTGCGTTGCCGAAAGAACCGGTGCCACCGGTGATAAGAAGGACTTTATCTTTAAACATACCAACCTCAACACCATTAAAATTTAAATAAAATCAAAAAAATCTTTCCACGTTGCACACTGTGCAAATGACAAAGGCGAAAATTGTAATACCGTTTGCTGCCCAAGAACAGATTCCATTTCATCTGCCCATTTAGTTGCATCTTGATAGTCCAAAAAGCTAGCACCTTGGTAACCTGTCAATACATCTCTGGAATAAGGTAAATCCGCACAGATGATTTTTTTACCTAACACACCTGCCTCGGCAAGTGGTAAGCCAAAAGTTTCTATATAACTGGGGAATAACACTGCATCGGCTGAAATATAATACTCAATCACTTGCTCGTAGGACATTACGCCTAAATAGACCACATTATCACTTAACCCTAACTGCTGCACTTTTTCATCAAATACAGGGTGATCGCCAATGGCTAATGTCACCGCAAATTGAGATTTCTTGTTTACCTGCCTAGTATTAAGTAATGCTAACGCATCCAAAATCAATAAATGATTTTTATAAAAAAGCGATGAAGCTGGATAAAAAAAAGTAACTTGCTCGGAAGTTAGCAGTTGTGTTTGTTCTGAGCGCTTGTTGTGATGCCCATCTGGCAACTTGATATCTGGCGTAAACACCGAAATATTGCCTTCTGCCACACCACTTTGTGCCAGCGCAGCCTTCATCCACTGTGTTTGCACGACAAACCGCGTGCTCTTAGTGACAAATAAGAGAATAAAAAATTTATAAAACCACTTATATAAAAAGTATTTTATTGTTTGCTTGTTAAAAACATACTTAACAGTTGTAAAGGGGAGAGGTTGATGCAAGTAAATTAATTGTTGGCAGCCAATATTCACCGACGTATTTTGCAATGAAATACACAGTTCAGACTCGATGTTATGTTGCTTGATATAACGTTTTAAACCGAAACTATCCCACCAAATTCGCCTCAGCCAAGATTTGGTATCCACTTCAACATAGGTAATATTAGCATGTACTTCGAGTGACACGCCGATGGGTGAAAAGATAATATATTTTTTATTCGTGAATGCCGCGTGTGTAACAAATTGCCGGAGAATTGTTAGTGCACCACCGGAGGATAAGGCTGTTGCATTAACTAAAATAAAACCTACTTCGTTATGTTGTAATCTATCCATATAAAAACTTATTTACCAAAAAAATGAAAAAAAGTAAATATAGAAGAGTATAATTTCTTCTCATGAAAATATGGCCATATACACTCCCCAAAAAATTTAATTTTTCCACGTTCATCACCTAACCACGCTCTCAAAACAAGAGAGCCTTGCTGTGCAATTTTTATTCCAGCAATTAGTTTTTTTGTTTTTTTTAACTTCATAAAAAGAGATTTATTAAATGCAGCGCCACCAACAACATTATTCGAATGTTGCCTATAAAGAATTGTTGGATTATCCAAAAAATACAGTCCACCAAACTTTAATGCGACTAAAGCAAGCCAATGATCGTGCATTGGTATCCCATTAGGGAACGGATAAGCCAGAGTAGCACAGGATTTATTAAAAATACATGTACATCCATATATTGTCGAGCGCCAAGATAGAAAATGAACATCCTGATTATGAATAGGATTGTATTTATTTATTTTATAAAAGCTGTTCGCAATAACATTACAATCTTGGTCAACTAAAATCAGATCAGAATAACAAAGCACCGGGGATTTAGCGCCAAGCTGTTCTTCATGCTTTATTAAAAATGACAACATTAGCTCAATTTTATTTTGGCACCACACATCATCTTGATCCGATAACATAACATAATCTGCATCACTGAAACTGAGAGCCTTGTTGAAATTTTTTGCTACACCGCCAACTCGCTCTTTGTTTACTAATTTAACTCTATCGTCTTCGTTGGCTATACGTAATATTTTCTCTACCGTATCATCGGTAGAACCATCATCCGATATAATTACAGAAAAATTATTATGTGTTTGGCTCAAAATTGAATAAAGTTGTTCCTCTATAAAAGTAGAACCATTATAGCTTGCTAATATAATATCAACTTTAAAATTATCGAAGTTACAGGCCATTAATTATACTCCATGAGTAATTACCAACCACATAAATATCCATAGCCTATATTACTTAGATAAACACATTTGTCATGGGATAACTTTTCTAAGGACTTATCATCAAGCCCATTCATATTCTCGAATATACTTTGCTGATTTAAGACAGCATGACCAGAGTAATCATACACCAATGGTCTGCACGACTGCATACATAAAAAAGATACAATTAAAATTCTAATTACACGCTGCCAACGATTATGATATTGAATTTTATAAAAAACATCCCCCCTAAAGTATTGAGAAAATAAAATTATAATGAATGGAATCCCGAACCAGCCAATTCTAGTCAAGACAGGCATATATCGACCAATTAGCATTGCAAAAAAAACATAAAAGAATATACCTACAAGGGTGATATTAAAGCCTCTATTATACGTCTCATCATGAATATTATTTTTTAAATCTCTCAGTGCAATAATAAACAAGCATACCAGAGAAAAATCAATAATTGCACCAATACCTATTGACACCTGTGGTTTATAGGCATCGGACATCATGTAAAAATTCAACTTCTCAACCACTGTATTACCAATAAAATCAGGTAACAGTTTAAAAAATAAAATGGCACCATAAATGATTTCATTAGGAATGGTAATAAACAACAAATACACAATCAACATTACCATACCAGATAAATAAATAATCCATCTTGATTTAACCACTACGGAGAAAATAAATAATAACGTTATTATTGCACTCGAATGGAACATAGTAGATAGCAACACAAAAAAAACGTACTTGGCTATTTTTTTAGTATAAAGATATTGTATTGCATACAAGAATATCGACATTGCCATAGCTTGTCTTATTGCTTCAATATAAAGAACCCACCCAAGCATGGTCAGCAGTACAAAAAAAACAAAACTACCATTCCCAATTTTATTCTTCTGAATAAATTTGAATACGCATACCACATTGAAAATGGCAATAGCAACTATTGTTAGTTGATAACCAAGTTGCCCGAAAATCAAAACAAGAAGGTTATAACCAGATTCAAACTTAATCAAATTGTCACTATTGCAAGTATGATTAACTAAACAATTGTAATTTGTAAAATAACCAACAAAATCATTTCCACTTGGATAACTAAACCCTAAAAATAGAAAAAACAAAAAAAATGACAAAAAAATAGCTTTTTTATAACTATTTTCAATGAAAGTTAAAAATAACATTAAGAATACGAATGTAAAATAATACACCATACCTCCCAAAAATACTTTTCATGATTTTGCTCTTTCGAAAATACTATTCGAATTTCTTATCCAGAAAAAACATAAGTAAAAAATCGAGAGACACTCTAATGGTCCAGCATACAGCAACACCAATCATTCCGAACTCTTTAATGCCATAAAATAAAGCCAGTAAATATGGTATCACCTCTATAGCATGGACAAATGCAGTCACATTAGAGAGCCCTTTAGCCTGTAAACTGGAAAAGCTAATTAATGCGAGAGAATTGAAAAAAAACCCAACCAATAAAATTTGTAAAATTAATGGTGAGGTGTTGGAAAAACTGCTTCCAAGCCACATGGTTAGCCATTTGTCAGCCCAAACCCCGACAATAATAGAAAGACCAAGAATCGGCAATGCCATAATATAAAAAGACTTCGTTTTAATTTTATTTCGTTCTTCTTTATCACACGCAACCAATTTTGGAAAAATCACTCTAGACAAAGCACCCGGCGCCATACTTAAACGAGAAATCAATTCTGATGGTGCAGTATATGCAGCAATATGTGATGCACCTAACATATTAGAGGCGATGAATCGATCAAAGTAACTCATTACTGGACTAATAATATTACTTAGGGTAATCCACCCCCCAAATGAGATTAACCTTTTTAATACAATAAAATCGATATTAAAACGCATGCTGAACAATATTTTGCGCGATGTATAAATTGCTAGAAACATCACCAATAAACGCCCAATCAGTAACCCAGAGATAGCGCTCATCAAAGTTGGGCTAAAGTGTACAAATAGTGCGGGTAATCCCCCCTGCACACTGCCTGTGATTGTCTTTTGCAAGTTTAAATTAGCAAAGCGCTCTTCGCCCTCTAGAATAGCCAACCAAATTTGCCCGACCAAAAAAATAGGGACCATCACAGCCAACAATTTCATTGAGTCTTGTAAGTCTGTATAAAAACCTTCTGATACATTTAACCATATTGGCCATTTTTTATCTAAGCACAATATGATTAACATACCAATAAACCCTAAAAAACTTACCACAATTGTTGACGTGGCAATTATTTTTAATTTTTCATGGAAATTGTTTCGATAGTATGAGACTTCTCTAATTACTGCTCGAGTTAGGCCTGCATCAAAAATACTTGCGTAACCAAACAAGGCAAGTGAAAGCGTAAAAATACCAAACAACTCAAAACCTAACACTCGACTTAAATAGCCAAGTGCCGGGATAGTTATTATTGTTGGCAATATGTATCCCGCAAAATTCCATGCGGTATTACGTAATATACTCATTAAAATAACTCAGCATTGTTTACATAAATCAAGCTGGCTGCCTCTTGGTCTTTCTTGGATAGACTCACTTCGCCTTCAATCGGCCATTCAATACCCACTTGTGGATCATCCCAACGGATTGCCCCTTCACTCTGTGGTGCATAGTAGTTAGTGGTCTTATACAAAAACTCTGCCGCGTCGCTCAAAGTGACAAAGCCATGGGCAAACCCTTCCGGGATCCATAGCTGGCGCTTGTTTTCGGCAGACAGATGCACGCCAACCCACTGGCCAAAAGTGGGCGAGCTTTGGCGAATATCCACCGCCACATCGAACACTTCACCAGCCACACAGCGCACCAGCTTACCCTGGACATGGGGCGGTAACTGATAGTGCAAGCCACGCAGTACTCCTTTTGAAGATTTGGAGTGATTATCCTGCACAAAGTTAACCGAATATCCTACCGCCTCTTCAAACAACTTGTGGTTGAAACTCTCAAAGAAAAAACCACGCTCGTCACCAAATACTTTTGGCTCAAAGATAAGCACATCGGGAAGAGCTGTTTTGATTACATTCATATTTTTCTCGGGATTCGGGATTCGGGATTCGGGATTCGGGAAATACTAACAACAACTCCCGGATCGCCAATCCCCATTCACTTGCCAACCATCTTCAGCAGATATTGACCATAAGTATTTTTTGCCAACGGAGCCGCGAGCTCACGAACCTGGTCGGCAGTAATAAACTTCTGGCGATAGGCAATCTCTTCAGGGCACGCCACCTTCAACCCTTGGCGGGTTTCGATAGTTTGAATAAAGTTGCTCGCTTCAATCATGCTTTCATGAGTACCAGTATCAAGCCAGGCATAGCCACGACCCATCATCGCCACCGACAGATTGCCTTGTTCCAGGTAGATACGGTTCACGTCGGTAATTTCCAGCTCACCACGGGGCGATGGCTTCAAACTCTTGGCGATCTCCACCACGCTGTTGTCATAGAAATAGAGGCCGGTAACCGCATAGTTGCTCTTGGGCTCCAGTGGCTTCTCTTCCAGAGAAATAGCGGTGCCCTCTTTATCAAATTCCACCACCCCATAACGCTCAGGGTCATGCACGTGATAAGCAAACACTGTGGCGCCACTGGATTTGGCCGCAGCACCTTCCAGCTGCTTCTGCAAATCGTGACCGTAGAAGATGTTGTCACCCAGCACCAGGGCGCAGTCGTCGTCACCGATAAACTCTTCACCCAGAATAAAGGCTTGCGCCAACCCGTCCGGGCTCGGTTGTACCTTGTATTGCAGATTCAATCCCCACTGGCTGCCATCGCCCAGCAACTGTTCAAAGCGAGGGGTATCTTGTGGGGTACTGATGATCAAGATATCGCGAATACCGGCCAACATCAGAGTGCTCAGCGGGTAATAAATCATCGGCTTGTCATAGATGGGCAGCAACTGTTTGCTGACGGCCATGGTAACTGGATAGAGACGAGTGCCAGAACCACCGGCCAGAATAATACCCTTACGTTTAGTCATGATGCTTGTTTCTTATTTTTAAATTGCAAAAGAAAAGGGTAGCGTGAGGCCACGCCTTTCTGTTTTATCCCTGCCAGCCGGGGATGCATTCAATACATCACTGGCCAGTGATTTACTTGCCCAGGATCTCGGTCAACATCCGCCCCACACCGACGGTCCAGTCCGGCAGCACCAGATTGAAGGTGCGTTGGAATTTGCTGGTATCAAGACGGGAGTTATGGGGGCGTTTGGCCGGGGTCGGGAAGGCGCTAGTCGGCACCGCATTGAGTTGCGTCACCGCCAGTTCAACGCCGGCCTCTCTGGCTTTGGCAAACACCAGCTGGGCGTAGTCAAACCAGGTTGTGGTACCGGAGGCTATCAGATGGTATAGCCCGGCAACGTCGGGTTTGCTCTGCGCCACGCGGATCGCATGAGCGGTGCAATCGGCCAGCAACTCGGCACCGGTCGGGGCTCCGAACTGGTCATTGATGATCGACATTTCGCTGCGCTCCTTGCCAAAACGCAGCATGGTCTTGGCAAAGTTGGCGCCACGGGCGGCGTAGACCCAGCTGGTACGGAAAATCAGGTGACGAGCGCAGAGAACAGCACCTTGTTCCCCTGCCAGCTTGGTTTCGCCGTAGATGTTGAGCGGGGCGGTCGCATCGGTTTCCATCCAGGGGCGCTCGCCACTGCCATCGAACACATAGTCGGTGGAATAGTGCACCAACCAGGCGCCAAGCAGTTCCGCTTCTTTTGCAATCGCCGCCACGCTGGTCGCATTGAGCAGCTCGGCAAACTCCCGCTCGCTTTCGGCCTTGTCGACTGCGGTGTGGGCTGCGGCATTGACAATCACATCCGGTTTGACCAGACGTACAGTTTCGGCCACGCCTACCGGATTGCTGAAATCGCCACAATAGTCGGTCGAATCAAAATCAACGGCGGTGATACGGCCTAGCGGCGCCAGTGCACGCTGCAGCTCCCAGCCTACCTGACCATTTTTGCCAAACAGCAGAATATGCATCAGGCACGCTCCCCGTAGTTCTTCTCAATCCAGGACTGGTAGGCGCCGCTCTTGACGTTGCTGATCCACTGCTGGTTATCCAGATACCACTGCACGGTTTTGCGAATGCCTGACTCAAAAGTCTCCTCTGGCTGCCAATCCAGTTCTGAGCTCATCTTGCTGGCGTCGATGGCATAGCGGCGATCGTGACCGGGGCGATCTGCCACATAGGTGATTTGATCGCGGTATGAACCCGCTTTCGGTACCATCTCGTCAAGCAGATCACACACGGTATGCACCACGTCCAGATTCTGCTTCTCGTTGTGACCGCCAATGTTGTAGGTCTCCCCTACCAAGCCTGTAGTCACCACCTTGTAAAGTGCGCGCGCGTGATCTTCCACGTAGAGCCAATCGCGGATTTGATCGCCCTTGCCATAAACCGGCAGTGGCTTGCCATCCAGCGCATTCAGGATCACCAGCGGGATCAGCTTCTCGGGGAAGTGGTAGGGACCATAGTTGTTGGAGCAGTTGGTGACTATGGTTGGCAGGCCGTAAGTACGGCGCCAGGCACGCACCAGATGGTCGCTGGAGGCCTTGGAGGCAGAATAGGGGCTGCTGGGGGTGTAAGGTGTGGTTTCGGTAAAGAGCGGCAGTGGCTTATTCCACAAGGGATGATCGGCACTCACCTCATCCGGGTGGGGCAGATCGCCATACACCTCGTCAGTGGAGATATGATGAAAGCGGAAAGCCGCTTTGCGCGTCTCGTTCAATTCGTTCCAGTAAGCGCGGGCAGCTTCCAGCAACATATAAGTGCCGACGATATTGGTTTCGATAAAGTCAGCCGGGCCAGTAATAGAGCGATCAACATGGCTTTCAGCAGCTAGGTGCATCACGGCATCCGGTTGGTGCAGGGCGAATACCCTGTCCAATTCACTACGATTGCAGATATCCACCTGCTCGAAGGCATAACGGTCACTGTTTGCAACACTGTTCAGAGATTCCAGATTGCCCGCATAAGTAAGTTTATCGAGGTTGACCACTGAGTCTTGGGTATGCTGGATGATATGGCGAACAACGGCTGAACCGATAAAGCCAGCACCACCGGTCACAAGGATCTTCATTGAAAGGTTCCCGATTTCAAGATAACGAAATGGCAAGACATTGTTTGACGCTTGCGTAGAAGGTTTTTACTGTACGTTTTCTGAGCCCCCCCCCCCTCCCCACACTGATGACTGAATCCTCTAACACATTGGGATATATCGCTGAGGCTAAGTCTGGTTAATTTTTCCGCGTAACAGCTAATAATGAATTTTGTAAATAACTCTTACTTGATACCCTGAGGGGGAGTGTGAGAAAGCATATTATGGCTGAAAAATTGAATTGCTACCGCCCTTAGGTTACAGCTCCCAATATGCTGATTTTAACTTCATTGTCCGTGCTGTTGACCATAAGATCCTCCAGCTTCTTGTTTTGGTTGATGTTTGACAATCACGTCACATCATACTACTCACTAGGTATTCTTGGCGCCTGCACTGCTCACATCTTGGGCAATCAAGAACACAAAATCCGATTTTGGGCCAGATTCTATCTCGTTTAACAAGGGAATGAACAGTCAAAACATTGCAGGTCACTTGTTGCAAGCGCGCCCTATTGAATCCATATTGGTATTGTTAGTTGTCACCTATTGAGCCTAATTCCAACGAGGAAAGGCACAATGTTGCCTAGCACTGGTTACTGTAGAGGAAAAAAGTCACTTTTTTTCAAATCCTTACAAGCGATATGAGTGAACTCAGCATAAGAACCAAGACGGTGTTGCCAAGCATGCTTACGACAATTTAAATCACCTAAAAATGAGGGTTTCTCGATCCCACCCTATGCGATAGGAACGGTCGCAATTCATGGTACTAAGGCGCAGGGTGAGACCCTCGCTGCCGACAGCCTGAATGGATCGGCCTGGTCACCGCGGGAGATGGGGCGGCGATAACAAAGACAGGCACGATTCAATCCCGATACAAGGGGGTTATGTAGGATCCACATTGACTCCCCCCTTAGACACCCTCTAATTGACAGCCTTGACCCTTATCATCATGCATCTTATGAAGATCCTACTGGTCGAAGACGACAAGCGGCTCAATCATCACCTCACCACGCTGTTGACCGAGGCCCAGAATCAAGTGCACAGCACGGACAGTGCCTTGGTGGCGCTACACTATGCTCCCGGGTTATCTCCACCATCCGTCGACAGGGTTACATCTTCAACCTCTCCTGCTGCTGATGAGCGCCATGCTGGTCACCGCGCTCATCATGACCTTCTCCGTCTATATCCTCTATCTTGGTCACGCCGAGGAGCAGGCTCAGAAAGCCAGCGCATGCAGGAGAATCTCTCCAAACTCTTCTCCTCTAAGCAACGCGATCCCCACACCATCACAGATCTCGCCAACATCACCCCGGATGCCATCGACCCCAATCTCGATACCCTGACCTGCCGCTCCAATGTGGAGCTGAGCTGGTACAGCCTGCACATGCCGGAGGTGATCACCATCAAGGGGACCTTCTGCCGGGATCTGATGAAATACCTTGATGGCCTGGATCAGGACTACTTCTTCAAGCTCAATGTGTTGGCCCTTGAGCTCAAAGGTGGTGAGCTCGCTGGTTTGCGGATGTTTACCTGGCACCTTAATGGGGATGTATTTTACCATCTCTCACCTCCGGGCTTGGTTTCAAAATGACAGGTCACAACGCCCACCTCCGGGTCGATGCTGATAAACGCGGAGGCTTGCGGGTGATACTGGTAGAGTCGCGCCAGCTCGGCACGAAACGTCTCGATATTCGGTGCTATCACATGGTGGGTGTCGCCCCTAGGTGGATACGTCCCGTCTTGTGGGCCTTCTTGACCCGGCGCAATAGCTTGAGCACCTTGGTTCTGCTGCGTTGATTACCGAGCGTGGGCGGCTGTCTGACCCGCAATCCAAGGTGGGTGATTCTGTTCGGCGCGGTATTGTGATTGAGCTGACCGATGGCAGCGATTATCTGCCGAGCAGACAGGGTTTTGTAATCACGTAAGTCATACATGGTTAGGCTTCCTTCAAATGCAAACAGCCCCTCGGCGTGAGGGGCTGCATGAGGTTGTGGTGTGCTGTTGTGGGGATGATTGTCTAGAGCAATTGCCTCCTGAGGCGGTTGATGTCTCGCTGATAACGGCGACGGTGGCTATGCCAAATCAGCCGCCTCCAGCAGCGCCGTGGTCACGGTGCGCGGCAGGACCAGATTTGCCCCATCCAAGTTCTCCAGGTCCAGCACGCTGGAATGCACCAGGCTAGCCAGCTGTACATTGAGCTTGTGGGTGAGCTCCAACGCAATGAACTCCTCGATATGGGCCCGGAGCTTGGCGATAGCGGCCTCGGTCTCCCTTGGTGGTGCCGTAGGAATTGTCCTGCTCATGTGTGGCTACTCCAATCTGGTGCGTCATTGCTGCCGTGGTTGACGTAGGCTCCGACAATCACCCGTTGCCACTCGCCGACCGGTTGACCCGTTGCATTACAGGCGCAGCGAAAGCGGGCGAAGTTAATCTCTCGTGGCAGGTGTTCACGCATGTCACGGGGACTGACAAAGAGCATGGTCTTGTGCAGCACCGGGTTGGGTACAACAAGCGGACCGCCGATACGCCGTCCTTCGATATCGTGGGCGTAGGCAAAGTTCGGCAGCATCAACTGCTGACTGATGAGCTTGGCCAGCCCCGAATGTGCACACATAGCTTCCGCCACGGCGGCCTGGCTAAAGCTGTCGATGAACTCAATCATGCTGAGCTCCTTTGATGTTTGATGTAAACCCAGAAGGGATGAATCGGCGAATGGCGTGGATTACAGCATTCCACGCTCGGCCAGAGAGACGACCCCTTCGGCGCCAATCACCAGGTGGTCGAGCAGGCGGACTTCCACTAGCGCAAGGGCATTGCGCAGCACTTCCGTAATTTGCTTGTCCGAAAGGCTTGGCTCCGGGTAGCCCGAGGGATGATTGTGAGTGCAGAGGATAGCCGCACTGTTAAGAGCCAAGGCTCGCTTGACCACTTCTCTTGGATGCACACTGGCAGCAGTCAAAGTCCCGTGAAACAGCTCCTCCAAGGCGATGACGCGATGCTGATTATCGAGAAACAACACGGCAAAGGTTTCCCGCTCTCGCCCTTGAAGCAGGGTTTGCAATCGTTGAGCTGCCATCTGGTGAGAGGTAATAGCAGAACCTTTGGCAAGTCGCTTGCGGGCAATCTGGTTGGCCATATGCAGCAGGTCTTGCTCGGTCACCGGCTCGGTGACGACATAGGTGCCGGGGTATTCCCCGGCCTTGAGTTTGTGGTAACGCATGTGGGGTTCTCCAAATAAACAAAACCCCGGCGCACATACAGCATGTCGGGGTCAAAGAGAGGTGGTTGGGGCACGTTGAAGGGGAAGTTCAGGTGGCTGCGGTAATGGCTCCTGCTGTGGTGGCGGGTTCACTCTTCATCGGCATCAGCGACTCTGGAACCAACATGCTCAGCGGGATAGCCAGCGCTAGGCTTAATCGCCCGGCCAGCTCATAGACGGGGTCCACCGTGTCGTAATCTGCCACCCAAGTGGCCAGGGCTAGCCCGCAAGCCCTGCACGGTCAGGCCACTGTCACGCACCACCTGTGCCTCTCCCTCCCGATTGATGGCCTCAAGTTCAACTGCTATCGGTTGTTTTGGCATCTTTTACCTCCTCTTGAGATAAGGGGTCACTCTCCACGCGATAGCCGTGATGGATACAGATACGCTGCAGGTCACTCAGAAAGCTCCCCAGCACACGGGGCTGCTCAAAGAGCGGGACAGGCCCTGCCTGACAGCGCCAGAAACAGCGACGCGTGGGGTCCACACAGATTTCGTCCACGGGTTGGCTCATGGTGTGCCAGTCCTCGGCATTAGTGATGGAGAGCAGTTGCCACTGCACGTCAGACCAGCGCACTTGCAAGGTGACAGTGCGGGCGTTTGGGCTATCAGGGGTCAGGTGCAGCAACCAGCGCTCACCCCGGCGAGTTGGCAGCAGTTTGGCTTTGGCGGCGACCAGCCCCAGCCATTGGCGTGAGTAGTGGGATAGAGGCAGTTCGTTAGTCATCACGCACCCCCTACTCCCCGTTGACCGTGACGGTGAAATACCCCAACTGGGCGTAGCTAATGAAATTGCTCTGCCACAGGGCAAACAGTTCCCGCACATCCACGCAGGGCAGTGGTCCCCAGCCCTGTAGATAGTGCTCGTCGCAGGAGAAGTTGAAGTCGAGCTCCTTGCAGAGCTCGGCATCCAGGCCGAGCCCCTGATAACTGAAGTCGGTGATGTAATCGAAGACCCAGCCGTGTAATTCACGAATAAGCCGAAGCTCTACCGGATGGACGCCACCCGCTTCGGCACTGTAGTCGGGGATGCGAAAGTTAAAGGTCAAGATAGAGAGATTGGTGAGGTCAAGCTGCTGTTCCCGCCCGACTTTGCGCAGCAAGTCAGGCAACGCAGGCGAAATCGGCAGGGCCATACCTGCCAAGTGAAATGGCATGGTCATCATGGTGTGTCCTTTGCATATCGAATGTAGGGTGCATTAATCCCTGAACCAGCGCCAAGCGCGGTAGAGGCTGTAGGTAGCAGCTAGGGGATCAGCCAGCGAGGTAGCAGTGATACCCAGTAACGCACCGACTGCGGCGGTCGCTGGCTGGCGCTGTAACGTACCCGAGGTGATTTCTGACAATGTTGCATAAGAGGATCGATTATCCACTGTGCGAAGAGCCTGATGTGCGATAAAGCCAGTGGTGATGAGCTGGTTAATCTGCTTGCTATAGTGAAATCCCTCGATGCACCAGAGAACGAAGTGCTCACAGTTGTTAAAGAGCATGCTGTAGTGCGCCTCTCCAAGCCGAGAGTAGGCTCGGTCGATGCTCTCCTTCCGGTTATAGG
Organism: Aeromonas sp. Y318-1; assembly: GCF_027706125.1. NCBI lineage: Bacteria > Pseudomonadati > Pseudomonadota > Gammaproteobacteria > Aeromonadales > Aeromonadaceae > Aeromonas > Aeromonas sp. Y318-1. The sequence goes on from NZ_JAPDCM010000002.1 coordinate 480,702, forward strand.
CACGTGCACTATGAAGCAGGATACGGTAACCCTGCCCCTCGCTAAACTCGGCAAGCGTGGTGATGGCTATCTGACCGGAATGTACTCCGGCACTGAAGCCTTGGTAGTGGATGACCAGATGGTCCCCAAGATAGAGACCGTGGTGCTGGTAACCGGTGCGGGGGGAAACGAGGTGGTCCCCGGATTGTAGTACTGTCATGGTAGATCCCTTGCTGTAATGATAATGGTGAACCGCATAAACAAAAGGGGCACCATGATGGCGCCCCTTAGAGGATGAGATAGGTCGTGATGCCCTGTAAGTCAGAGGAGGCTTTACACTTTCCTTGATGAAAAGCGAGGCGCATCACATCTTGAGAGAACGCCGCCCCCCTTCTTTGGTGGCTAACAGTTTGATGAATTCAGGGGCCCACTTTTTCCCCGAAACAACATCAATAACCATCGTGTCGCTCATCTTCGGAACGTTATAAATGAGTTTAATAATAATGCCACCCAAGCTATTGCCATTGATGGTTGCAAGCGTTTTCAAAAGTCCCATATTACCAACCCATTTTATTAATAGTCTGATCATAATCATCTACATTAGATGAGGCGTCATATCAGTTGTCTTTAGTAATCAGCCAGTAAAGTAATCCAGCCAATATCGGATCGATAATCAGTCCGAGAATGAACCAACCCCAGAATGAACGTCCGTTACCAGAGGCAACAAATCCCAGTAGTAAAGCAAGTCCACACCAGATCAGGATTAATGGCATGAAGAATCTCCTGTAATTTATATATGGCAAAAGAAAGCCTGGCCGATAGGGTAAGCTTATCGAGTGAGCGGGGTAACATAGGTGCAGTCAGTTGACGAACAGTTGGCCAAACTCGATACAGCTGACAGGGCGCTAGTGTTGGAGGTAGTTGATAAGCTGATAACACAACTTGCCCTTTAATGGCTCACTGTGTGCACCGATGACTTACTGATGCCGATAACTTGAGAGGCCGCAATGTATCTCCCAAGGGGGTTTGTGACGATTTTTACTTGTTGTCTCCTGATGATATCTATCTGAGATCCTTTTCAATCAGACTAGGTGTTCAGTCCCAGAGAGTCATGGTGCGGTGCATTATTGGACTCTTATCAGGAGGATGCACTTTGGCAGCAGGTCTTCATGGCTCAGCCCGCACAACACCGAGAATTCGAGCCGAGCTCCAAGCGTCGAAAGAGTCGACGCGCAAACTTGCCGCTCGATACGGATTGAACGTCAAGACCGTCGCTAAATGGCGCTCTCGAACCACCACCACTGACAAGCCGATGGGGCCGACCAACCCCAGATGTGCTCATCTGTCAAAGGAGGAAGAGGAAATGGTCGTGGAGTTCAGGCGACGAACCCTTCTGCCTCTGGACGACTTGTTGGGGCATTTGCGTGAAGCCCTCCCACAACTAACTCGCAGTGCCCTTCATCGCTGTCTTATACGACATGGCATTAGCAAGCGACCCAATCAGCAACAGAACAAAAACCAACGTGGACAGTTTGAACCGACAGAAATGGGTTACTTGCATATCGACAGTTGCGAGTTACGTCTGGAGGAAGGCAAGCAACACATGTTTTTGGCCATTGATCGTGTCACCAAATTTACCCACGTGGCGTTCTTTGACGCGCCGACCAAGCAAAATGGAGCTGCATTTCTTGAGGAAGTTGTGGCGGTCTACCCATACACCATTCATACCGTCCTCACAGACAACGGTATCGCCTTCACAGAGCAGGCAAAATACAGGAATGGCCCAACCAACCGTCTCGTTGGGCACGTTTTTGATCGGGTTTGCCGTCAACATGGCATAAAGCACAAACTGACCAAGCCATATCATCCATGGACCAATGGGCAGGCCGAACGAATGAACCGAACGGTGAAAGACGCCACAATAAAGTCTTTTCACTATCCAGACTTCGATGCATTGAAGGCCCATGTGCGGGCCTTTATCACTGCTTACAACTTCGCGAAGCATCTAAAAGCCCTGAGATGGAGAACCCCGTTTAAAACTATCTGCGATGCCTGGTGCGTATTCCGGCGAAGTTGAACAGCCATTCCGGCCAACGTGAACACCCTGATCCTTAACGCGCTCACGTCACCCCGTTTCTAACTCGAGTGTTCAGATTGGGTCAACTCACTTCTCCTCTTTCTCATCGATTCTCCCTTCAGTGACAGCCGGTGAGCGTTGTGCATCAGCCGGTCCAGGATCGCATCTGCCAGAGTGTTGTCCCCCAAGCTCGCGTACCACTCTTCCGTTGGCAGCTGACTGACCACGACCGTCGAGTATTTCCCGTACCGATCATCCATGATCTCCAGCAGGGCGTTGCGCTGCTCGGCATTCACCGCTTCCAGTCCCCAGTCATCCAGGATCAGCAGCTCTATCCTTGCCAGTTGACCCAGCAGTCTGGCGTAACTGCCATCTACCTTGGCCTGGCTCAGCTCAAGTAGCAGACGCGGCAGCCGGTAGTAACGAGTGCTGTGCCCCTGCTGACAGGCTTGGTAGCCCAGCGCACAGGCTAGGTAGGTTTTTCCGCAGCCACAGGGGCCGGTAATGAGCAGGTTCTGGCCCCGGCGCAGCCACTCTCCTTGGGCCAGGTTTGCCACCTGTGACCGCTCCAGGTTGCGTGCAGACTGGTAGTCCACCTCTTGCACCGTGGCCTGGAGTTTGAGCCTCGCCTGCTTGACCAGCCGAGCTTGTTTACGCTGCTCCCGGCTCAGTTGTTCGTGTTCGACCAGCAGGCTTAGCCGCTCGATGAAGGGCAGCCCTTCGTAGGTACTTGCCTGTTCCAGTTGTTGTTGCACGGCATCCGCCATGCCAGTCAGTTTCAGGTGTCTCAAGCGGGTCAGCGTTTGTTGGGTCATGGGACGTATCCTCTTTAGTGGAAGCTCTGGGGGCCGCGGATGTTCTCGTGCTCTTGCGGTAACTCTGGGTAGCTCAGCGGGCTTGCGGGCAGTTGGTCGCGGCCACTGGTCAGCACCGACTTGAGCTGTTTGAGTCGCACCAGACCTTCCCGGTTGGCCAACTGGCAACAGGCTTCAACCCGTGATGGCGGATACTCCCGGCTAAGACTCAGCAGCCCCAGGCAGAGTCGGTATGCCTGCTCGGCATGGGCTTTCTCTTCCAACCGCTCGCTAACCCAGCACAAGGTGCTCGGTCCGATGTCAGCAGCCCACTGTTTAAGACGCCCTGGGGTCCAGCGTTGCTGCTTGCTGTGACGTTCCGGCATGTGCTCAGGGAGCGTGCTCATCCCCGGGATGGTTTTACGTGGATGGCTCGCGACCAGCTGTTGCTGGTGATAGACCTGAAGCAGGGTATCGCCCGCATGGAGCTCCAGTTGCTGACCCACATACTGGTGTGGCACCGAGTAATGGTGCTGCTCATAGCTGACGTGATAGTCGATGTTGACCTTGACCGTTTTGATGGCGACATAGCGATAGGGATGCACCGGCAGTGGTCCCAGTGCCGGGCGGTCCAACTGCTCAAATGCGTCACGTCGGTTACCGGGCAGTTGCTTGAACGGACGCTCGTTGAGTTCGTTCAGCAAGGCACGGATGCACTGGTTGAGTTCGGCAAGCGAGAAGAAGGTCTGATGGCGTAGACGGGCCAGGATCCAGCGCTCGACGATCTGCACACCCACCTCCGCCTTGGCCTTGTCCTTGGGCTTGTAAGGACGAGCTGGCATCACCGCCACCTGATAGTGCTCGGCCAACTGCTGGTAGCTGGGGTTGAGCTCGGGATCGTATCGGCAAGCCTTGCTGACACCGCTCTTGAGGTTGTCGGGGATCAGCAGTGCCGGTGTCCCGCCGAAAAACTCAAAGGCACGGACATGGCTTTGCAGCCAGTCCGGCAGTGACTGTGACCAGGTGGCCTCGGCAAAGGTGTAGTTGGACGCACCGAGCACGGCGACAAAGACTTGTGCCTGACGGACCTCACCCGTGGTCGGCGACACGATGGGCACCGTGGGCCCGCAGTAGTCGATAAAGAGCTTTTCCCCCGCCTTATGGATCTGGCGCATGGAGCGCTTTTGCAACTGACACCAGGACTTGTAACGGTCGCAGAACTGGGAGTAGCTGTAACAGCTATTGGGATAGCGCTGGGTGTACTCCTCCCAGAGCAGCTGTTTGGAGACCCCCTTGCGCTTGAGCTCCTGATGGACAGAGGGCCAATCCGGCACGACATGGCAGGCCGATATGGTGGTATCGGCCTGCGGATAAAACAGGGCAGCCAGTCGGCCATCATCAAACTCGGTGGGCAGGGGCCAGCTAAGGCCGAGCGCCTGGGCACTTTTGAGGAGTTTCTGGATGGAGCCGACACTGACCTTGGTACAGATACTGATTTGGCGAACAGAGAGGTCAGCTTCCAGCCGCAGTCGCAGCACTTCACGAATTTTACGCATTGCAATCCTCTTGGCAGACATAGGCTCTTCCCTGGCAAAAGGGAGAGCGTATCAAAGGTTGTTAAATCAATGCGTTAAGGATGATTCTGGTGAATGTGAACAGTGATTCCGGGATGTTGAACACTGTTTCCGGAAAGGAGGGGCAAAGTGTTCAGGTTGAGCCGGAATGAGCGTTCACATTGGTCCGGAAATGGTGTTCACGTTGAACCGGAATCGGTGTTCATGATCGGCCGGAATATGCAGCCTGGATTAAAACACCGGATCGTTTCAAGCTTCAACCGCACCACCTCATTCCGGGACCATACACCTAGTTTGTGATTGAATCCACTATAAGTGCAAGTCCTTCCCAGAGAAAATTTTACACACCAAAATAGAGAGGGTTCAATGTATTATAATGTACACATCTAATTATAAGATAAGGACTACCCAACCAATCAAATGATATAAGAAATACCATTGAACACTGTGCATTCTCAAAAACCAATCTAGTGGCTTCAGATTAAATTAATTTAATCTAAAATCGGCGTTGTTGCCAAAATCAGCCATTAGGCCACTACTTCCCCAGCCCCAGGTGATAGCTACACTTGGGGCTTTCTAACCGGCAGACCAAGAGCATTCAGTTTGTTCATCGCACACACGTAGGCCATGATCTCTCCCACTTGTCCGTTGTAGTTACGTAGACTGATTTTTCCCGTCATCAATTGTTTGAACCTATACATCGCCGTATCGGCCAATGAGCGCCGATGATACCCGGACTGCTGCTTCCAGTGAGTCAGCCCCTCCTTGCGTATCACCAGAACCGCTTCATTACGTGGATGCCCCTTTTCCCATAAACCGGCATTCTTGCGCGGCGGAATACGAGGCCTCGGCTGCCACGATGTCTTGGGTCGCCGGGTCCACCGCCAGATGCAATTTGCGCCAGACCCGGCGCTTGTCATGGCCATGCTTTCTGACCTTCCATTCGCCCTCGCCAAACACTTTCAAGCCGGTGGAATCGATAACCAAATCGGTAACCTTGCCCTTGGGTGGCTGGCGGTATGCCACCTTCACGGTGCTGGCGCGCTTGCTGACACAGCTATGTAGTCGGGGGAGCGGCACATTCATCAGCTCAAACAGCGAGTCGAGCAGGCCCTGTGTCGCCCGCAGGGAGAGGTTGAAAATGCCCTTGAGCATGAGAAAGGTACAGATGGTCTGGTCGGTGTAGAGGGAGCTTCGTCCCCGTCGGCCATGATGTTCTTGATGGAACCAGTTATGAACGACATGCTCATCAACCCAGAACGTTAGCGAGCCGCGTTTGACCAGGGAACGGTTGTACTGTGACCAGTTGGATATGGCGTGAAGCGACTTGCCCATGATGCTGATTTGAAAAGGGATTTGGTGATCAGACACCGTCTCCACCATAAGGGAAGGTGCGAACAAGTCCCTGATATGAGATCATGTTTGTCATCTGGAGCCATGGAACAGGGTTCATCATGAGTC